>NZNW01000143.1 GCA_002695065.1 Salinicola sp. | reverse complement strand
CGTGCTGCTGGCCTACTGGTGTGTCGCCACGCCGCAGCGCGTCGGCGTGCTGCACGGCTTCGTGCTGGGGCTGATGCTCGATCTGATCGAGGGGGCGCCGCTGGGCCAGAACGCCCTGGTGCTCTCGCTGCTGGCGTACCTCTTTCTGCTGCTCTATCAGCGCTTCCGCGTCTACTCGATCTGGCAACAGGCGGTGCTGGTCTTCATTCTGCTGGGCATTGCGCAACTGGTCGAGCAGTGGCTGCGCACGATCTACGGCCCGATCTCCCTGAGCCTCGAGTTCCTGCTGCCCGCACTGATCGGGTCTCTGCTGTGGCCGTGGCTGTTCACCATGATGCAAGTGGTACGTCGCCGGTTGGGAATCGGCTAATTCGTGGAGCCGGTGTCTCGCAACGGTGCTGCTGCGTGATCGGCGCCTTCCGGTTGATGTCGCCGGCCGGTGGTTGCCAAGCTCTCTCGGAGGATTTGCCCATGAATGCCGCTTCCCGACCCGACCCCGTTCTGCGCCTGGCCTCGGCTTCGCCGCGCCGGCGCGAGTTGCTCGCGTCGATCGGCGTCACGGTGGAGGTCGCGCCGTCCGATATCGACGAGTCCCGGCTGGATGGCGAGTCGCCGGAACATTTCGTCTCTCGCCTGGCTCGCCACAAGGCCGAGGCGGGCCAGGCGGGTAGTGCCTTGCCGACATTGGGCGCCGACACCGTCGTGGTCTGCGACGACACCATCTTCGGCAAGCCGGAGGATGAGGCCCATGCCCGCGAGATGCTGATGACGCTGTCCGGGCGCGAGCACCGCGTGCTGTCTGCGGTCACCGTGCTGGGGCCTCTGGGAATGGTCGAGAGCCGGGTCTCCACGCGCGTGGTCATGCGGCGCATCGACGAAGCGGAAGCTGCGGCCTACTGGACGACCGGAGAGCCGCTGGACAAGGCGGGCGGCTACGCGATTCAGGGTTTGGCCTCGATCTTCGTCGAACATCTGGAGGGGAGCTACTCCGCCGTGGTGGGGCTGCCGCTCGCCGAGACGGCGGCCCTGTTGCGCGCGCAAGGTGTTTCGCTGTGGGGCGGTGCGTTGCCGGACGTCGGGTCCAGCGGTGGCGCCTCGTGACAGAGCGCCTTATGAGAGACCGGACGGCTGTGCCATAATTCCCGCAAGGCCAGCTCCGCTCGCCCTGGCAAGGGATGTCGCCGGCGTGCTCGAACAACCCGCAACAAGGATGCCCGCATGAGCGGTGAGGTACTGATCAATCTGACGCCGATGGAAACGCGGGTGGCCGTGGTGGAAAACGGCGTGCTGCAGGAAGCCTTCATCGAGCGCAGCCGTCGCCGGGGCATCGTCGGCAATATCTACAAGGGCAAGGTCGTGCGGGTCCTCCCGGGCATGCAGGCCGCGTTCATCGATATCGGCCTCGAGCGGGCCGCCTTCATTCACGTCAACGAAGTGCTGCCTCCCGATGCACCGCACGAGGAGCCGGCGTCGATCAGTCATCTGCTGCACGCCGGGCAGTCCCTGATCGTCCAGGTCACCAAGGATCCTATCGGCTCGAAGGGCGCGCGGCTGACCACGCATCTCTCCATCCCCTCCCGTTATCTCGTCTACATGCCGGATTCACCCCACGTCGGCGTATCCCAGCGGATCGAGGACGAGGCCGAGCGCGAACGGTTGAAGGCACTGGTCGAGAGCGGCAAGGCGGAGCTGCCAGCGGGCGACAGCGGGGGCTTCATCATTCGTACGGCGGCCGAGGGCGTGGGGCGGGAGGAGCTGTTCGCCGACATGGTCTTCCTCCAGCGGCTGTGGCAGAAGGTGGCCGAGCGGCGTACCACGGCCGAGGTCTCCACGCCGATCTACGACGACCTTCCGCTGTTCATCCGCACGCTACGCGACGTGATGCGCGATCAGATCGAGAAGGTGCGCATCGACTCCCGCGAAAACTACTTCAAGCTCAAGGAGTTCGCCCGGGAGTTCATGCCGACCATGGAGTCTCGGATCGAGTATTACCCCGGCGAGCGGCCGATCTTCGATCTCTACAGCGTCGAGGACGAGATTCAGAAGGCACTGGGGCGAAAGGTGCAGCTCAAGTCCGGCGGCTACCTGGTCATCGACCAGACCGAGGCGATGACCACCATCGACGTCAACACGGGCGGCTACGTCGGGCACCGCAATCTCGAGGAGACCATCTTCAAGACCAATCTCGAGGCGGCCACGGCCATTGCCCGTCAATTGCGACTGCGCAATCTCGGCGGCATCATCATCATCGATTTCATCGACATGGAGGAGCTGGAACATCAGCGCCAGGTGCTGCGCGTGCTCGAGAAGTCGCTGGAGCGAGACCACGCCAAGAACAAGCTGACCGGCGTCACCGAACTGGGCCTGGTGCAACTGACCCGCAAGCGCACCCGCGAGAGCCTCGAACAGACACTGTGCGAACCCTGCCCGACCTGCCTGGGGCGGGGATCGCTGAAGACGCCGGAGACGATCTGCTACGAGATCTTTCGCGAGATCCTGCGCGAGGAGCGTGCCTATTCGCCGGAGACCTACATGGTGCTGGCCGCCCAGTCGGTGGTCGATCGGTTGCTCGATGAAGAGTCCGCTGCGGTGGCCGATCTCGAATCCTTCATCGGCAAGACGATCCGCTTCCAGGTCGAGGCACACTACTCCCAAGAACAGTACGACATCGTACTGATGTGAACCGATGAGTCGTCCACGAATGACTCGGTTGCGTGCCACGTGGCGCTGGCTGCTGACGCTGGTCGCCCTGGTTGCCCTCGTCGTCGCCGTGCTTTCGAGCGGCGTTCGACTGGCGGCCTGGCAGATCGATCGGTTGAGTCCATGGCTGACCTCGACCCTGGAAGATCAACTGGGCGCTAACGCCAAGCTCGGTCACCTCTCCCTGGCGGTCCATCGGTTGAATCCCCGCCTGACGTTGAATGACTTTCGACTCGATACCCGCGACGGTCAGCCGCTGCTGGACCTGGATCACGCCGCCGGGCGGCTCGAGACGCTGGCGAGCTGGCGGCTGGGCGCACCGGTCATTCGTGGGGCGGAGATTCGAGGCCTGACCCTGCATCTCTATCAGACGGATGACGGCGAGTGGGCCTGGCCGGATGGCGCGGGCAGCCGCTGGTTCGGTGGCACCGACGATTCGTCGTCGTCTTCGCTCGATGTCGATGGCTGGTTGCGCATGTTGACGCGCCAGCAGGCCCGGCTCGAGAACGTCACGCTGGTCCTGCATGGCGAGCGCGAGCAGGCCAGCGTCTCGGTTTCGCAATTGACGCTGGCCAGCCGGAACGGCCAGGCCTCGATCCAGGCCACGCTCAGCGCCGGGCGAGAGAAGGCGGGGCACCTCCATCTGGCGATCGAGAGCGGTAGCGGGTCGCAAGCCGCGGAAGGCGGCACCGACGAGCATCCCGAGGCGCGCTTCGCCGCAGAGCTCGATCTGAGCGCACTGTCGCCGTCACTGGCCGCGTTGAGTTCGGGCTACCCCAGGGCGATCGGGAAGATCGACGGCCAGGCGTCGCTGGGCGGCGAATGGCGTGACAGCGGACTGCGCCAGGGCCGTCTCTCCCTGGATGTGCCCAGGTTGCAGGTCAACGACACCCGCAACGAAGTCTCCGAGACACTGCGTGGGCTCGGGTTCGAGGCGGGATTGGACCGCGACGCCCAGGGAGGCTGGAGAGCCTGGCTGGATGACTTGCGGGTCTCTCATGCCGGCCTGGCGGCGGTGGAGTGGCCGCAGCAGCTGCAGGCCCAATCCACCGAGGATGGCTGGCGGCTGCGCAGCGCACCGTTCGACCTGGCCGGCATGACCGACTATTTGCGCTACTTGCCACTGCCGTTCGAACTTGCGCAGACGCTGATCCAGTTGGACCCCCACGGTCACGTTGCCGGCCTGGAAGTCGGGCGGGAAGATGGCGAATGGTATGCCCAGAGCGCACTCGAGAACGCTTCGGTCACGGCCTGGAACGAGATTCCCGGCGGTGGGCCGGCCGATGCCTGGGTGACGTACCAAGGACGTGACGGCACGGTCTCCTTCGCGGCCGGCGATGCGGCGCACTTCTCGATTCCCATGGTTTACGCCGATCCGCTGGATATCTCCCGCGCCAGCGGCCAGGTCGACTTCGAACTGACCCGCCAGGGTGCAGTGGTCAGCGGCGAGAATCTCAAGGCGGGATGGCGGGGCGCGAGCGCCAGTGGTCGATTCGGGCTGACGCTCTATGACGACCAGGACAAGCCCGGTACCTTCCTGCTCGACCTCGATTTCGCCAACGCCGACGCCCGAAACTCGCGGGTACTCTCCTGGCTGCCCACCCGCGTGATCGACGACGCGCAGTTGAGGGAGTGGTTCGGCGGCGACATCGGCGGCATCGTCGAGCAGGGCAAGCTGGGACTCTCCGTCACGCTGAGCGACAAGGAGGCGCCGGAGGGCCAGATGTTCGTCAACCCGGACGACTATTTCAAGCTGTCGCTGGACGTGGCCGATGGGCGCCTCCAGTACGCGCCCGAGTGGCCCGCGCTGGAAAAGGTCTACGGTCATCTGCAGATGGACAACATGGACCTGGACGCGAACATCACGCATGCCACCAGCCATGGCCTGACGACGCGCAATGCCAGCGTTGTGCTGGCCCACAAGACACTGCACGTCGATGGTGACGTCAACGGCAGCACGGCCGGCGTGCTGGACTTCCTCGCCCACGCCCCGCTGGATACCATGAGCAAGACCTTCGGCCTCTGGCAGAGCGAGGGCTCGGTCAGTGCCAATCTCCGTCTCGACATGCCGATGGACGAGGACAGCGACGTCGAAACCGACATGGCGGTCGACGTCCAGGGACGGGTCGATGCGGAGTCATTGACGTTTCCCGAACTGCAACTGACGCTCGGTGGCATCAACGGCGACTTGCGCTATCGGCGTGACAACGGCGAGGACTATGTCACCGGGGATCTGGGGGCCAGGGCTTTCGAAGGGCCTGTGCTCGCCCACTTCAATATCGGCGGCCGCCAGAGCGGCCCCAGCGGTATTGCTCTCGAAGGCAGGGCGCTGGGACGGGGACTGCTGGATTGGGCCGGGCTGTCTCGCGTCGGCGGCCTGTTGAGTGGCTTTTTCCCCTATCGGGCCAATCTGACGTTCGACCAGCAGGACAATGCCAGCCTCACGGTGCGCAGCGATCTCGACAGCCTGGGAATCGAGTTGCCGCCGCCGTTCGGGAAGTCGCCGCAGTCCCGCGAGTCGCTGGCGATCGATGCCGATATCGCCGCCGGCACCGGCCGGGTGACACTGGGTAACTGGGGGCACGCGCGCTGGCGCACCGTGGGCGATCAGGTACAGGGGCAGGTATGGCTGGAAGGGTGGCCCGGCGAACAGGCCGCCTGGCCCGGCGAGCCGGGTTGGTACGTTCTATGGCGGCCAAACCGCATCGACACCCAGCGTTGGGTCAAGGCCCTGAGCGAGCTCGAGGCCGACGATTCGGCGTCTACCGTGGAGAACCGCGTTGGCACGACGCTCGAGGACGATGTCGGCAATCCCGAGGCGAAGCCCGTCAAGGACGGCGGCGGCCTCAAGCGTATTGCGCTGTCGACGCCGTGCATCCTGGTGGATGGTCGCTGTCTCGGCGGCTTGCAGGCCGATGCCTCGCCGTTGTCGAACGGCTGGCGACTGTCGCTGGCGGGCGAGATCGCCGCAGGTGAGGCTAGCTGGCAGCCGGACGCCGCGATGCCGATCGACGTCAACCTGCAGCGTCTCAACCTGGACGCGCTGACGCCCGAGAAGGAGGCGGATCAGGGCCAGGTATCGAGCCTGATGGAGGAGATCGAGACCGCCCCTCATCCCGCGGCGATGCCTTCGGGGCTCGACAAGGTGCCGGCGGGCCGCGTGCGAGTCTCGCAGTTCGAGCGCCAGGGGCGAAAATTCGGTCCGCTGGACGCCACCTGGCAAGCCGACGGGAGACGCCTCGCCGTCAACCCGCTGACCCTCACCTTGGGCGAGCTGAAGCTGTCCGGGGCGCTCGAGTGGGAGGCCTCCGGCAATGCGAGCTTGAGCCGGGTCCAGGTGCACGCCACCGGCGGTAACGTGGGGAGCGCCTTCCAGGCGCTGGACCAGCAGGTGCCGGTCACCAGCGAGAGTGCGGACGCTGAGCTGCAGCTCTCCTGGCCGGGGGCCCCATGGCAGTTCGCCTTGCCGCTGTCGACGGGGCGGGTTCAGGCGACCATGGAGAATGGGCGGCTGCGTCAGATCCACTCATCGGGAGCCAAACTGGTCGGGCTTTTCAACCTGGACAACGTGCTGCGCCGCCTGCAGCTGGACTTTTCCGATGTCACCAGCGGCGGTACGTCTTTCAATAGCATCGAGGGCAGCGCTACGCTGTACAATGGCCGGTTGCAGACCGAGGGGCCGATCGTCATCGACGGCACCGCCACTCGATTCACGCTCTCCGGCGGCGTCGATCTCAATCGGCAGACGCTGGACCAGCGCCTCGGGATCACCGTGCCCGTGAGTCAGAATCTGCCGCTGGTCGCGGTCATGGCCGGCGCCCCGCAGGTCGGTATCGGCCTGTTCGTCGTCGATCAGCTGTTCGGCCGCTGGCTCGACCGGGCAACGCAGATTTACTATCGCATCGAGGGCCCCTGGTCCTCGCCGAACATCAACCTGGAAAGTGCCCAATGACACTGAGCCCGATGAAACAGACGAGTGGTGACGCCCTCGAGCAGGCGTCGACGCTGCTGCTGGCCCCCGGCGGGCTGGACGTGGAATCGTTGAGCGTTGGCCTGGGCCACGCCATGGGCGTCGGTATCGACTACGCCGATCTTTTCTTCCAGCGCACCTGGCACGAGATGTGGGTGCTGGAAGATGGCGAGGTCAAGGATGCCAGCTACAACATCGATGGCGGCGTCGGCGTGCGCTCGCTCTCCGGCGAGAAGACCGGCTTCGCCTACTCCAGCCAGATCAGCCCGGATGCGCTGCTGGATACCGGACGCACCGCTTCCGGTATCGCGCGCAGCGGCGAGCGGCGCGAACCGGCATCGATCCAGGTCGCCACCGCGACGTCTCGTTACCAGGGTGTCGATCCGCTGAGCGGTCTTGGCGCCGAAGAGAAGATCGCGATGCTCAAGCAGGCGGATCGCGTGGCACGTGCCGCCGACCCCGCGGTGACCCAGGTCAGCGCGTCGCTGACCGGTGTCCACGAGGTGGTGCTCGTGTGTGCCAGCGACGGCACGCTGGCCGCCGATATTCGGCCGCTGGTGCGGTTCAACGTCAATGTGATCGTCGCCAGGAACGGGCGCCGCGAACGCGGCAGTGCCGGCGGCGGCGGCCGCTACTCCATGCAGCGCCTGCGGGACGACAACGTCGCCGACACCTACGCCAGGGAAGCCGTGCGGCAGGCGCTGGTGAACCTGGAAGCGGTCGACGCGCCGGCAGGCCAGATGCCGATCGTGCTGGCCAATGGCTGGCCGGGCATCCTGCTGCATGAAGCGGTGGGCCACGGTCTGGAAGGGGATTTCAACCGCAAGGGCAGCTCCTCCTTCGCCGGCCGCCTGGGCCAGCAGGTGGCGGCCAAGGGCGTCACCGTCGTCGACGATGCCACCCTCGACGACTGCCGCGGCTCGCTGAGCATCGACGACGAGGGGACGCCGGGCCAGTACACGCCGTTGATCGAGGATGGCATCCTCACCGGCTACATGCAGGACAAGCTCAACGCGCGGTTGATGGGAATGCAGCCCACCGGTAACGCGCGCCGTGAATCCTACGCTCACGTCACCATGCCCCGCATGACCAACACCTACATGCTGGCGGGGCAGGACGACCCGGAGGAGATCGTCAAGAGCGTCAAGCGGGGTATTTATGCGGTCAGCTTCGGCGGCGGCCAGGTCGACATCACCTCCGGCAAGTTCGTGTTCTCGGCCTCCGAGGCGTACCTGATCGAGGATGGCAAGATCACGGCGCCGGTCAAGGGCGCCACGCTGATCGGCAATGGCCCCGAAGCGATGTCGCGGGTCTCGATGATCGGCAACGACATGGCGCTGGACAGCGGTATCGGGATCTGCGGCAAGGAGGGCCAGGGCGTGCCGGTGGGCGTGGGCCAGCCGACCTTGAAGCTGGACGAGATCACCGTCGGTGGCACGCAATCCTAGTTGGAAGAGTGAAGAAACAGGAGGGAAGGCCAGCGCCTAAGAAGGGAGGGGCCGGGGATGTGGTCCTTCGTCCCTCTTCCAGGCGCGCAGCGCCGCTCTCCCGCCTTCGAGGCGCGCCGCGCCGGTCTCACATGCCGGCGGTATCGCGAATCAGCTGGAACAGCTTGCGGGAGCTGGCGGGCGGCTTGTCGCGCTGTCTCTCGCTGCGGGCGTTGCGGATCAATTGGCGCAGCGACTGGCGGTCGACATGGGGGTGCGCTTCGATGAAGGGCTCCAGTGCGTCATCGTCCTCGATCAGCTGGTCACGAAGCCGTTCGAGACGGTGGAACGCCGCGTTGCGCTGGACATGCTCATGGTCGATCTCCTCGAAGGCGGCCCGGATCGCCTCGCGGTCTTCCTTGCGCATGACCTTGCCGACGTACTGCATGTGGCGACGGCGTCCTTCGTGGGAGCGGATGCGGCCGGTCTCCTCGACGGCAGCGAGCATTTCCTCGGAGAGCGGCAACCGCGCGCGCACGGCGGGGTCCAGCGCGATGATACGCTCGCCCAGGGCCTGCAGCTCCTGCATCTCCCGTTTGATCTGGCTCTTGCTGGGAGGTGCGTCGTGGTCGAAAGCCGTATCGTTGTCCGAATCGTTAGCCATGGTTTACCCAATGCGTCGAGTGAGGGCCGTAGTATATCAGCGCGAATCGCCTCGCCAACGCCTCTTGTCGGTCGGGGGCGTGGAGAGAGCCACGTCCAGAATTCGAATCGACCCAGGCTACGCTCGATCGGTATCCCCGGTGGGCGGAGTTTCAAGCATCAGGAGTCTCAGATGAGTCAAGCTTTCAACGCCGAGGCGCAGCAATCGCGCCTCGAGGAGCGCGCCGGCATGGCGCTGGAACTGGCCAGGCAACTTGGCGCAGACGCTTGCGAGGTCGGTGCCAGCGTCGATCAGGGGTTGGGCGTGAGCGTGCGTCTGGGCGAGATCGAGACCGTGGAGCTCTCCCGCGATCAAGGCATCGCGGTCACCGTCTACGTGGGCAACCGCAAGGGCAACGCCTCCTCTTCGGACGCCGGTGACGCCTCGATTCGTGCGGTGGTGGAGAAGGCGATCTCGATCGCGCGCTATACCGGCGAGGACCCGGCCTCGGGGCTCGCCGATGCGTCGCTCATGGCGACCGAGCTGCCGGATCTCGACCTCCACCATCCCTGGGCGCTGAGCACCGACGAGGCGGTCGAGCTGGCGTTGCGCTGCGAGAACGCCGGCCGCGAGCGCACTGGCATCACCAACTCCGAGGGGGCGAGTCTGTCCTCGTCGGAGGTGGTCACGGTCTACGCCAATAGCCATGGTTTCCTGGGCAGCAAGCGCGGCACTCGGCATTCGCTCTCCTGTCTGCTGATCGGTGGCAGCGGCGATGGCATGCAGCGCGATCACGATTTCACCACGGCGCGCAGGGCCGGCGATCTGGCAAGCCCCGAGTCGGTGGGTATCAGCGCCGCCGAGCGGACACTGAGCCGGTTGGGCGGGCAGCGGCCCAGGACCGGGCGGTTCCCGGTGCTGCTGGCGCCGGACATGGCTCGCGGGCTGGTCGGCAACCTGCTCAACAGCATCGCCGGTGGCGCGCTCTACCGCGAGTCGTCGTTTCTCTGCGACCAGCTCGGCGAAACGCTGTTCCCGGACTGGTTCACCCTCGGTGAGCATCCGCGCGAGGTTGGTGGCATGGCGAGCGCCGCCTTCGATGGTGACGGCGTGGCCACTCGCGACAACGTCTTCATCGATCGCGGCAAGCTGGCGAGCTACATGCTGGCGGCCTATAGCGCACGTCGCCTGGGCCTCCAGACCACCGGCAACGCGGGCGGCGCGCGTAACGTTCGCATACAGGCACCGACGGTCTCGCTGGAGCGCCTGATGCAGCAGATGGGCACGGGGATCATGGTGACCGAGATGATGGGGCAGGGACTCAATCCGGTGACCGGCGACTACTCGCGGGGCGCGGCGGGTTTCTGGGTCGAGAATGGCCGGATCTCCCACCCGGTGGAGGAGTTCACCGTGGCCGGCAATCTGCGCGAGATGTTCGCCGGTCTCCAGGGCATCGGCGACGACATCGACCGGCGGGGCAGCATCCAGACCGGCAGCTGGTTGATCGACTCGATGACCATCGCGGGGCAGTAGCTGTCCGGGCTTCGCCCGGAGCCGTAAGTCATAAGCTTTAAGAAAGGTCAAAAACGCAAGGCCAGGTCAATACCGTTTATTTCGATGAAGATCGGAGGTTGCACACTGGCTTACGGCTTACGGCTTTTAGCCGTCGAAGCGATCCTTGACATAGGTGATCTCGGTGCGGTCGTGCGGCGCGGGAGCGCCGTCCTCGCCGAGATTCACGAAGACCATCCTGTCGATCGTCAGGATGCTCTTGCGGGTGATCTTGTTGCGGACGTGGCACTCCAGCGTGATGGAGGTGGTGCCGAAATGGGTGGCGGTGATGCCCAGTTCGATGATGTCGCCCTGCCGGGCACTGGAGACGAAGTTGATCTCGGAGATGTATTTCGTCACCACCTGGGCGTTGCCCAGTTGAATGATGGCGTAGATCGCCGCCTCCTCGTCGATCCAGCGCAACAGGCTGCCACCGAACAGCGATCCGTTGGGGTTGAGATCCTCGGGCTTGATCCATTTGCGGGTGTGAAAGTTCATCTGCTGCTCCTTGTCCGGGCGCCCGTGTCCGATCGCCATGTCGTTACAGGTAGAACGCTGTCGCCAAGCCGAGGAAGGCGACGAAGCCCACCACGTCGGTGATGGTCGTCAGCAGCACGCCGCCGGACAGCGCCGGGTCGATCTTGAACTTTTTCAGCATCACCGGGATCAAGGTGCCTGCCAGCGTTGCCACGGTCAGGTTGATGATCATCGCCATGGCGATGATCTCGCCCAGTCGAATGTCATCGAAGCGGAATACCGACATCGCGCCCACGACCACCGCCCAGATCAGGCCGTTGGTCATGCCGACGAGCAGTTCTCGAATCAGCAGCCAGCGGACATTGGCACCCGAGACGTGCCCCAGAGCGATACCGCGAATCAGAACGGTCAGGGTCTGCGAGCCGGCGATCCCGCCCATGCTGGAAACGATCGGCATCAACACGGCCAGCGCGGCAATCTGCTGGATGGTGTCCTCGAAGAAACCGATGGCGATGGAGACGATCGTCGCCGCAACCAGATTGATGCCGAGCCATACCGCACGGCGGCGGCTCGTCCTCAGCGCGGGCGCGAAGGTGTCTTCGTCCTCGTCGAGACCTGCCATGCTCATGACCTGGTGCTCGGCATCTTCCCGGATGACATCGACCACGTCGTCGATGGTGATGCGGCCGAGCAGTTTGCCATCGATGCCGACGACCGGTGCCGAGATCAGATCGTGCTTCTGGAACAGCGTCGCCACGTCACTGTCCGAGGCGGTCGCCTGAATGGCGTGAAAGTCGGTCTGCATCACTTCGCGCACCAGCACCGAGACATCCGATACCAGCAGGCGGTTGATCGACAGAATGCCGATCAGCTCGTCGCGACGCGTGACCACCAGCAGGGTGTCGGTGGCATCAGGCAGGCGCTCGTGGCGACGCAGATAGCGTAGCACGACGTCCAGCGTGATATCCGGGCGGATGGTGATTGCATCCGGGTTCATCAGGCCGCCGGCGGTGTCCTCCGGATAGGAGAGAACCGCTTCGACGCGCTGGCGCTCCTGCGCCTCCATCGACTGGAGGACTTCCTGAATGACGGTATTGGGTAGCTGCTGCAGCAGGTCGGCGAGGTCATCGACGTCGAGCCCTTCGGTCGCCGTCAGTAGCTGTTCCGCATCCATGCGGTTGAGGAATTCGAGCTGGACGTCGTCGCCCAGGTACTGCAGCACGTCGCCATGTAGCTCGGGGTCCAGCAGACCCCAGAGGATGTCGCGCTCCTTGGGCGGCGTGGATTCCAGCAGATGGGCGACATCCACCGGCGCCAAGCCGCGGTTGAGCATGCGCCGCGCCTGATCCAGCGCGCCGCTCTCGAGGGCTTCGTTGAGTTTGGCCAGCCGTGGCTGCAGTTTTTCGGGATTGTTGCTCATCCTGAACGGTCATCCTTGAACGACTGGCGATAGGGTGAGCATTCTACCATCGTCGAGAGAAATGACGAGGATAGAAAACGCTGTTCATAAACGGGTGGGGTTACTCGTCCTCGTGAAAGCGAGCCTCGAACAGCCTGACGATGGCGTCCATGGCAGCGTCTGCATCCTCGCCTTCAGTGACGACGATCAATTCGGTGCCACAAGGTGCCGCAAGCATGAGCAGCGACATGATATTGGCGGCGTCCGCCTGGCGGTTACCGTGATGGATCGCCACGCGCACGTCGAAGGGTTGGCAGCATTGAACCAGTTTGGTGGCGGCACGGGCATGCAGTCCGCGGCGGTTGGTCAGGCGAAGTTCACGTGTCGGCATCGCGCTCGGATGATCCTGCGTTTCCTGTGGGTGCGGACGGCTGCGCTGCTGAGTCGCTCGGGAGAGCGGTGTGAATGCCCAGCTCACGATGGCGCAGTCGAATATCGGCGTCGTCGTGGTGAAAATGGCGTGCCAGTCGCTCGATCAGATAGACCGAGCGGTGTTGACCGCCGGTACAGCCGATGGCGACCGTCAGATAACTGCGATGACTGGCCAGATAGGATGGCAGCCAGCGATCGAGCCAGCCGTGGATGTCCTCCGCCAGGGCGTGGACGTCGGGATAGGACTCGAGGAACTCGATGATCTGGGCATCCCGGCCGTCGTAGGCGCGCAGCCCGGGATCCCAGAACGGATTGGGAAGGCAGCGCGCGTCGAATACCATGTCGGCGTCCAGCGGCACGCCCCGTTTGAAGCCGAACGACTCGAAGGTCAAGGTCAGCCGGCCACCGGTATGCTTGGCCACCTGTTCGCCGATTCGGGCCCGGAGGTCGTGCACCGACAGCCCCTGGGTGTCGATCACCAGGTCGGCCACGCGGCGAATCGGCGCGAGATAGCCTTGCTCGTGATCGATGGCCTCGGCCAGCGTCATGTCGTTGCCGCGGGTCAGCGGATGGCGACGACGAGTGGCTGAGTAGCGTTCGAGCAGGATCTTGGCATCGGCGGTGAGATAGACGACCTGGGTGTCTATGCCGCGCCCGCGCACCGCGTCCAGCAGGATGGGAAAACGCTCCAGCGATTCCGGCAGGTTGCGCGCGTCGATACTGACCGCCACGTTGGGCCGGGATGGCGGAGCGCTGCGCAGTTCGTCGATCAGCGGGGCGAGCAGGTTGGCGGGGAGGTTGTCGATGGCGTAGTAGCCAAGATCCTCGAGCGCCTGCAGCGCAATCGATTTCCCCGAGCCCGAGCGGCCACTGATGATGACGAGTTGCATCGCTTATCCGTCGTCGCTGTCACGGTGATGGCGAATGGCATCGACGAGCGCATCGTGCAGCGCCCGCTGCGAGTCGGCCTGGCGCAACTGCTGCCGAACGCTGCTCTGGTTCATGATGCCGGCGACTTCCGCCAGCAGCGACAGATGCGCATCATCCGCCTCTTCCGGCACCAGCAGCACGAAAACGAGGTCCACCGGCTCGCCGTCGATGGCGTCGAAGTCGATGGCGTCCTCCAGGCGCATGAATCCCGCAATCGGCCCTTTGCAATGAGGGCTGCGAGCATGGGGGATGGCAACGCCGTTGCCGATCCCCGTGCTTCCCAGTCGCTCGCGACCGATCAGGCGGCTGAAGACCTCATGGCTATCCAGGCTGGGCGTGTTCTGGGCGATGAAGGTGCTGAAAAATTCCAGCAGACGTTTTTTGCTGCCCCCCGTGACCTCGAACAGGGTTCGCTCGGGGGGCAGAATGCTTTCCAGTGTCATCATCAGGCGTCAACGGGCGCCTGCGCCTTGGGCGCGGGCTTGTGCCTTCTCTTTGTGCTTGACCAGTTGGCGGTCGAGTTTGTCGGCCAGTGAATCGATGGCGGCGTACATGTCGGTATCGCTGGCTTCGGCGTGCAGGTCGCCGCCGGCCGCGTGCAGGGTACAGGCTGCCTGCTGGCGTTCCTTCTCGACACTCAGGGTGACCTGGACGTTGGTGATGTTGTCGTAGTGACGCTCCAAACGAACGAGTTTCTCTCCGACGTAGTCCCGGAGGGCGTCGGTCAGCTCGACATGGTGGCCGGTAACGTTCACTTGCATGACACACTCCTGTTGCGGCAGATGGCACTTCTGATTGTAACCCTTTTCAGGGCACTGCAAAGGCATCGTGATCGATCTGGTTCGGAATGGCGAGCCTTGACTGACTTCGGGCCCGGGGATCAGGCCAGGCGCTTGCGTTCACTGGACGACGGAATGCCCATGGCTTCACGGTATTTGGCCACGGTGCGCCTGGCGACGCTGATGTCGGACTGGGCCAGCAATTCGACCAATTTGCTGTCCGAGAGAGGTTTGCGCGGGGGCTCGTCGCCGATGAATTTCTTGATGCGGGCGCGGATGGCAGTGCTTGAATAGCTGTCGCCGTCGCCACCCTGTCCGCCGACCTGGCTCGAGAAAAAGTACTTCAACTCGAACACGCCGCGTGGCGTGTGGATGTATTTCTGGGTCGTGACCCGGGAGATCGTCGATTCATGCATGTCGACGCTGCGGGCGATGTCGGCCAGGATCAGGGGTTTCATCGCCTCTTCGCCGCGCTCGAGAAACCCCACCTGGCGCGACATGATCTCCCGGCCCACCCTGAGCAGCGTGTCGTTTCGGCTGGAGAGGCTCTTGATCAGCCAGCGGGCTTCCTGCAGGTGCTGGCGCAGGAAGGTGTTGTCATCGCTTTTGTCCGCCCGTTTGATCAGGGCGGCGTAGTCGGGCTGGATGCGCAGGCGCGGCAGGGTCTCGGCGTTCAGCTCGATGCGCCAGCCATCGCGAGAGGGCGTGGCAACCAGGTCGGGGATCACGTAGTCGTCGCGGCTGGTGTCGAAGCGCTGGCCCGGGCGCGGCTCCAGCGTCCGGATCAAGGCGATGACGCTATCGAGCTCCTCCTCCTCGAGACGCAGGCGGCGCTTGAGCAGTCGTCGATCGTTGCCGGCCAGGGCTTCGAGGAACTGGCGCACCAGACGCTTGGCCTGGGGGAGCAGTGGGGTGTCGTCGTCCAGCGTGCCGAGTTGAAGCAGCAGGCACTCGCGCAGGTTGCGAGCGCCGACGCCGGTGGGGTCGAACTGTTGCAGGCGCATGAGCGTGTGCTCGAGATCGGCCGTGCTGACGCTCTCCCCGCGCTGCTCGCGCAGGCTCGCCGCCAGCTCGTCCAGTGAGTCCACCAGGTAGCCATCGTCGTTGATGGCGTCGATCAGGCACTCTCCCAGTGCCAGCTCGCGCTCGTCGAAATCTCCCATCGCCAGCTGCCAGAGCAGGTGGTCGCGAAGGGTCGTGACAGCCGCGTTACGGTCGAAGTCCGGGGCTTCCTCGTTACTGCTCGCGCTGCCCGGAGAGCCGACATGGGCGTCCTGGTAGGTATCGCTCCAGTCGCTGTCGAGGGCCAGTTCGTCGGGAATGTCATTGGCCCACTCGTCTTCCGTGGCGTCCTGGGTCTCCTGCTCCGAATAGGGCTCTTCCATTTCCAGCATCGGATTGGACTCCAGCGCCTGCTGTATTTCCTGACGCAGGTCGAGCGTCGACAGCTGAAGCAGTTGAATGGCCTGCTGGAGCTGAGGCGTCATGGTCAACTGCGTGCCGACCCTGAGTTGCAGCGAGGGCTTCATGGACATGGAAAAGCGATCGTCACGATAACGGAGGAAGGCTCACAACGTTACTGGCTGCGATGGCGATATGCAACGCTTTATGCAAGAAACATGCCATCAGTGTGGGTTCCGAAGTGGCGGCAACCGATGGCATGACGAAAAGGGCAGGGGGCTACAGGCGGAACTCGTGGCCGAGATAGACCTCGCGAACGCGCTGGTTTTCGAGAATGGCCTGGGGACGGCCCTCGGCGATGATCTGGCCGTCACCGACGATGTAGGCGTTATCGCAGATGTCGAGCGTCTCGCGCACGTTGTGGTCGGTGATCAGGACGCCGATCTCGCGGTCGCGCAACTGGCGGATGATGCTCTTGATGTCGCCGACCGAGATGGGGTCGACACCGGCGAACGGTTCGTCGAGCAGGACGAATGCCGGCTCGGTGGCCAGGGCGCGGGCGATCTCGACGCGCCGGCGTTCGCCACCGGACAGGCTCATGCCCAGGTTGTCGCGAATATGGTCGACGTGGAAATCGCCGAGCAGCTGTCCCAGCCGTTCGCGCCGCCCGGCGCGATCCAGATCCTTGCGCGTCTCGAGGATCGCCATGATGTTGTCGGCGACGCTCAGCTTGCGGAAGATCGAGGCCTCCTGCGGCAGATAGCCGATGCCGGCTCGTGCCCGGTCGTGCATCGGCGCACGGCTGAGATCCATGTCGTCGATGTGGACGCTACCCGCATCGGCCTTGACCAGGCCGACGATCATGTAAAAGGACGTCGTCTTGCCGGCGCCATTCGGTCCCAGCAAGCCGACGATACTCCCTTGCCGCAGCGTCAGGCTGAAGTCGTGGACGACTCGGCGTCCCTTGTAGCTCTTGGCAAGGTTGGCGGCCGTTAGCGTTTTCATGAATACGATCCTTGTGGCTGCGCGCCGGAGAGTGATGTCGCGGTCACGCCCCGCGCGACGGCTCGAAACGATGCCGGGTCATGGTTCGACCGTTACTGGGACGAATCGCGCGGCGTGAGAGTCATGCGGACGCGGCCGTCGCCGCTTCCGTCGCCATTCTGGGCGGAGCGGGCCTGGACGCGTCGCGAGTCGAGATAGTACTCGACATAGGCACCGTCGAAGGTGTCGCCGGCCTGGTGCAGCTCAGCGTTGCCGATCAGCTCCACCCGTCGTTCGGCGGCGTGATAGACCACGGTATCGCCCCAGCCCTTGACGATCTCCTGATCGGGCGCCGGCTTCTGTTCGAGGTAGGCGCGCTCGCCACCGCCGCCCTTGGCGGTGACCTGGCTGACCTGGCCGTTGTTGCCGCGCTGGATATCAACGCGTGCCGCCTTGAGATGCATGCTGCCTTGCTGCATGTCGACGCCGCCCGTGTAGACGGCAGTGCCCTGGCGATCGTCCAGCTCGAGTTGATCGGCGGCGATTTCTATCGGTGCGCTGGCATCGCTCTCCAGCGCGACGGTCGGAAGACTGGTGAAGCCCAGCGCGGTCAGCACCAGGAGTTGGCCGATTTCTCGCCTCATGATCCTTGATCCTCAGATTGCTGTGGCAGGCGCCCCTGCACGTTGTCGGTCAAGCGCATACGATCTTCGTTGATCCAGGCATCGAAGCGGTTCCCGCGCATGCTCTGATTATGCTGACGCAACACGGAAGGCGTGTCACTCCAGGCGTGGGCTTCGCGATTGTCGTAGTGCAGCGTCTGCGTCTCCAGGCTCCACGCCTGCTCCGGCTGAACCAGGCGTGCGTCGCCCTGGAGCGTCAACTGTTCTCCGCTGCGGCTCAGTCGCCCCGTCTGGCTGGTCACCTGCCACTGGCGTTGCTGGTCGTCGGTCAGATAGCCATGGGGCGCTTCGGTGCGGATGATGTCGTCGGACGGCGTGTGTACCAGCCGTGGCGTCTCCAGGCGCTGATAGGCGCGACCCTGTTCATCGAAGCGCGTCATGCTGGCATCCTCGAGATAGTAGTCGGGCTCGCCGACCGTGTTGCCGATGACGGGCTCCTGGTCGTTCTCGCCGCGCTGATCCAGGTAGGTCAGACCAGCCCCCAGGACCAGCAGCAGGACCAGCAGGCCGAGGCGTCGCCACCAGGGAGACTGGAATCTGGCTGTTTTGGCCACGTTATCTCCTCGTATTGATTGTGCGTGTCGTGATCGAAGGTTCCGGGTGCCTCACGCCTGTCGTCGGATGGCACGGTCGACATCGCGGGACGACGGGTGTCGAGCGGCGCCTCAGATGACGCCGCTTCTCAACAGGTCGTGCATGTGCAGGGCGCCCACTGGCGAACCGTCCTCGACGACTGCCAGGGCGGTAATTCGGTTGTCCTCCATGATCCTGACAGCCTCCGCCGCCAGCATGTCGGGGGAGGCCGTCTTGCCGCCGCGGGTCATGACGTCGTCCACCCGCAGCAGCGCGAAATCGCCACGCTGATCGAGCGTGCGACGCAGGTCGCCGTCGGTATAGACACCGACCAGCATGCCGCGTTCATCGACGACGCAGGTGAACCCCATGCCCTTTAGCGTCATCTCCAGCAACGCCTCTCGCAGCGGGCTGCCGGCCGGCACGCTGGGGAGGCGGTTGCCCTCGTGCATGAGATCCGCGACTCGCAGCAGCAGCCGCTTGCCGAGGGTGCCGCCAGGGTGGGAGAGCGCGAAATCCTCCGCGCTGAACCCCCGCGCCTCGAGCAGCGCCAGCGCCAGGGCGTCGCCCATCGCCAGCGCGGCCGTGGTGGAAGAGGTGGGTGCCAGGTCGTGAGGACAGGCTTCGCGAGAGACGCCGACGTCGATATGGACGTCGCTGTAGCGCGCTAGTGTGGAATCGGGGCGTCCGGTAAGGCTGACCAGTGGCGCGCCGAGACGCTTGAACAGCGGCAGAAGGCCGGTGATTTCCTGGGTCTCGCCTGAGTTGGACAGGGCGATGACGACGTCGTCGCCGGTGATCATGCCGAGATCGCCGTGGCTGGCTTCGCCCGGGTGTACGTAGAAAGCCGGCGAGCCGGTGCTGGCGAGGGTCGCCGCCATCTTGCGCGCAATGTGGCCCGACTTGCCCATGCCGGTGACGATCAACCGGCCTCGGCATTCGAGGAGCAGCTCGCAGGCTTCATCGAAGCAGTCGTCGAGCTTCGACACGAGCTCTCCGATGGCTTGCTGTTCCAGGGTCAACGTGCGCCTGGCGCTGGCGCGGAAATCTAGCGCGGCGATGTCGTTCATGGTCTCGGTCGAGGCTCCCCGATGATGATGGATGGAACGAAGAAGTCGGTCATGACGTCCAAATGCCTGCTGTCGCTATGCTTCGAGGTCCCGTGTCCGGAATGCTTCAATGGCGGCAGTATACCTTTGATCGGCCGGCGATTCGTCCTTCCTGCGGTGGTGATTTTCACGGCAGGGAGATGGCTGGTCGCTGACGCCAAGGTTAGGATACAATGTTCGATAATTGATCTCATTAGATTGGTGGATGCTGCATGGACGATCCGATTATGGTCGAGGTCAAGGACCTGCACTTTTCCCGCGGCAGCACCGACATCTTCCGCGGCGTCGACTTGCAGATTCCACTCGGCAAGATTACCGCCATCATGGGGCCCAGCGGCACTGGGAAGACGACCCTGTTGAAACTGATCGGCGGGCAGCTGGTGCCGGATCGGGGCCAGATCCTCATCGGTGGGCAGGATGTGCACAAGCTGTCTCGGCGCTCGCTCTTCAAGCTGCGTCGCCGAATGGGCATGCTGTTTCAGAGCGGCGCGCTATTCTCGGACCTCGACGTATTCGAGAACGTGGCATTTCCGCTGCGTATCCATACCGAACTCCCGAATGCCATGATCCGCGACATCGTGTTGATGAAGCTCCAGGCCGTGGGGTTGCGTGGCGCCCGGCATCTGATGCCCTCGGAACTGTCCGGTGGCATGGCCAGGCGCGTGGCGTTGGCGCGGGCGGTGGCACTGGATCCGGACCTGGTGCTCTACGACGAGCCGTTCGTGGGGCAGGATCCCATCTCGATGGGGGTGCTGGTGCAACTGATCAAGAAGGTCAACCTGGCGCTGGGCCTGACGGCCGTGATGGTCTCTCACGACATCAAGGAGACATTGTCGATCGCCGACTACGTCTACATCATCGCCGATGGCAAGGTCATGGCGCACGGCTCTCCGCAGACGCTGAACGTGAATGACGACGCTCATGTGAAACAGTTCGTGCATGGCGAGCCCGACGGTCCGGTACCGTTCCACTATCCGGCGCCGGACTTCTTCGACGATATCCTGGCGCCAGCGGGGCAGTTCTCATGAAGCGCCACATCGCTGCCCTGGGCAGGGCGACACTCGATACGCTGAGTTCGATCGGGCGGGCGGGACTTTTCCTGGTCCAGTCGGTGTTCTGTCTCCCGTCCAGAGAAGGGTTTCATCTGTGGTTGCGCCAGATGCATTTCGTCGGCGTGATGTCGGTCGCCATCGTGCTGGTCTCGGGGTTGTTCATCGGCATGGTGCTGGCGCTGCAGGGTTTCACCATTCTGGTCGGTTTCGGCGCCGACGAAGCGCTGGGGCAGATGGTGGCGCTCTCGCTCGTTCGCGAACTGGCGCCGGTGGTGGCGGCGCTGCTGTTCGCCGGTCGCGCGGGATCGGCATTGACGGCGGAAATCGGCCTGATGAAAGCGACCGAGCAGCTCACCAGCATGGAGATGATCGGTGTCGACCCGCTGCGCCGGATCGTGGCGCCGCGGCTCTGGGCGGGTTTCGTGTCGCTGCCCGTGCTGACCGTCATCTTCGGCGTGGTCGGGATCTGGGGTGGCTACCTGGTCGGCGTCGACTGGCTGGGTGTCTACGAAGGTTCCTACTGGAGCAACATGCAGGATAGCGTCGACTTCGTCGACGATGTGCTCAACGGCATGGTCAAGAGTCTGGTGTTCGGTCTGGTCGTGACCTGGATCGCGGTATTCCAGGGCTATGACCTGATTCCTACCTCGGAAGGTATTTCGCGCGCGACCACCCGGACGGTGGTATACGCCTCGCTGGCGGTATTGGGCCTCGATTTCGTGCTCACCGCGTTGATGTTTGGAGATCTCGGATGAAGCGCAATAGCTGGTTGGAACTGGGCGTCGGCATTTTCATGCTGGCAGGCATTCTGGGGCTGGTGTTTCTCGGCCTCAGGGTCAGCGGTCTGGGGGTGGGAGTGCCCAACGACACGTTCACGCTGACTGCGAACTTTGCCAACATCGGGGGGTTGCGGCCACAGGCGAAAGTCACCATGTCGGGGGTGCGCGTCGGCAAGGTGACCGACATTCAGCTCGATCCCAAGTGGTTCGACGCCAAGGTCACCATGGAGCTGGACTCGGAGTACGATGGCAAACTCTCCGACGACACCACGGCGGCGATCCTGACGTCGGGGCTGCTGGGCGAGCAGTACGTCGGCCTGACCGTGGGGGGCGCGCCGGACATGCTCCATGATGGCGACGTCATTCACGATACTCAGCAGGCACTGGTGCTGGAAGAGCTCATTCAGCAGTTCGTGTCGAACATGGCCAAGTAAGTCGGAAGAACGTAATCGCAGACAAGGAGTCGATGATGAAAATGACCTTCTCACGTAACGCCTCGAGTGCGTCACGGTGTCATGCCGGGATGCGCGGCATCTGGATGGTGGCGCTGACCCTCGTCGCGGCGTGTCTGGCGAGCATGACCACGACGGCGCAGGCTCAGCAGTCGCCGACCCAGGTGATCCAGCAGAGCGTCGACTCCCTGATGTCCGAGCTGGAGGGCAAGAAGGATTACTACGCGCAGCACGAGGGTGAGCTGGCGAAGCTCGTCGACACCAACATGGCGGAAGTGGCCGATTTCCGTTACATCGGCGCCAGTGTGATGGGGCGCTACTTCCGTGGCGCCAGCCCGGAACAGCGCTCGCGGTTCGTCAACGTATTCCGCAAGACGTTGATCGATACCTATGCCAAGGGGCTGGTGACGTTCGACTACAAGACGCTGCGCGTGAAGGACAGCGAGAACGCCGGCCGCTATGACGACCAGGCCTCGGTACCCATGGAGGTGATCTCGACCAGTGGCCAGACCTATCCGGTCAACTTCACGCTGCGCCAGAGCGATGGTCAGTGGAAAGTGATCAATGTCATCGTCAACGGTATCAACCTCGGCCTGACGTTCCGCAATCAGTTCGATCAGGCGATGCGCGACAACAACCGCGACATCGATGCCGTGATCGACAACTGGGCGCCGGAAGTCGGGACCGATGAACTCGAGAAGGGCGGGGACGCGTGAGTCTGCTGCTCGAGCGCGAGGACGCCACGCTGGAGGTCGTCGACGACAACGTGTTGACGATCTGCGGCGAGGCGGATTTCGACAGTGCCGGCCCGCTGGCCCAGGCGGGCCGGCACTGGCTGGCGGATCAGCCGGCCCAGGCCGAGGTCTCGTTCGACCTGACAGGCGTTCAGATTGCGAGTAGCGCGGTGCTCAGCGTGCTGTTGGTCTGGGTACGCAGCGTGCAGCGCCATTCGCTGCGGCTGAATCGCGTCTCGCTGTCGCCCGCCTTGCAGCGCCTGATGGACATCACCGAGCTGGCGCCGCTGCTGCCGGCCGTCGAGACGACTTGCGCCGAGCCGGCGCGAGACCGCGGCTAGACCTTCTCCCTCCGAGCGTCCCGATGTCGTTCTCCGGCTTGCGGCGTTTTTGCATGCTGGCGAGATCGCCAAGACGGGGCGCTTTCCGCTACCATGTGGCGCTTTCCCTGCGCACTCTGCGCAGCAGTCACAAGGGAGCCCGATTGCCATGCAACCCAGCGATGTCAAAAACCGCCTCGAGAGTCAGATCGACGGCTGTGAATTCCATATCCAGGGCGAAGGCTGCAACTTTCAAGTGATCGCCGTGGGCGACGTCTTCGATGGCATGAGCCCGGTCAAGCGCCAGCAACTGATCTACGGCGCGCTGTCGGACGAGATCGCCTCCGGCGCGCTGCATGCCATCAGCATCAAGACGTTCACGCCCGCTCAGTGGAAATCGGCGCCGGAGAATCTCGGTGTCTGAGCCCCTGCCCGGCCTCTCGGGCCGGTCATCTCTCTCGATTCTATAGCGAACCTTCATGGACAAGCTGATCATTACCGGTAATGGGCCGCTGGACGGTGAAGTCTGGGCCAGTGGCGCCAAGAACTCGGCGCTGCCGATACTGGCGGCGACGCTGCTCGCCGACGAACCCGTGACCATCGGTAACCTGCCGCATCTCCAGGACATCACCACGACACTCGAACTGCTCGGACGCATGGGCATCGAACCGGTCATGGGCGAGAAAATGAGCATCCAGATCGATGGCTCGCAGGTGCGCGACTGTCATGCCCCCTACGAGCTGGTCAAGAAGATGCGTGCCTCGATTCTGGTTCTCGGGCCGCTGCTGGCGCACTTCGGCAAGGCCGACGTGTCGCTGCCAGGGGGCTGTGCCATCGGCTCGCGTCCGGTCGATCTCCACATTCGCGGGCTCGAGGCGATGGGCGCGGAGATCACCGTCGAGGGGGGCTATATCCGTGCCCGCGTCGATGGTCGCCTCAAGGGCGCCACGATCTTCTTCGATACCGTCACCGTGACCGGTACCGAAAATCTGCTGATGGCCGCCACGCTGGCCGAAGGCACCACGGTGCTGGAAAACGCCGCCCGCGAACCGGAAGTCGTCGATCTGGCCGAGTGCCTGATCGCCATGGGCGCCGATATTCGGGGCCAGGGTACCGACACCATCACTGTCGAGGGCGTCGAGCGTCTGCACGGCTGTCACTACGACGTGATGCCGGACCGGATCGAAACCGGGACCTTTCTGGTCGCCGCCGCCGCCACTGGCGGGCGCGTGCGGGTACGCAAGACGCGGGCCGACATCATGGAGGCGGGGCTGGCCAAGCTCGAGGAGGCCGGAGCCACCATTGCCGCCGGAGAAGACTGGATCGAGCTCGACATGGGCGGGCGCCGGCCCAAGGCCGTGAACCTGCGCACGGCGCCGTATCCGGCCTTTCCGACGGACATGCAGGCCCAGTTCGTGGCGCTGAATGCGGTGGCCGAGGGCACTGGCACGGTCGTCGAGACCATCTTCGAAAATCGCTTCATGCATGTGCAGGAGCTCAACCGGATGGGCGCGCACATCGCGCTCGAGGGCAACACCGCGGTGGTGACTGGCGTCGAGAAGCTTTCCGGTGCGCCGGTGATGGCGACCGATCTGCGGGCGTCGGCGAGCCTGGTGGTGGCGGCGATGGTGGCTCAGGGCGAGACGATGGTGGATCGGATCTACCATATCGATCGCGGTTACGAGTGCATCGAAGAGAAATTGCAGCTGCTGGGTGCGCGCATTCGCCGCGTGCCGGGTTAGTCGGGTGTAGAGATACCATGAGCAATCAACTGATCCTGGCGCTATCCAAGGGCCGTATCCTCGAAGAGACCTTGCCACTGCTGGCGGATGCGGGCATCACCCCGGCGGACGATTTCGGCAAGAGTCGCAAGCTGCTGTTCGACACCAACCTGCCCGACGTCAAGCTGGTGGTCATCCGGGCGGTGGACGTGCCGACCTACGTACAGCTGGGGGCAGCCGACCTGGGTGTCGCCGGCAAGGACGTATTGCTGGAGCACGGCGCCGAGGGGCTCTACGAGCCACTCGACCTGGGGATCTCGCGCTGCCGGCTGATGACGGCGGGTATCGTCGACGCCCAGCCCGCGCGGGCCAAGCGCCGGGTGGCGACGAAGTTCGTCAATGTGGCACGTCGTTACTATGCGGAGCAGGGTATCCAGGCCGAGGTGATCAAGCTGTACGGGGCGATGGAGCTGGCTCCGCTGATGAACCTGGCCGACGAGATCGTCGATATCGTCGATACCGGCAATACCCTGCGCGCCAACGGCATGGAGCCTCGCGAGCTGATCGAGAACATCAGCACCCGGCTGGTGGTCAACAAGGCGTCGATGACGATGAAGCATGAGCGACTCAGGCCGCTGATCGAGCGCTTGCGTCACGCGGTGAGCGCACGGACCGTCGCTTGAGCCGCAGCTCCGTGAGCGCATCCGGGGACGGTATGCAATCTGTCGGCGGCGGGACGGTCGCACGTAGAGAGAATCAATGATGAGCCAAACGACTACCATTGCCCGTTTCACCACGCGGGACGCTGATTTCGATGCGCGTCTCGACGCTCTGCTGGCCTGGGAAGGGGTCTCCGATCATGAAATCTCCGCCCGCGTCGCGGAGATCATCGAAGCCGTCCGTCGGAGCGGCGACGCGGCATTGATCGAGTATACCAATCGCTTCGACCGGCTTTCCGCAACGGCCATGTCCGAACTGATGATCGGGCCCGAGCGGCTGGAGACGGCGTTCGCGTCGATCCCAGCGGCCCAGCGCGAGGCGCTGCAGCAGGCGGCGGAGCGCATCCGGATCTATCACCAGCGCCAGAAGCCGGAGTCCTGGCAGTACCAGGAGCCGGACGGCACCATGCTGGGCCAGAAGGTGACGGCGCTCGATCGCGTCGGCATCTATGTGCCGGGAGGCAAGGCGGCCTATCCCTCCTCGGTGCTGATGAACGCTCTGCCGGCTCATGTGGCGGGTGTGCGCGAGATCGTCATGGTCGTGCCGACGCCGGACGGCGTGGTCAACGAGCTGGTGCTGGCGGCCGCCCATCTCGCCGGCGTCGACCGCGTCTTCACGCTGGGCGGGGCGCAAGCCGTGGCGGCGCTGGCCTACGGCACCCAGAGCGTGCCCAGGGTCGACAAGATCGTCGGGCCCGGCAACATCTATGTGGCGACCGCCAAGCGGGCCGTCTTCGGCCAGGTCGGCATCGACATGATCGCGGGGCCCTCCGAGATACTGGTCGTCTCCGACGCCGGTACCGATCCGGACTGGCTGGCGATGGACCTGTTTTCCCAGGCCGAGCACGATGAAGATGCCCAGGCCATTCTGGTGACCTGGGATGCCGAACACCTCGAGGCCGTCCTGGCCTCCATCGAGCGCCTGCTGCCGACCATGGAGCGGGAAGCGATCATCCGCGAGTCGCTGGCGAGGCGGGGTGCACTGATCCTCTGTGAAGGGCCCGAGCAGGCGGTCGAGCTGATCAATCGCATCGCGCCCGAACACCTGGAGCTCTCCGTGGAGTCGCCCCAGGAGATGGTGGAAGGCGTACGTCACGCCGGTGCCATCTTCATGGGGCGCCATACGGCGGAGGTGCTTGGTGACTACTGCGCCGGCCCCAACCATGTGTTGCCGACCTCCGGCACGGCGCGTTTCTCCTCCCCGTTGGGCGTCTACGATTTCCAGAAGCGCTCGTCGCTGATCCAGTGTTCTCCGGAGGGGGCCGACACGCTGGGACGGACGGCATCCGTTCTGGCGCGGGGCGAGTCCTTGACGGCCCACGCCCGCTCGGCGGAGAACCGCCTCAAGCGCTGAGGATCGGGCACAGGAAAAGACGACGATCGCCGCCCCTCGGGCGGCGATCGTCGTTGGATGAGGGCTAGCGTTCGCTGGCGTCGCTATCGGCGCCGGGCGCCTCCGAACCCTGGGTGGCCTGGGCCCTTCTCGTCGCGTCGTCGCTGCTTTGGGCGGGCGGCGGGCGCTCGCCGACCTTCAGCGTGACTCTGCGTTTTTCGCCGCCTCGCACGATGGTCAACGGCAGTTGCGTGCCGGGGGGGATCTCGGCGATATCCACCTGGGTCTCCCGCGGATCGAGAATCGGCTTGCCGTCGATGGCGAGCAGGATATCCCCGGGGCGCAATCCAGCCTCGTCGCCGGGTCCGCCTGACACCACGTTGGCAACGATGACGCCACTGAGGGTCTTGAGGCCGAACGACGACGCCAGATCCGGCGTCATCTGTTGAGCGTCGATTCCCAGCCAGCCCCGGATGACCCGGCCCTGGGTCACGATGTCGTTCAGAATGCCGCGTGCCAAGTTGGCCGGTATCGCGAAACCGATGCCCTGGGAACCGCCGGAGCGGGAGAATATCGCCGTATTGATGCCGATCAGCGAGCCGTTGGCGTCCACCAGTGCCCCCCCGGAGTTGCCCGGGTTGATCGCGGCGTCGGTCTGGATGAAGTCCTCGTAGCGGCTGAGGCCGAGATGATCGCGCCCGGTCGCGCTGATGATGCCCATGGTCACCGTCTGGCCGACGCCGAAGGGGTTGCCGATGGCCAGGGTGACGTCGCCGATGGCGATGTCCTCCGAATTGCTCAGCTTGATGACCGGCAGGTCGTCGAGGTCGATCTTGAGGACCGCCAGGTCGCTGTCGGGGTCGGTGCCGATCACTTGCGCGATGGCTTCGCGGCCATCCCTGAGGGCCACCTGGATCTCATCCGCATCGTTGATGACATGATTGTTGGTCAGGATGTAGCCCTCTTCGCTGACGACCACCCCCGATCCGAGACTCGATAGCATGCGCTGGCGCTGCGGCATGTTCTTGCCATAGAACTGGCGGAAGAACGGATCCGACATCAGCGGGTGCTGGCTGGTGTCGACGACGCGCGACGAGTAGACGTTGACGACGGCCGGCGCGGCACGGTTGACCGCCTGCGAGTAACTGACGGGCCCTTCGTGGCGATCGAGCGATGGCGCATCGACGACATCGGGTGGGGCGCGTTCCGAGGTCGCGGATTCGACGCCGGCCATTCCGGTCGGGGTGTCGCTGGCCGGCCCGTCTCGGCCCAGCAGCGACGGGAAGGCGTAGAGCAGGACGACGGCGATCAGAATGCCGCAGAGGGCGGGCCACAGGTAGGCGGCTAGGTGGCGGCGCATGTGCTGGGTCCTTAGACTGGAAATCAGAGCGACTTCGCCACGTCCGGCAGCGCTGCGGTGATCGAGGCGGCCGTGTTTGCGCCGATGGGGCCGGGGAGCCCGTCGACGGAATCGATGGAAATACGATGCGCTCGATGACGGTGTGCGCGGTGCCTGGCACGATGTCGATATGGATCGGAAGTGTAACATTCACCAAGGCTTCGCGCTGGGAGACAGTATGATTTCGCGGCAGATTCTCCAGGAGACCGTCGATGCGGAGTTGTGTATCGACGCGTTCAAGGATTACACCGTCAATGGATTGCAGGTCGAGGGGCGGGACAGGATCGAGCGTATCCTGACCGGTGTCACGGCGTGCCAGGCGTTACTCGACGAAGCCGTGGCCTGGGGCGCCGATGCCGTACTGGTCCATCACGGCTACTTCTGGAAAAACGAGCCGGTGAGCGTGACCGGAATGAAGCATCGGCGTCTGGCTACCTTGTTGGGGAACGGCATCAACCTGCTGGCTTACCACCTGCCGCTGGATGCCCACCTTTCACTGGGCAACAACGCCTGCCTGGGGCGGCGTCTGGGATTCGAGATGGAGCGCTGCCTCGACGGTGAGCCGGGGCGGGGACTGCTGTGGATGGGGGCGCCGCAAGCCGAGCTGGACAGCCGGGCCCTGGCGGGGCGCGTCGAGCAGGCGCTGGAGCGCGCGCCCACCCTGATAGAGGGCCATTCCGGAATCGTACGGCGCGTTGCCTGGTGTACGGGAGGCGCCCAGGACATGTTGCCGATAGCCGCCGAGGCGGGTGCCGATGCGTTCATCTCCGGTGAAATCTCCGAGCGCACCACCCACATGGCGAGAGAGATGGGGATCACCTATCTGGCGGCGGGCCACCACGCCACCGAGCGTGACGGTATCCAGGCCCTGGGCAGCTGGTTGGCGGATCGCTTCGATATCGAGCACCGGTTCGTGGACATCGACAATCCGGCTTGAGGGAAGGGGATTGGCGCCCGTCGCCGCCCGGTGGACTTCGACGGGTCTTCGGCCATTTCAGTAGCGGGGAGGCTGCGGGGCGCTCTCCTGCTGCTCCGCGGTTCGGCGTTGGCGGACGCCATAATCTTCGGCCAGCGTGCCGCCGGTGCCGTCGGCATAGTCGCGTGGCACCTGAGGCAGATCGACCTCTTCGTTCTCGTCCTGGCTGCCATGCAGTCGACGTTTCAGCTTGAGATCGTCGACCAGCTTGTCCGCACCCTGGATCAGGTGCTGTTCGAGGTCGTGGCTTTGGCGCTGAATGCTGGAGGCCAGATCGGCCACCTTGGCGAAGTGGTCGTTCAGCGCATCCTTGACCTGATTGAGTTCCAGCTCCGTCTCGGCCAGACGCTGACGCACTTTCTGGTTGCGGGCTACGTTGGCGTTCAGCAGGTGGTAACAAAGGGCGCCGATACCGATGCCCGCCAGGAAGCAGGCGATTGCCAGGATCCAGTCGATATTGCTTTCGTTCACAGTGCGCTCCTCGTCGTCGTGCCCGGCACGACCTGTCTCAAAGACCCTTGCGTAAGGTCGGTGCGGTGCCATTATATCGACCCGCTCGGCTCTCGGGTCAAACCTTGCTTGTCTCCCAGGCACTGTCAAGACTTTCGTCGGAGAGTATAATCCCGCCACCTGTTTCGAACCGAGGTCACGATACCGCCATGAGTTCCCCCCATGCCGCGACGTCCCATCAAGGCACCATGACGCCAATGTCGCGTTATCGCGCGGATCTGGAGCGCGATGACTTCAGCTACGACGCCGCGCAGGAGAATGCCGTCAAGCACCTGCAGCGCCTGTACGACGATCTTCAGCGGACCCCGGCGCCCAAGCCCACGACGGTCTCCGGGGAGTCGAAGCTGTCGAAGGTGGCGGGGCTGTTCGGCAAGCGCAAGGCCGCCGAACCCGAGGCGCCTCCCACGCCTTCGGTCATGGGGCTCTATTTCTGGGGTGGCGTCGGCCGTGGCAAGACCTACCTGGTCGATGTGTTCTACGAGTCGCTGCCCTTCGAGCGCAAGATGCGTACGCATTTCAACCGCTTCATGCAGCGAGTGCACCGCGAACTCGAGGTCCACAAGGGGGAGAAGAACCCGTTGACGCAGATCGCGGCCACGTTCGCCGGCGAGGCTCGGGTCATCTGCTTCGACGAGTTCTACGTCAAGGACATCACCGATGCGATGATCCTCGGCAACCTGATGGAAGCCTTGTTCGCGCAGGGCGTCGTATTGGTGGCGACCTCCAATATCGTGCCGGACGATCTCTACAAGGATGGCCTGCAGAGGGCGCGCTTCCTGCCGGCGATCGATCTGCTCAAGCGCCATTGCGAAGTGGTCAACGTCGATTCCGGGGTGGATTACCGTCTCCGTGCCCTGGAGCAGGTGGAGATATTCCACGCGCCGCTCGACGCCGAGGCCGAGCAGCTGCTGGCGAAGAGTTTCCGCTCGGTCGCCGGCAGCGAAGGGCGAGAGCGTGCCACGCTGACGATCAACCACCGGGAGCTGAAAGCCCGCCGCCTGCACGAGGGCGTGGTGTGGTTCGATTTCAAGGAGCTCTGCGATGGGCCTCGCAGCCAGAACGACTACATCGAGCTGTCGCGCGAGTTCCATACCGTGCTGGTCTCCGGCGTGCCGCGCATGGGGGCGGGGACCGACGATCAGGCCCGCCGGTTCATCAGCATGGTCGACGAGTTCTACGACCGCGCGGTCAAGTTGCTGCTCTCCGCCGAGACCGAGGTCGAGTCGCTCTACACCGGGGGCAACCTGAGCTTCGAGTTCGAGCGCACGCTGTCGCGTCTTCAGGAGATGCAGTCCCGGGACTACCTGGCGCTGGCGCACAAGCCCTGAGCGGAGCGAGCCGCGAGTGAGCGCCAATGTCACGGCGAGACCGGTCTTTCCTCGTACATTGTGCTCGTGTACAATGCGCGCTCTTCGATCCGTTACCTTCCTGTCGGTAGTCGTTCATCGGCTCCCGGACATGTCGGTAACCCAAGAAAAATAGGGATGGCCGAGAAGCGTTCGCTTCGACGCCCAAATACGCTTATTTGGTGAAACACTCATGAAGACGTTCAGTGCCAAGCCGCACACCGTGCAGCGCGACTGGTATGTCGTGGATGCCTCGGGCAAGACGCTCGGTCGTCTGGCGACGGAAATCGCTCGCCGCCTGCGTGGCAAACACAAGCCGGAATACACCCCGCATGTCGACACCGGCGATTACATCGTCGTCGTCAATGCCGAGAAGGTGCATGTCACCGGCAACAAGGCGCAAGCCAAGAATTACTACCGTCATACCGGTTACCCGGGCGGTCTGCGCACCATGTCGTTCGAGAAGCTGATCGACCACGCGCCGGAACGCATCATCGAAGGCGCCGTCAAGGGCATGCTGCCCAAAGGGCCGCTGGGTCGTGCCATGCACGCCAAGCTCAAGGTGTATGCCGGTACCGAGCATCCGCACGCCGCGCAGCAGCCGCAAGAACTGAACATCTGAGGGTAACCGTCATGGCACAACAGTATTACGGCACCGGGCGTCGCAAGACTTCTACCGCTCGCGTGTTTCTCAAGCCGGGCACCGGCAAGATCACCGTCAACGACCGCGAGCTGGGCGAGTTCTTCGGCCGCGTCACCGCGCAGATGGTCGTGCGTCAGCCGCTGGAGCTGACCGAGACCACTGGCCAGTTCGACGTCTACGTCACGGTCAAGGGTGGCGGTGGCTCCGCTCAGGCCGGCGCGATTCGTCACGGCATCACGCGTGCGCTGATGGAGTACAACGAAGAACTGCGCCGTCCGCTGCGTGCGGCGGGCTACGTGACTCGTGACGCTCGCGAAGTCGAGCGTAAGAAAGTGGGTCTGCGCAAAGCGCGTCGTCGTCCGCAGTTCTCCAAGCGCTGATCCGGCGGGATCCGCGTCTGCGCAAAACGCCCGACTTATCCAGTCGGGCGTTTTGCTGTTGGTACGCGGCGCAAAGGGTATTCGTGCTCTCCGTGGCGATGGTTGGCGCCCAGCGGGGTTGCCCGTCGTGTTACCATTGGTCGTTGAATTAATGCGAGGAAAGTTTCATGGGTGTAGTGGCCAAGCGATCGTCGATGATCTTTTACTCCGGCAGTGATGATCATTTCAGCCATCGCGTCAGAATCGTGCTGGCGGAAAAGGGCGTGGCCGTCGATATCCTGGACGTCTCGGCCGATGAGCATAACGCCGAGTTGGCCGATCTGAATCCGTACAACAGCGTGCCCACGCTGCTCGATCGCGATCTGGTGCTGTACGAATCCAAGGTCATGATGGAGTACCTCGACGAGCGTTTCCCGCATCCGCCCCTGTTGCCGGTCTACCCGGTGGCGCGCGCGCAGAGCCGCCTGTGGATGCATCGCATCGAGCGCGAGTGGTGCCCGCTGGTCGAACAGATTCAGCAGGGCCCCAAGAAGGAGGCCGACAAGGCCCGCAAGGAGCTGCGTGAAAGCCTGACCGGGATTTCACCGATCTTCGAAGACATGCCATATTTCATGAGCGAAGAGTTCACGCTGGTGGACTGCTGCATCGCGCCGATCCTCTGGCGTCTCCCGGCGCTGGGTGTCGAGCTGCCGGAGAAGCAGATCGCCCCGCTGATGAGTTACATGGAGCGTGTCTTCGCGCGGGATGCCTTCAAGGTGGCGCTGTCTGAAACCGAACGTGAGATGCGTAGCTGATACGGCGACGCCGTAAGCTGCCCGAGAGGAGTTGACATGCTGACTAGCCGTCCCTATCTGGCGAGAGCCCTTTATGAATGGCTGCTGGACAACGAGCAGACGCCCTATATCGTGGTGGATGCTGGAAAGCCCGATGTCAGGGTGCCGCAGCAGTTCGTGCAGAATGGTCAGATCGTGCTGAACATCGCGCCGGCCGCCGTGCGCGACCTGGCGATCGATAACGCGGCAGTCACTTTCGGGGCGCGCTTCAGCGGTCAGCCGATGCAGGTCGTGGTGCCCATGGACGCCCTGATTGCGATCTATGCGCGTGAAAACGGCGTCGGCATGGTGTTTGGCCAGGAGCCGGTCATGCCGAGTTTTTCCAGCGAGGAGGAAGCGGCGCTGGAAGAAGAGGGGCGCCCGACGCTCGAGAGCGTCGAGAATCGCCCGGAGAGCGATGGCGAGGAGTCGCCCGAGCCCGCCGCCGGCAAGGGTGACGAAGCTCCCGGTCGTCCCGAAAAAGGCAAGCCCTCCCTGCGCATCGTCAAGTAGCGGGGCTTTTGTCCGACAACGCCTAGTGAATAGCGCAAAGCCGCTGCCGAAGACGATTCGGCAGCGGCTTTTTGCGTCTGGCTCGGAATGTCAGTTGAGGTATTCGAATACCTTGACGATACGCTGGACACCGCCCACGCCGGATGCGGCGGCAGTGGCTTCGCTGGCCTGCTGCTGTGTGACCAGGCCCATCATGTAGACCGTTCCGTTCTCGGTGATCACGCGAATCAGGTTGGCATCGAGATCTTCGTTGGCGACCAGGTTGGCCTTGATGCGTCCGGTGATCCAGGTGTCGGTCATGCGCTGGCTGACCGGGGTGTTGGCGGACACCATCAGCTCGTTGTGCACCTGCCTGACACCGCGTACGTCGCGGGCGATCTCGGTGGCGCGCTGCTTGAGATCATCGCTGGGAACCTGGCCGGTCAAAAGGACGTTGCTGTTGTAGCTGTCGACGTTGATGTGGGCGTCGCCATATCGTGCGTCCGTCGCGTTGAGCGAGTCGAAGATCTTGCTCTGGATGTTGCTGTCTTCGACCTTGGCGCCGGGGGTGCGTTCGGCGTAGTTTTCCTGCTGGCTGCCGGTGGCGCATCCGCCCAGTGTCAGCAGGCCGATCAGGCATGAGGAAACGATCAGTGTCTTCTTCATAAGGCTCACTCGTTGCTGCCAAAAAGCTGTTGGTCGATCAGATCACACAAACAGTGAATGACCAAGAGATGGACTTCCTGAATGCGTGCGGTGGAGGTGGCCGGAACGCGAATCTCGCAATCCTCCTGCCCCAGCAGGGATGCCATGTCGCCGCCATCCCTTCCGGTCAGCGCGACGACGCTCATCTCGCGATCGTGGGCGGCTTGAATGGCCTGGACCACATTGGCGGAATTGCCGCTGGTCGAGATCGCCAGCAGGATGTCGCCAGGCTGGCCGAGGGCTCGAATCTGCTTCGAGAAGACATCGTTGTAGCTGTAGTCGTTGGCAATCGAGGTCAGCGTCGAGGTGTCGGTGGTCAACGCCAGTGCCGGAAGGCTGGGGCGCTCCCGTTCGAAGCGATTGAGCAGCTCCGAGGAGAAGTGCTGGCTGTCGCCGGCGCTGCCCCCGTTGCCGCAGGCAAGGATCTTGCCCTCGCTGACCAGGCACTGGACCATCATCTGGCTGGCGACCTCGATGAAGGGGGGCAGGACTTCGCTGGCGTAAGTCTTGGTGTCGATACTGGCGTTGAACAGGTCGAGAATGCGTGCTTGAAAATCCATGAGATGCCTATTGAGCGGTCAATATGCGTCGAAGGCGGCCCGAATCCAGTCGAATTCGAGTGCGGGAAGGCTTCCGGTGACGCCGACGACGTCGAAGCGGCAGGGGCATGATAGCCCGTGTGCATGAAGATAAAAACGCGCGGCCTTGACGATGCGCCGCTGCTTGGCGGGTGTGATCGTTTCGGCAGGGTGGCCGTAGTCGGAGCGTTGGCGATGGCGGACCTCCACGAATACCAGGTTTTCGCCATCGCGCATGATGAGATCGATTTCGCCGCCCTTGGCATGCTGGTTGCTGGCGATCAACGTCAGCCCCTGTGTCTCGAGCCAGCGGGCGGCGGCTTGTTCGACCTGCTGGCCGAGTTGGCGCCGGTTAGTGGGTGTCGCCATCTTCGGCATCCAGCGCGAATCCGTTGAGATTGCCGTTGGATGCTCCCTGGGTACCGCTCGATGCGCCGCCGTCAGTGGAAGTCGACGGGGAGCGAGTCGGGGCGGAGGCGGGAGCCGTCAGCAGTGGCTGCGGTGTGCCGGACTGGAATACCGCCCAGGGGAGGGTGCGCTGGATGCGGCCGTCGTCGCGTGCCTGCAGCGTCCCGGTCGCGCCGAAGATCTGTGTGTTCGGCAGCGCCTGGATCAGCGGCAGGCGGCGCGCCAGCTCGTAGGCGTCGACGCCCATGGCGTTGAGCTTGAGCAGGCCTGGATCGTTCTCGCCCGCCAGTTGCTGGTAGGTGGAGACGAACGGTAGCGCATCGGTTCCGCCCACGGCGGCGTCCGGGATCATCCACGGGATATCGACGAACTGGACGCCGTCGAGGTCGTGATCGGCCCGCGGTTGCGGGATGCCTTCGTAGAGATGTGACGTGGCATACACCGGAAGGTCGCCGGCATAGTAGAAATCCAGTGTCGGCGGGACCTGGCGGGCGTAGCTGGGAAGCGCCAGCAGGAACAGCATGTCCATGCTCGAGGGGTCGCTGTTCAAGAGATTGCGAACCGCAGTGGCGACGGAGCCCGAGGGGTCGTAGCTGACCACCGAGGCCACCGTTCCGCCTTCGTCTTCCCAGTTCTTGCGAAATGCTGCCAGTACGCGCGACCCCCACTCGTTGTCGGGGACCATGATGCCGGCGCGACGGCGGCCGTCGAGATGGGCGCGGTGGGCGACCTGGCGCGCTTCGTCCTCTGCGGACAGGCCGTACTGGTACAGGCTGGCCGCCTGGTTGCGGGCGTGTTCACCGTAGTTCAGCGCGAGGGTGGGTAGCGGCACGCTGCTGCGGGTCTCGAGTTCGCTGACCTTGTCCTTGTCGAGCGGACCGATGACGGCCTGGGCGCCGCTCATGGTGGCCTGTGCGTAGAGGGCGTCGATGTTCTGCTGGCTGGAGTCGACGAAGGTCAGGCGCGGGGTCCGCTCTCCCTGATTCTCCGCATCGCTGGCGCGAGCCTCCAGGCCCTGCCGAATGGCAGACGCGATGCTGGCCAGTGGGCCGCTGTCCGGCAGGAACACGGCGATCTGGTTGATTTCATTGCCTTCGACCTGGCGCAGCGCCGCCAGATCCTGCGGTAGTCGCCGATTGGCCGGGTGGTCCGGGTAACGGCTGCGCCACTGATCCAGGCGATCGAACAGGTTGGAGATGTCTCCGCCGCTGGTGCGATAGAGTCGAGCGAGGTCGACCCAGCCTTGCGTGATCGGGTCGCCATTCGTCGCTGCCAGGGCGTCCAGCGCGGTGGGGCTCAGGTTCGAGAGCGGCTTCCAGATATCGTCGTTCAGTTCGTAGGGTGCGTTCTCCCGTTGCAGATCGATCAACAGGCGAGCCGCCGCCTCGGGCTCGCCAATCATGTTCAGCGCAATGCCGCGACGATAGCGCAGGGTCTGACGGTCGTCCGTGGAGAGGTCGGCCTGGGTGTCGAGGATGTCCGTCGCCCGGATCGCGCTCCATCCGTCCTCTTCGGCCAGTGCGCTGTCGGACAGCACCAGGGCCCAGCGCGTGCGTTGTGCGTTGTCGAGTTGCGTACTGTCGATCTGGCCGGCGATCTGGAGTGCCTGCGCCGTGTCACCCTGGCGTGCTAGGATATCCGCCGCCTCGAGGCGAGACGCGGCGGCCTGCCTGCCGCTCTGGCTGTTGGCCTGCTCGAGCAACTCCTGGGCGCTCGGGCCGCCGACGCCTTGCATCATGCTCTGGCCCGCACAGCCTGCCAGTATCAGGGTTGCCATCAATGGCAGAAGAAGTCGCCGCAGCGCGTAACGCATAGTGTCGTTCCCTTTACGTGTGAGTGGTCGCGCGCGATCGCTGGAGATCGTGGATGTCCCGGTCTCCGATGACCGGATTCGAAGCGCCGACCCGTTCCCGTTCCGCTGGAGGCACCGCGGTTCGGCGGCCGATGGCGGCCCGCCGCAGCTGCCTTGCGGAGGCTTCCTTGATGAATTGAACACCGACGTCGCCGCTGGCGGCCATCGATCTCTGAATGCACGTCAATCCGGATGGTACCGAATGAGCGAGACAAAGGAAGGCGTATTGTACGTGGTCGCCACGCCGATTGGGAATCTCGAGGATCTCAGCGCCAGGGCCGGGCGTATCCTGTCCGAGGTCGATGCGATCGCCGCCGAGGACACGCGTCACACCCAGCGTCTGCTTCGGCACCTGGGTGTCGAGCGCCCGCTGATCTCGCTGCATGAGCATAACGAGGCGGCGCGGGTGGATCAGTTGCGAAGACGGCTTCTCGATGGCGAGCAACTGGCGCTGGTGAGCGATGCCGGGACGCCGCTGATCTCCGACCCGGGATTCGTGCTGGTGCGGGAGCTGCGGCGGTCGGGTTGCCGGGTGGTGCCGATTCCCGGCCCCTGCGCGCTGGTTGCCGCGTTGAGTGCCGCAGGCCTGCCCACGGACAGGTTCACCTTCGAGGGGTTTCTGCCCGCCAAGTCCGGGGCGCGCCGGAAGCGGCTGGAAGCCGGTGTCTCGCGGGAAGAGACCAGGGTGTTCTATGAGTCCCCCCACCGGATTCGCGATCTGCTGGATGATCTCGCCAGCGTGGTCGGGGATCGCCAGGTGGTGCTGGCCCGTGAGCTGACCAAGACCTTCGAGACCCTGCTGGAGGGATCGGCGAACGAGCTCTTGGCGATCATGGATGCCGATCCCGATCAGGCGCGGGGCGAATTCGTGGTGATGCTGGCGGGGGCGCCGGTGAAAGAGGCATCCGCCGACGATGCCGAGGGCGAGGCGCTGCTTCGCGCGATGCTGGCGGAAGAGGTGGCGGTCAAGAGTGCGGCGGCGATTGCTGTCCGGCTGCTGGGCGGGCGGCGCAAGCACTGGTATCAGATGGCGTTGTCGATCAGGTCGGAGGGGTGATGCGCCGCCATCCCGTATCGACGATCCGGAGGCTGGCTTCGTTGTCGCCGACATCGAATCGGTGTCGGCATTGGGAGACGGTTTGGCGGGGTCGGCAAAACCTTTTGCCTGACGCGTCAATGCTGCCTTGAGAGGGTCTCGGGGGGCTGTTATTCTTGCGCGCTTGGGAGTCGGCCAGACAGTCGCCGCCGGCATTGCCGGGGGAGGAAAGTCCGGGCTCCATAGGGCAAGGTGCCAGGTAACGCCTGGGCGGCGCAAGCCGACGGCTAGTGCAGCAGAGAGTAGACCGCCTAAGCAGCGATTCGCTGCCGGTAAGGGTGAAAGGGTGCGGTAAGAGCGCACCGCGCGCCTGGCAACAGTGCGTGGCACGGTAAACCCCACCTGGAGCAAGACCAAATAGGGATCCTTTGGCGCGGCCCGCGCTGGATCCGGGTAGGTTGCTCGAGAAACGTGGCGACGCGTTTCCTAGATGAATGACTGTCTTAGACAGAACCCGGCTTATCGGCCGACTCCCTCTCCGATTCTTTGCCGTTCAACACCGAGACACGCATGCTGCACCGCGACAACGCTCCACAGGCACCCCAAGGCGGTGCGGCGAATCGTTCCGACTTTCGCCACACCAGCGTGTTGCTCGATGGGGCGGTGGACGCACTCGTGCAATCGCCCTCCGGTATCTACCTCGATGGCACCTTCGGGCGCGGCGGGCACTCTCGGGCGATTCTCTCGCGGCTCGATGCTCGCGGGCGGCTGATCGCGATCGACCGCGATCCCGCCGCGCTGGCCGTTGCCGCCGAGATCGATGACCCGCGCTTGACGGTATGCCGCGGCGTGTTCGCCGAGCTGGATAGCCATGCCGAGGCGTGCGGTGCGTCGGGGCGGTTGAGCGGTATCCTGCTCGATGTCGGCGTCTCCTCTCCCCAACTGGACGATCCCTCGCGGGGTTTCAGCTTTCTACGCGACGGCCCGCTGGACATGCGCATGGATCCGACCTCCGGGATCGGTGCCGCCGAGTGGATCGCGCGCACCGGTGACCAGGAGATGGCGCGAGTCTTCAAGGCCTACGGCGAGGAGCGTTTCGCCAAGCGCATCGCACGCGCCATCGTTACCGCGCGTCAGGAGACGCCGATCGTCGGCACCCATCAACTGGCCGAAATCGTCAAGGCAGCCCATCCCGCCTGGGAGAAGGGGAAGCACCCCGCGACCCGCGTGTTCCAGGCCATTCGCATTCATCTCAACGACGAACTGGGACAGCTGACCCGGGCGCTGGACGTCGCCCTGGAGTCGCTGGAGGTGGGGGGGCGCCTGGTCGTCATCAGTTTTCATTCGCTGGAGGACCGGCTGGTCAAGCGGTTCATCCGTGACCAGTCCAGGGGCGATACGCACTTGCCCCGCGGCATGCCGGTACGCGAGGATCAACTTCACAAGCGGCTCAAGCCGGTAGGCAAGGCGATGCGTGCCAGCGATAGCGAGATCGACGCCAACCCTCGCGCGCGCAGCGCGGTCATGCGCATCGCCGAGAAGCTGGAATAGGGAGCAACATGGCCGTTCAAGGACGACGCAGTGGGTTGGGATTGGGCAACTGGCCATTCGCCCGACGCCTGGATCCACGTTCCGCTCTGCTGGGTGTGGTTATCATTGCGCTGTTGATAACGGCGCTGGCCATCATCAGCACCTCTCATCTGACCCGGGTCCAGTACGCGCGCTTGCAGAAGCTCGAGAACCAGCGAGATTCGCTGCAGACGGAGTGGGGACGGCTGCTGCTCGAGGAGAGCACCTGGTCCTCTCCCGCCCGTATCGAGTCGTTGGCCACCAAACGCCTGAACATGCGTGTCCCGAGCGTCGATGAAGTGAAGGTGATTCATCCATGAGTGCGTCCAGACGCGCCGCGACAGCCAGGAGCCGCCGGCCGGATGCCCCCTTGGGGGCCGGACGCTACTGGTTCATGCTTCTCGTCATTCTGGTCGCGCTATCCGCACTCGTCGGCCGGGTGGTCTACCTTCAGGTCATCGACCGCAGTTTTCTCCAGAACCAGGGCGATGCGCGCACCCTGCGGGTCGAAACCATCGGCGCCCATCGAGGCATGATCAGCGACCGCAACGGTGATCCCCTGGCCATCTCGACGCCGGTGATCACGCTGTGGGCCAATCCTCAGGAACTGCCGAAGGACCCCATTCAGCAGACATTGCTGGCAAAGGCGCTCAAGGTGGATCCCGGCCAGCTGGCAGATCGCATCTCGCGCTACTCCGACCACGAGTTCATGTATCTGCGCCGTCAGTTGACGCCCGCCGCCGCCAAGCCGGCGCTCGATCTGCAGATGCCCGGTGTCTACTCGCGCGACGAGTACAAGCGCTATTACCCGGCAGGAGAGGTGGCGGCACAGCTCGTCGGGGTGACCAACGTCGACGACAAGGGGCAGGAAGGGCTCGAGCTGGCCTACAACCGTTATCTGACCGGCCAGCCGGGCAAGCGGCGCGTGCTGAAGGATCGCAAGGGTCATCTGGTTCGCGACCTGCACCTGATCGACGAGGCCAAGCCGGGCGGTGACCTGACGCTGTCGATCGATCTGCGCCTGCAGTACATGGCGTATCGCGAACTGGCGGCGGGGATTCGCAAGAATGACGCCGACGGCGGTTCGCTGGTGATGCTGGATGCGCGGACCGGCGAAGTGCTGGCGATGGCCAACCTGCCTTCCTACAACCCCAACAATCGCAGCGACGTGGATGTCCGCGGCCTGCGCAATCAGGCCATCACCGACGCCATCGAGCCTGGCTCGGTCATGAAGCCGCTCGCCATGTCGGCGGCGCTCGCTTCCGACAAGTTCACGCCGGAAAGCATCATCGACACTTCGCCCGGCTGGATGGTGGTGGATGGTTATACCATTCGCGATTTTCGTAACTACGGCAAACTGTNGCCGGCCGGGATTCTGCTCCACTCCTCGAACATCGGGATGTCCCACATTGCNNTGGANCTGCCCAAGGACGCGATCTGGAATCGCTATCGCGAGCTNGGNCTGGGGCAGTCGCCCGGNACCGGNTTCCCGGGNGAGAACAGCGGNAGCCTGCCGTCGCCNACCAACCTGCCGCGCAGTGCCCAGGCGGCGATGGCCTACGGCTACGGGGTTGCCGTGACGCCGCTGCAACTGGCAAGCGCCTATACCGCCATCGCCAACGATGGCAAGCGCCTGTCGCCCTCGCTGCTCAAGCTCAACGGCGATCCGGAGAGCGAACAGGTGATTTCGGCCACCGTGGCGCACGAGCTCCTGGCGATGATGGAAAAGATCGTGCAGCCCAATGCCGGCGGCCATCTGGCGATGGTTCCCGGTTACCAGATCGCGGGCAAGACCGGCACCGTGCGCAAGGTCACCAGCACCGGCTACCAGGAAACCGAGTATCGGGGGCTTTTCGCCGGTATTGCCCCGGCCTCCAACCCGCGTATCGTTACCGTGGTGATGATCGACAATCCCAAGAAGGGCGACTATTACGGTGGCCTGGTCGCCGCCCCCGTATTCAGTCGCGTCGTGGGCAGCGCGCTGCGCCTGTTGGACGTGCCCCCCGACGCGCCGCAGGAGGAGACTGCGCCATGAGAATCGATGCCGCGCGGCTAGCGACTGCACTGGCCGAGCTCTGGCCTGATGTCGCTACGCCTTCGGGCAACGCCGCGGAACCGTCGCGGTTGGCGTCGTGGCTTCCGGGCGCAGCCGAATTGACGCTGACGCAGGATAGCCGCCATATCGAGAGCGGCGACCTGTTCCTGGCGGTACCGGGCGTCAGTGTCGACGGTCGGCGGTTCATCTCCGAGGCGCTCGATTCCGGTGCGGTCGGTGTGCTCTGCGAGGCCGAGGCGCTGGATGCGGCCTGGGTTGCCGATGAGCGCGTTCTCGCCTTGCCCGGGCTGGCGCTTCGGCTGGCCGCGCTGGGTCGACGGCTCTTCGCGGTCCCGGAATCGTTGAAACTGATCGGCGTCACCGGTACCAACGGCAAGAGTTCGGTCACGTATTACATCGCGGCACTGTTGGAAGCCCTCGGCACCCCGGCTGCGGTGATCGGAACGCTGGGATATGGTCGGCTCGGCGAAGTCCGCGCTGCGCTGCAGACCACGCCGGGCCCGCTGGCGTTGCAGCGGATGCTCGGCGAGTTGGCCGGCGCTGGCGTCGAGGTCGTTGCCATGGAGGTGTCGTCGCACGCGTTGACTCAGGAGCGGCTCGGCGATACCAGGGTCGATGCCGCGGTCTTCACCAACCTGAGTCGCGATCACCTGGACTATCACGGCAGCATGGCGGCCTATGCCGCCGCCAAGGCCCGGCTTTTCAGGCGAGACTCGGTTCGGCTGGCCGTCGTCAATGGCGATGATCCCCTGGCACGCTTGATGCTCGCGGGTCTGCCGGGCGGTACTCGAGTCCTGGCGACCGGGGGTGGCGAGGCCACGACGCTGCGTGTCGTCGATTGCGAAGCGCTGCCGAACGGCCTGCGCGCCATCGTTGCCACGCCGGAGAACGAAGGGGTCCTCGAGCTGTCGTTGATGGGGCGTTTCAACCTCGACAACGCACTGCTGGCGATCGCCACGCTTTACGGTCTGGGCCATCCGCTGGAGTCGCTCTGGCAGGCCGCCGCTACGCTGCGGCCGGTGCCGGGGCGCATGCAACTGCTGCCGCGAGACGATGCCGGCAGGGTGCCGGTGGTGGTCGTGGACTATGCCCACACGCCGGATGCGCTGGAGAATGCGCTCGCCGCGCTGCGCGCTCACCTGCCGAGCCGGGATGGCGGCGAACTGTGGTGCGTGTTCGGCTGTGGCGGTGACCGTGACAGCGGCAAGCGTCCGTTGATGGCGGCGGTCGCGGAGAAGCTGGCGGACCGCATCGTCGTTACCGACGACAACCCCAGGAGCGAAGACCCGCAAGTCATTCGCGACCAGATCGCGGCCGGGCTGTCACCGGAGGCTCGGGCGGAAAGCTGGTTGGTCGATGGTCGGGAAGTGGCGATCGAGCGCGTCATCGCGACGGCCACGGCGGAGGACATCGTGCTGATCGCCGGCAAGGGTCACGAGGATTATCAGGAAGTCGCCGGCATGCGCCACCCCTTCAGCGACGTCGGGGTGGCGAGCCGTTGCCTCCGTTCGCGGGAGGCGTCCGCATGAACGACCGGTTGAGCGGCATCGCTTCGCGTCTCGGCGCGACCTTGAACGGCGCCGACGCCGAGGTGTCCCGTATCGTCACCGATACGCGCGCGCTTCGCCCCGGCGATCTGCTGGTGGCGCTGCAGGGCGAACGCTTCGACGCTCACGATTTCCTCGCCGAGGCGCGGGAGAAAGGCGCCGTGGGCGCGGTCGTGGCACGACCGGTCGCCGACCCGCTGGCACAGGTCGAAGTACCCGACACCCGGCTGGCATTGGGGTTGCTGGCGCGGGCGCACCGGCTCGGGTGGGGCGGAAAGCTGATTGCGGTGACCGGCAACAGCGGCAAGACCACGGTCAAGGAGATGCTCGCCTCGATCCTGCGGCGACGAGCGCCGACGCTGGCCACGCGCGGCAATCTCAACAATGACATCGGCGCGCCGCTGACGCTGCTCGAGCTCGATGCCGAGCAGCGTTACGCGGCCATCGAACTGGGCGCCAACCACCTGGGCGAGATTGCCTGGACCACCGCGCTGGCCAAGCCGCAGGTGGCGGTCATCACCAACGTCACCGGGGCGCATGTCGGGGAGTTCGGCGGCATGGGCCAGATCGCTCAGGCCAAGGGCGAGATTCTCGCCGGCCTGGCCATGGACGGCTGCGCCGTCCTCGATCGGGACGAGCGCTATTTTCCGGTGTGGCGAGCGCTGGCGGGGCGCGCCCGAGTGATCGATTTCGGCATCGGGAGCGACGCCAGCGTCACCGCTCACGATCTGGTGTGCGATGCGGGTGGGCGTTATGCTTTCACGCTTTCCCTGCCGGGCGAAACGTCGGTGCGCGTCTCGTTGGCCTTGATGGGGCGACACAACGTGCGCAACGCGCTGGCCGCGGCGGCCGCGACACATGCGCTGGGGTTCTGCGGCGCCGAGATCGTGACCGGGCTCGAGGCCTGCCAGAGCATGGCGGGGCGCATGCAGGTGGTCGACGGGGTGCGTGATAGCCGCGTGATCGACGACACCTACAATGCCAACCCCGGTGCGATGCGAGCGGCACTTGAGACGCTGGCGTCGCTGCCGGCGCCGCGCTGGTGTTTCCTCGGACCGATGGGCGAGATGGGGGCCGAGAGCGAACGCCTGCATGCCGAGGTCGGTCGGCTGGCGCACGATCTCGGACTCGATTTTCTGGGTACGTACGGCGAGGCCGCGCGTGCCGCAACGGAGGCTTTCGGCAACGAAGGCCGTCATTTCGATGACTGGGCGACACTCGAGCGTTTCGCCCAGCATCAGCTTCCTTCCCGGGCCAGCGTGCTGGTCAAGGGTTCGCGCAGTGCCAGCATGGAACGACTCGTTGCCGCACTGCGTGATGATGCCTCAAGGTGAATCTGACTCATGCTGCTTTTCCTGGCTGAACTGCTTACCCATTTTCAAAGTGCTTTCAATGTTTTCGGATATCTCACCCTGCGCGTGATCCTGGGCACGCTGACGGCGTTGTTCCTGAGTCTGTGGATGGGACCACAGATGATCCGGCGTCTGGTCGAGCGCCAGATCGGTCAGGCGGTGAGGGACGATGGTCCGCAGTCACACCTCTCCAAGGCGGGCACGCCGACCATGGGCGGTGCGCTGATCCTGGTCTCCATCGCGATCAGTACGCTGCTGTGGGGCGATCTGACCAACCATTACGTGTGGCTGGTACTGGCGGTCACGCTGGGTTTCGGCGCCATCGGCTGGGTCGACGATTTTCGCAAGGTGGTGGAGAAGAACCCGCGCGGCCTGCCGGCCCGCTGGAAATATTTCTGGCAGTCAGTGATCGGTCTCGGCGCGTCGTTGATCCTCTATTTCACGGCAGCGAGCCCGGTGGAGATCAGCCTGATCGTGCCGCTGTTCAAGGATGTGGTGATTCCGCTGGGCCTGTTCTACATCGTGTTGAGCTATCTGGTCATCGTCGGCAGCTCCAACGCGGTCAACCTGACCGACGGCCTCGACGGCCTGGCCATCATGCCGACGGTGCTGGTCTCCATGGGCTTGGCGGTGTTCGCCTATGCCAGCGGCAACGCCGTCTTCGCCAACTATCTGCACATCCCCGAAGTGCCGGGCGCCGGCGAACTCTCCGTGTTCTGTGGCACCATCGCCGGGGCCGGCCTCGGGTTTTTGTGGTTCAACACCTACCCCGCGCAAGTATTCATGGGGGACGTCGGTGCGCTGGCGCTGGGGGCGGCGCTGGGCATCGTCGCCGTCATCGTTCGCCAGGAGATCGTCCTATTCATCATGGGTGGCGTCTTCGTCATGGAGACGGTGTCGGTCATCCTGCAGGTGGGCTCCTACAAGCTCACCGGCCGACGCATCTTCCGCATGGCGCCGCTGCACCACCATTTCGAACTGAAAGGGTGGCCGGAGCCCCGCGTCATCGTGCGCTTCTGGATCGTCACCGTCATGCTGGTCCTGCTGGGGCTGGCGACATTGAAGCTGCGTTGACGCCATGAGCGATTCGCTATCCGCCGAGCCGGCAACCCCAGTCGCGGCAGAGTCAGCCGAGCCGGGCATGCCGCCGACCTTGGTGGTTGGGCTGGGAATCTCCGGCCGTGCGATCGCCCGCTTCCTGGCTGGTCGCGGCGAGCGCTTCATGGTCGCCGATACCCGCGCCGCCCCCCCGGGACTCGAGGCTTTCCGTGCGGCCTATCCGGAGATCGAACTCCACCTGGGGAGCCTGGAGTCGCTGGATCTGGAGGCATTCGCCGAGATCGTCGTCAGTCCTGGCATCGATCTCGAGCGGACCGGCCTGGGCGCTGTCCGGGACCGGGTCATCGGCGAGATTTCTCTGTTTGCGCGACACTGCGAAGCGCCGATCGTGGCCATCACCGGGTCCAATGCCAAGTCGACCGTGACCACGCTGGTGGGCGAGATGGCGCGGCAGGCGGGCAGGCGCGTCGCGGTCGGCGGCAACCTCGGCGATGCCGCACTGGACCTGCTGATCGATCACGCGGACGCGGAGCTGTTCGTGCTGGAGCTGTCGAGCTTTCAACTGGAGACGCTCACCGGACTGGGGGCGGCCTGCGCGGCGTTTCTGAATCTGTCGGCCGACCATCTCGATCGCCATGGCGACATGCAGGGCTACCGCCGGGCCAAGGCGCGGATTTTCGAGGGTGCCGCCCATGCCGTCGCCAACGCGGATGATGCGGCCACCTGGCCGGGACAGGAGGCGTTGAGCTGCGAGCGCTTCACCACCCACTCGCCCGGTGACGACGAGTGGGGCATCTCGAGCGTGGCGGGCGGGACGGGCGAGTGGCTTTGCCACGGCCGGCAACCGTTGATGCCGGTCGATGAACTGCGCCTGGCGGGTCGGCACAATCACGCCAACGCGCTGGCGGCGATGGCGATCGCCCATGTCGTCGGCATTGACGGGGATGTGGTCCGTGGGGTCCTTTGCCGTTTTGCCGGCTTGCCGCATCGCGGCGAGATCGTTGCCGAACGCGGCGGCGTGCGCTGGATCAACGACTCCAAAGGCACTAACGTGGGCGCGACACTGGCGGCGATCGCCGGGGTCGGGGAGACGCTGACCGGGAAACTGGTCTGGTTGGGCGGCGGAGTCGGCAAGGGCGCCGACTTCACGCCGTTGGCCGAACCGCTGGCACGCTATGCTCGGGAAGCGATCGTGTTCGGCCAGGATGCGCCGCAGTGGGTCGCCGCGCTCGAGCCGCAGGTCGCCACCTGGCGGGTCGACACGCTGGCAGACGCCGTGCGGCGCGCGGCCTCAATCGCCGAGCCGGGGGATTGCGTGCTGCTGTCGCCCGCCTGTGCAAGTCTCGACCAGTTTCCCAACTACCTGGCGCGCGGCGAGGCGTTTCGCGCCCTGCTTGATCAAGGGCAGCTCGGACAAGGGCAGGAAGCCGCATGCTGAAGGCCATGATGAAGACGTCGCAGGCGCGACTGACCACCAAGCACCAGTCGTTCGATGGCTGGCTACTGCTGGCGACGCTGTCGCTGATGCTGATCGGCTGGGTGATGGTGACCTCGGCATCCACCGAGATCGCCGCGAGCCTGACCGGCAACCCCTACTATTTCAGTATTCGTCACGGCATCTTCGTCCTCGCCGCGATCGGCGTCGGGCTCGTCGCCGTGCGCCTGCCGCTCGACTGGTGGCGACAGAAAGGCCCTTTGATGCTGATCGTGGCGCTGTTGCTGCTGTTCGTCGTGCTGATCGTGGGCCGTGAAATCAACGGCAGCCGGCGCTGGATTCCGCTCGGCATCATCAATATCCAGGCGTCGGAAGTCGCCAAGCTGTGTCTGATCGTCTACATCGCCGGCTACCTGGAGCGCTTCCTGCCGGACGTGCGGCGCACCTGGGGAGCCTTCATGCGGCCGCTGGCGGTGATGGCGTTGATCGGTTTCCTGCTGATCCTCGAGCCGGACTACGGCGCCGTGGTGGTGTTGACCGGCTGCGTGATGGGCATGTTGCTGCTCTCCGGTGCCCCGCTGTGGCGGTTTCTGCTGATCCTGGCCGTGGTGGGGTCGGGTGCCGTCATGCTGGCGGTGGCGGAACCCTATCGTTTGCAGCGGATCACCAGTTTCGCCAATCCCTGGGCGGATCAGTACAACACCGGTTATCAGCTGACCCAAGCGCTGATCGCCTTCGGGCGGGGGCATTGGTTCGGTCTGGGGCTGGGTAACAGCGTCCAGAAACTGTTCTACCTGCCGGAAGCACACACCGATTTCGTGTTTGCCGTGCTGGCCGAGGAGCTGGGATTGTTCGGCGCCATGGCGGTGATTCTCCTGTTCGCCCTGCTGGTCTTCCGGGCCTTCAGGATCGGACGCAAGGCGGAACTGATCGGCATCCCGTTCGCGGCTTACCTCTGCTATGGCATTGCGCTGGTCATCGGTGCACAGGCATTCATCAACATTTCCGTCAGCGCGGGCATGCTACCCACCAAAGGCTTGACGCTGCCACTTCTGAGCTACGGCGGTTCGAGTCTCATCATCAGCGGGATCATGATGGCCATACTGTTTCGCGTCGACGCCGAGGTCAGGCGGCTTCAGCGCCGAGCCGAACCCAAGGCCGCTCCCGAGCCCCCCTCCGACACCCAGGCCTCGGAGCCGGGCTCATGAGCGGCACGCGGCGCGTTCTGATCATGGCCGGCGGCACCGGCGGGCATGTCGTGCCCGCGCTCTCGCTGGCCAAGGCCCTGCGCGAACGAGGGGTGGCAGTCGAGTGGCTGGGGAGTCCGAGAGGCATCGAGAACCGTCTCGTTCCCGCTGCGGACATCCCGTTGAACCGCATCGCGGTGTCCGGGTTGCGGGGCAACGGTCTGGGCGGCTGGTTGGCGATCCCGTGGCGGCTGAGCCGGGCGATCTGGCAGGCCCGGCGGGTGATACAGCGCTTCGACCCGCAGCTCGTCGTCGGGCTCGGCGGCTTTGCCAGCGGCCCTGGAGGCCTGGCTGCGCGCTTGAGCGGAAAACCACTGGTGGTGCATGAACAGAACGCCGTCGCCGGCTTGACCAATCGGTCGTTGGCGCATCTGGCGACCCGAGTCTACGCCGCCTTCCCGGGGGCTTTCCCGTCGGCCAAGGCCGAGGTGGTCGGCAATCCAGTGCGCGACGACATCGCGGTGCTGGGAGAGACTCCCAGGACGGTCGAGCAGATGGCCGGCCGGCCGCTGCGGCTGCTGGTGCTGGGCGGGTCGCTCGGGGCGCGGTCCCTGAACCGGAAGCTGCCCGTTGCGCTGGCGGCGCTGGATCCCTCGCGGCGACCGCAGGTACGTCATCAGGCGGGGCGCGACAAGGACGACGAGACGCGGGAGGCCTATCGAGCGGCCGGCGTCGAGGTGGAGGTGAGCGCTTTCATCGACGACATGGCTGTCGCCTACGACTGGGCGGACGTCATCGTGTGTCGAGCCGGCGCCCTGACCATCGCCGAGCTCTCCGCCGCGGCCAAGCCCTCCCTGCTGGTGCCGTTCCCTCATGCCGTCGACGACCACCAGACCCATAACGCACGCCACCTCGTCGACGCGGGTGGCGCTGAATTGATACAGCAGGCCGAGCTCACCCCTGAACGTTTGCAGGCGATGCTCGAGTCACTTTTGCAGCCCGACGTGCTGGCGACAATGGCGATTCAGGCACGTCGGGTAGCCCACCTCGATGCCGTCGGGCGCCTGGTCGACGGCTGCATGGAGATCGGTTTTGAGCGATAGCATTCAGACGCGCCCGACGCGGTCGCATCTCGGCATGCGGCGTATTCGGGGCATTCATTTCGTCGGAATCGGCGGGGCCGGGATGTGCGGCATCGCCGAAGTGCTGGCCAACGAAGGCTACCAAGTCAGCGGTAGTGACCTGAGGGAATCGGCGGTCACCCACCATCTGCGAGACTGTGGCATTCGTGTCGCCATTGGCCATGCGGCGGTCAACGCAGAAGGGGCCAACGTGATCGTGGTGTCGACGGCCGTCGATCCGACCAACCCGGAGATCCAGTGGGCACGAGAGCATCGCGTGCCGGTGGTGCGCCGTGCCGAGATGCTGGCCGAGCTGATGCGCTTCCGCCACGGGATCGCGGTTGCGGGTACCCATGGCAAGACCACCACCACGAGCCTGCTGTCGACACTGTTCGCCGAGGCGGGGCTCGATCCGACGTTCGTCATTGGTGGCAAGCTGACCAGCGCGGGAACCAACGCGCGTCTCGGTTCCGGGGAGTTCCTCGTCGCCGAGGCCGACGAGTCCGATGCATCCTTCCTGCACCTGCAGCCGATGACGGCGATCGTGACGAATATCGACGCCGACCATATGGCGACTTATGACGGCGATTTTTCCCGACTGAAGACGACCTTCATCGAATTTCTGCACAACCTGCCTTTCTACGGCCGGGCCGTGCTGTGCCTCGACGATGACAACGTGCGGGAATTGCTGCCGCAGGTTCAGCGCCAATTCGTCACTTACGGTTTCAACGAAGAGGCCGATTATCGCATTCGGGACTTCCAGCAGACCGCCGACACCATTCGATTCGTCGCCGAGCGTCCCGGCGACTCCGCGGCGTTGAACATCACTCTGGCGATGCCGGGCACCCACAACGCATTGAACGCGCTGGCTGCGATCGCCGTGGCGACCGATGCCGGCGTCGGCGACGACGATATCGTCAGAGGGCTGGCGTCTTTCGGCGGCGTCGGACGTCGTTTTCAGATTCACGGCCACTATCCGCTGTCGCAGGGCGGCGAAGTGATGCTGGTCGACGACTACGGCCACCACCCGCGTGAAGTCGAGATGGTGATTCGTGCGGTTCGCTCCGGCTGGCCGCAGCGTCGGCTGGTGATGCTCTATCAGCCCCATCGCTATACCCGAACGCGAGATCTCTACGAGGACTTCGTCAGGGTGCTCTCCGGCGTCGACACCTTGTTGCTGCTCGACGTGTATGGCGCTGGCGAAGCGCCGATTCCCGGCGCGGAAGGAAAGACGCTGGCGGGCTCGATTCGCCAGCGCGGTCAGGTCGATCCACTGTTCGTCGAGGAAAAGTCGGCACTGCCGGGGATCCTTGCGCGCGTGCTGCGGCCCGGCGATATTCTGATCACCCAGGGGGCCGGGGATATCGGCGGTATCGCCCAGGGGCTCGCCCACTGCGCGCTCAAGCTCGACGAGGTGATCCTTTGAGGCTGGTGGCCGTGTCGGAAGAGAGTGCTTGCGTCATGGAGCGACCGACGCATCCCGAGCGACGTCAGGCCGCAGCGTCGGCGGGGCGGGCACCATGAATACCAGCGCGCGGGGTACGCTGCTCGGCATCCTCATGATCGTGGTGCTGATCGGTGCCGGCGGCAGGGCGCTGTGGCTGTGGCTGGACAAGCCCATCGCACGGGTCTCGATCAGCGGTGACCTGAATTACGTCAGCGCGGCTTACCTTCAGAAGGAGTTGGCTCCCCTGGTGAGCGGCCATACCTGGCTCTCCCTCTCCTTGAGCGACCTGCGCACCGAAGCGCGCAAGATTGGCTGGCTGCGGGAAGTGACCGTCTCTCGCGAGTGGCCCAACACCCTGCGGTTCGTGCTTTACGAGCAAGATCCGGTCGCTCGCTGGAATGACGAGCTGCTGCTGAATAGTCGCGGTCAGCCATTCTCGCCCGGGCCGGTGAGCGATTTCGGGCGGCGTCTCCCCGACCTCGGTGGCCCCGACGGCACGGGGCGGGAGGTGCTGGGTTATTACGACTCCCTGCGCCGTGCGCTGTCCGATCTCGGGCTCTCGATCACCCAGTTGAGGCTCGAGCCACGTGGCGCCTGGCGCTTTCAAATCAATGATGGCGTCTGGGTGATTCTCGGGCGGACGGACTTGGACGCGAGGTTGGCTCGCTTTATTGCCGCATGGAAACGACAGTTGGGACAGGAGGCGTCGCAGATACGCTACATCGATCTCCGTTATCCCAATGGCGTTTCGGTGGCGAGACATGGCGAAACGGCCCCCGTCTCGAGCGATTAGTTCGGGATTCCCGGGTGACAAGCCGGCCCCGATCCCGCGGCTGGCGTCGTCTCCGGCCTCACGATCTGAAAGGATGTGTGTGTCGTGAGTGACGACTTCTTACTCGTCGGGCCCCGTACTTAACCTCGTCTAACGTCGCGGAGCCGTTATTTTCGGAGCGCTTTAATAGCGGCAAGACTCCTTCCTTATTTCCCTTTTAAAGAAAAAGGGCTTAATGTGGCTTTTGTTTCAGCGATGGGCTGGTGAAAAGGGTCGTCTTGTTCCTATAATAAGCGCGAATCTTTGTTGGCCCATTTTTATCCGGTTTATCGGTGAAGTTTGAGGAGCGACCCCGACCTATGGCAGGACAATCCAACGCTTCCAATATGGTGGTCGGGCTGGATATCGGAACATCCAAGGTGGTCGCCATCGTGGGGCAACCCACTGACGATGGCGGGTTGGAAATTGCCGGGATTGGTTCGCATCCTTCGCGTGGCATGAAGAAGGGTGTCGTGATCAATATCGAGTCAACCGTTCAGTCGATTCAGCGCGCCGTAGAAGAAGCCGAGCTGATGGCAGGTTGCGACATCCACTCTGTCTACGTCGGGATCGCCGGCAGCCATATCAGCTCCATGAATTCCGATGGTGTCGTGGCGATCAAGGAGCGGGAGGTCGCGCCCGCCGACATCGATCGCGTCATCGACTCCGCCCGTGCGCGGGCCATTTCCGAGGGGCAGCGCGTGCTGCACGTGATTCCCCAGGAGTTCGCCATCGACACCCAGGAGGGGATTCGCGAGCCGCTGGGGATGTCCGGCGTTCGGCTGGAAGCTCGCGTCCACCTGGTGACCGCCGCGATGAACGCCGTCCAGAACATCGAGAAGTGCGTCCGCCGCTGTGGCCTGGAAGTCGATGACATCATTCTCGAGCAACTGGCCTCGAGCCACGCGGTGCTGACCGAGGACGAGCGCGAGCTCGGCGTTTGCATGGTCGATATCGGTGGCGGGACCACCGACATCGCCGTCTTCACCGAGGGCGCCATTCGACACACCGCCGTGATCCCGATAGCCGGGGATCAGGTGACCAACGATATCGCCATGGCGCTGCGCACGCCGACCCAGTACGCCGAGGATATCAAGGTCAAGTACGCCTGCGCGCTGACACAGTTGGCGAGCAGCGATGAGATGATCAAGGTGCCCAGCGTCGGCGACCGGCCGGCCCGGGACCTCTCCCGCCAGGCGCTGGCGGAAGTCGTGGAACCCCGTTACGAGGAACTCTTTACGCTGGTGCGCGAGGAGCTTCGCCGCAGCGGCTACGAGGATCTGGTGGCGGCCGGAATCGTGTTGACGGGGGGCACCTCTCGAATGGAGGGGGTGGTCGAGCTGGCGGAGGAGATATTCCACATGCCGGTCCGTATCGCGTGCCCGTACAACGTCCGTGGCTTGGCGGACGTGGTACGCAACCCGATTTATTCGACGGGGGTAGGTTTGCTACTCTACGGAATGAAGGACGCCAAGCACTCTCGCGCAGTATCAGCCCAGCCTCAAAGGGAAGACTCACTTCCCCGGCGCGCAACCAGGGATGAGGTTTCGACGCTGGAGCGACTCAAAGGCTGGTTTAAAGGAAATTTCTGACAGGCCGCAAGCGGTCTTGGAGACGGGGCAATGTTCGAACTAGTAGATAACGCACCTTCTAGTAGTGCAGTCATCAAAGTCATCGGTGTCGGCGGCGGCGGCGGCAACGCCGTCAACCACATGGTCGAGAGTAACATCGAAGGCGTCGAGTTCATCTGCGCCAACACCGATGCCCAGGCGCTCAAGCGCGTGGCGGCCAAGACCGTTCTCCAGCTGGGTGGCGAGATCACCAAGGGGTTGGGTGCCGGGGCCAATCCGGATGTGGGGCGCCAGGCGGCCATGGAGGATCGCGATCGCATCGCCGAGATGCTCCAGGGCGCGGACATGATCTTCATCACCGCCGGCATGGGCGGTGGTACGGGTACCGGCGGCGCCCCCGTGGTCGCCCAGGTGGCCAAGGAGCTGGGAATCCTGACCGTCGCCGTCGTCACGCGCCCCTTCCCGTTCGAAGGGCCGAAGCGCATGCGCGCGGCCGAAGAGGGAATGAAAGAGCTCTCCGAGTACGTCGATTCGCTGATCACCATCCCCAACGAGAAGCTGCTGTCGGTGCTGGGCAAGAACGCCAGCCTGCTGACCGCCTTCAGTGCCGCCAACGATGTGCTGCTGGGCGCCGTTCAGGGTATCGCCGAACTGATCACCAGCCCGGGTATCATCAACGTCGACTTCGCCGACGTGCGTACGGTGATGTCCGAGATGGGGATGGCGATGATGGGAACCGGCGCGGCGACCGGCGAGAACCGTGCCCGCGAAGCGGCCGAGAAAGCCATTCGCAGCCCGCTGCTCGAGGATATCGACCTGCACGGCGCCCGCGGCATTCTGGTCAACATCACGGCTGGCCCGGATCTCTCCATCGGTGAATTCAACGATGTGGGGGCGACGGTCCAGGAGTTCGCCTCCCAGGATGCGACCATCGTGGTGGGTACCGCCATCGATATGGAGATGTCCGACGAGCTGCGCGTGACCGTCGTCGCCGCGGGATTGGATGCCCAGAAGGAGAAGGCCATTCCCCGCGAAACCGCCGCTTCCCGCCCGGAAACGACCGACTATCGCAAGCTTCAGCAGCCGGCCGTCATGCGTCAGCAGGCCGCACGCGCCGAGCAGGAAGCGGCAGCGAAGAAGTCGCAGCAAGAGAAGCGCAAGACATCGGACATGGACGACTACCTCGACATTCCGGCGTTCCTGCGTCGCCAGGCGGATTGATAGACCAATGGACTGCCCATCATCATTTTGTAACGTCGATATGGTTGGTGGGCCGATGGTTTGGTGTTATAGTGAACACCGTTTCCAAACCATTTGACTGTCAGGTCGATGCCCATGATCAAACAACGAACG
>NZNW01000142.1 GCA_002695065.1 Salinicola sp. | reverse complement strand
CGTGGATGACGCATGTCGACGACTATTGCATTCGAACATCACGCTATTAGGAGGTCCGTTCGAAGGTCTGTCGCCTCATGCACCGCCGTCGCCGGAAGACGCGCTTCCCGCGACGTGTTCGTCGATGAATTCGTCGAGCAGCTTGCGCTGTTCACGATCCAACGTTCGGCTCTCCAGCAGATCCGGGCGCCTGAGCCAGGTGCGCCCGAGGGATTGCTTCAGCCGCCAGCGACGAATCAGCTCGTGATTGCCGCTGAGCAGGACGTCCGGGACACGATGGCCATCGATGACCTCGGGCCGCGTGTAGTGCGGGCAGTCCAGCAGGCCGTCGGCGAACGAATCCTCGCTGGCCGAATCGCTGTGGCCCAGTACCCCGGGCACCTCACGCGCCAGCGCATCGATCATCACCATGGCCGGCAGCTCGCCGCCGCTCAGCACGTAGTCGCCGATCGACCACTCTTCATCGATATCGGCCTCGACCACGCGCTCGTCGATACCTTCGTAACGACCCGCCACGACGATCAAGCCGTCACGTGTCGCCAGCTCCCGCGCCCCTGCCTGGTCCAGCCTGCGTCCCTGGGGAGACAGGTAGATCACGCTGGGACGATGGCCCGCGGACTCGGCACCGGCGCGCGCCTCGGCCAGTGCAGCGCGCAAGGTGTCGACCTTCATCAGCATGCCGGGGCCACCGCCATAGGGGCGATCGTCCACCGTGCGATGCCTGTCGGTGGCGTAGTCCCGGGGATTCCAGAACGCCAGTTCCAGCACTCCCCGCTCCACGGCGCGCCCCGTGACACCGTGCCGGGTAATCGCCTCGAACATCTCCGGGAACAGGGATACGACACCAATCCACACGGTACGCTTCTCCTACCCGTCGCCGACCGCTTGGCTCTCACCGACCTGGACAGCGGCACAGGGTGCCAGCACTGTCGTTGTCAGAAGGAGGGGTCCCAGTCGACGATCATGGAGCGATCGGCCAGATCGACCTGAACGATGACGTCGTCAGGCAGGAACGGCAACAGCCGCTCGCGATCGTCGAGACTCCCCTCGCAGGGCCTGACCACCAGCACATCGTTGGCACCGGTCTCGAACAAGTGGTCGACACGTCCCAGCTTGACGCCGTCGCGGGTCTCCACTTCGAGTCCTTCCAACTGATGCCAGTAATATTCGCCGCTATCCAGTTCGGGTAGCGCCGTCTTTGCCACCGCCACTTCGGCACCGGCCCACTGCTCGGCCTGCTCCCGCGTGTCGATGCCTTCCAGCCGCACCACCAACCCCTTGCCCTGCGGCCGCGCCTCGAGCAGACGACGCGACTGCCGCTGCCCCTGCATCGACAATATCCACATCGGATAATCGAAGATGCCCTGGGCCGGGCTGGTATACGAATAGACCTTGAGCCACCCTTTCACGCCGTGCGGGCTGGTCAACCGACCCAGCACCACATATTGCGTCTCGTCACCCGGCATCAGCCTGTCCTGCTCGGAGTCTTTCGGCAAGGTGTCACCCGACGGTGTCTTGCGAGCCGCCTGCGGCATGACGATCGAACTCAGGCCTGGGCTTTGCGAGCTTCTTTGACCAGCTCGGCAACGCGCTCGGAGACCTGCGCACCCTGGGACTGCCAGTGGGTGACGCGGTCCAGATCGACACGCAGGCGCTCTTCCTGGCCGCGGGCGACCGGGTTGAAGAAGCCGACGCGCTCGATGAAGCGTCCATCGCGGGAAACGCGAGAATCGCTGACGGTCAGGTGATAGAAGGGACGCTTCTTGGCGCCACCACGTGCCAGACGAATGGTTACCATTGCGTTGATAATCCTTCGGTTAAGTTAATCGTTACGCCACGAAATCGAGTCTTCTCGGACACACGCCCGAGACGAAGACGCAGCATTCTACGGAAAACACCGTGTGTTGGAAACCTTTTGTTGCGGTTGACGGTTGCGGGTGGACGAGTCAGCGCCGGGGGAAACCGCCGCCGCCCATGCCACCCATTCCGCCGGGGCCTCCGGGGCCTCCGGGGCCGCCAGGACCTCCGCCCCCCATCATGCCGGACATGCCGCGCATCATCTTCTGCATCCCGCCCTTCTGGCCGGCTTTCTTCATCATCTTCTGCATCTGCTTGTGCTGCTTGAGCAGACGATTGAGATCGGGCACCTGCAGCCCCGCACCCATGGCGATACGACGCTTGCGCGAGCCGTTGATGATCTCGGGCTTGCGGCGCTCCTGCGGGGTCATCGAGTTGATCAGCGACTCGAGCTTGCCAAACTCCTGCTCGGCACCCTTGTTCTGGGCCATCTCCGCCATCTGCCCCATCCCCGGGAGCTTGGACATCAGGCCACCCATGCCGCCCATCTTCTTGAGCTGCTGAAGCTGGTCGCGGAAGTCCTCGAGGTCGAACCCCTGGCCCTTCTTGACCTTCTTGGCCAGCCGCTCGGCCTTGCCCTTGTCGACGTTGCGCTCGGCTTCCTCGATCAGCGACAGCACGTCGCCCATGCCGAGAATGCGCGAGGCCACCCGGTCGGGATGGAACGGCTCGAGCGCATCGACCTTCTCGCCCATCCCCATGAACTTGATCGGCTTGCCGGTGATATGACGCACCGACAGCGCCGCACCGCCGCGCGCATCGCCGTCGGCCTTGGTCAGGATGACCCCGGTCAGCGGCAACGCGTCGTGAAACGCCTTGGCGGTGTTGGCGGCGTCCTGGCCGGTCATGGCATCGACGACGAACAGCGTCTCCTGGGGCTGAATCGCTCGATTCAGGGCCTGGATCTCCGCCATCATCGCCTCGTCCACCGCCAGCCGCCCGGCGGTGTCGACGATCACCACGTCGTGGAACTGGATCTTGGCGTGCTTGATCGCCGCCTCAGCGATCGCCACCGGCTGCTGGGCGCTGGTCGACGGGAAGAAGTCGACCTCGACCTCCCTGGCCAGCGTCTCGAGCTGATCGATGGCCGCCGGCCGGTAGACGTCGGCGGAGACCACCAGCACTTTCTTGTTCTCGCGCTCGCGCAGGTACTTGGCCAGCTTGGCGACGGAGGTGGTCTTGCCCGCACCCTGCAGGCCGGCCATCAACACGACCGCGGGCGTGCCCTTGAGCGTCAGCGCCTCGTTGGCCTGGCCCATGATCGACTCCAGCTCCTGCTGGACGATCTTGACGAACTGCTGGCCCGGCGAGAGGCTCTTGGAGACCTCCTGCCCGACCGCGCGCTCGCGCACGCGGTCGACGAAGTCCTTGACCACCGGCAGCGCCACGTCGGCTTCGAGCAGGGCCCGACGGACCTCGCGCAGCGTGTCCTTGATGTTGTCTTCGGTCAGACGCGCCTGGCCGGTGATCGACTTGAGCGTCTGCGACAGGCGATTGGAGAGACTTTCGAACATGAAACGCTCCGGGCAGCGATGCCTGGCGCCAGCGTGGCTCGAACCCGAGCTCGCGACGCCGCTGGAAAGGAATGTGGGCAGCATTATACGCATGGATGCGGTTCGGCTCCATGCAGCGCGGTGCCACGAGTCGATGGCTGGGCGAGTTGGCGGTGATTGGGTATAGTGGCGGCGGAGCGCGATGGCCTGTCATCCAGGGTTCGTTGCCACCGGCAACAGCCCCTGGCACATCCGCATCTCGTACTCTTTTCATCGTCATGGCGGCTGTTCGAAGACCGCCCACGAGGCCAAAACACCGATGCCGGCGCTTCCTTTCGCCCTTGTCGCTATTGTCTGTTATCTCGCCGCCGGGCTGTGGCAAAGCCTGAGCCTCGCCCGCCGGGTCGCCGAACGCCCGACCTGGGTGCGCGGCGTCGGGCTGATCGCGCTGGCCTGCCACACCTTCATCGTCGCCCTGGCCATCATCGGCCCCCACGGCCTGCACCTGGGCCTGACCCAGAGCGCGGCACTGGTGGGCTGGCTGGTCGTGGCGCTGCTGCTGGCCGCCAGCCTGTTCAAGCCCGTGCTCAACGCCGGCGTCTGCGTCTTCCCGCTGGCCGCCATCACCATCGTCGGCGTCGTCGGCATGCCCAGCCGGATGATCGAGTCCGGCGTCTCCCCCGGTCTCTATTTCCATATCCTGAGTTCGATCGCCGCGTTCTCCTTCCTGGCCATCGCCGCGGTCCAGGCCGCGCTGCTCGGCTTTCAGCACCACGCGCTGAAGCGCCGTCAGACCAGCGGCATCGTCCAGGTGCTGCCGCCGCTGACCCGCATGGAGCAACTCCTGTTCGAGCTGATCTGGTGCGGCATGCTGCTGTTGACGGCAGCCATCGTCAGCGGGTTCGTGTTCGTCGACAACCTGTTCGCCCAGCACCTGGCCCACAAGACCATCCTGTCGCTGCTGGCGTGGCTGATATTCGCCGGCCTGCTGGCAGGGCATCATCTTCTCGGCTGGCGCGGACCCAAGGCGGTGCGCTGGACACTGGCCGGCGTCGCGATGCTGGTACTGGCGTTCTTCGGCACCAAGTTCGTGCTCGAATACATCTTCCACTACAACGCCTGACCTCTTGCCCGGCCGGAAACTCCGCCGCGCGATCATCGGCCGCGTTGACAGGCTTCGGCTAACCCCCTACAACAATCTGACAACTCCATGAGGAATTCTCCGCCTTGAGCGACGACATACCCTTGGGCCTCATGCTGGGCCTGCTGTTTGTTCTGGTCTGCCTGTCAGCATTCTTCTCCAGCTCCGAAACCGGCATGATGTCGATCAATCGCTATCGGTTGAATCATCAGGCCAACGCCGGTTCCCGCTCCGCCGGCCGCGTCGTCGAGCTGCTCAAGCGCCCCGACCGCCTGCTGGGCGTAATACTCATCGGCAACAACCTGGTCAACAACCTCGCCGCCTCCATTGCCACCATCGTCGCCATCCATTTCTTCGGCGATGTCTCCGGGCCGGCCATCGCCACGCTGGTGCTCACCATCGTCGTGCTGATCTTCGGCGAGGTGACGCCCAAGACCTACGCCGCCGTCAAGCCGGACCGCATCGCACTGCCCGCATCGCTGATACTCGCGCCGCTGCTGCGGCTGCTCTACCCGGTGGTGTGGCTGGTCAACGCCATCTCCAACGGCCTGCTGCGGCTCATCGGCGTCCGCCACCTGGACGCCGGTGCCGACAACCTGACCCGCGACGAACTGCGCAGCGTGGTCCACGAGGCCGGCTCGCTCATTCCCAGCCGTCACCAGGCGATGCTGCTGTCGATCCTCGATCTCGAGAACGTCACCGTTAACGACATCATGGTGCCCCGCCACGAAATTGTCGGCCTCGACCTGGATGACGACCTGGAGACGCTGCTCGCCCAGATCCGCCAGAGCCAGCACACCCGCCTGCCGATCTTCAAGGGCGACATCAACAACATCATCGGCATTCTGCATCTGCGTAACGCTTCGCGCTTTCTCTCCAAGCCGGACCTCAACAAGGCCGCGATCGTCCAGGAAGCCCGGGAGCCGTACTTCATCCCGGAGTCGACGCCCCTGCACACGCAGCTGCTCAACTTTCAGCAGCAGAAGCGCCGCATCGGCGTCGTGGTGGACGAGTATGGCGATGTCGAGGGGCTGGCCACGCTGGAGGACATCCTGGAAGAGATCGTCGGCGAGTTCACCACCGACGTCGCCGGAACCTACAAGGACATTCATCCGCAGACGGATGGCGGCTATATCATCGAAGGCACGGCCAATATCCGCGAGGTCAACAAGGCGCTCGGCTGGCAGCTGCCGACGGATGGCCCCAAGACCCTCAACGGACTGATTCTGGAAGAACTGGAGTCCTTCCCCGACGCCCAGGCCTGCCTCCAGATCGGCGCGACCCGCCTGGAGATCCTCGAGATCGGGGACAACCTGATCACATCGGTGCGCTGCTGGCAGCAGGGCGTGCGACGGCGCAGCAGCGAATGAGCCGATTAAGGGCACGGATAGGATGATGACCGCGACCGGCGCGGGCTAGATCGGGCCACCCAGCTTCCGGGACAAGCTCTGATCGGCCGCCCGCTTGAGCCCTCGAACCCGGCGCTCGAGGGTGCGCCTCGGCGAGTACCCCGCGGGAATCGGCTCGCCGAAGACCAGCAGCACTCGCGCTCTCAGCCGGCGCGGCCACTTGGTCAGCGCCTTGCCATCCTTGTTGGATGTCCACGACCCCCACAGCCCCGACAGCGCCGCCGGCACCACCGGTACCGGGTCCCGCGCCAGCACCAGGTCCAACCCCCGCCGGAAAGCGTGCACGTCGCCATCCGGCGTCAGTCGCCCTTCCGGGAAGATCATCACCACCTCGCCGTTGCGCAACGCCCGACTGACCTCCTCCAGCGCACGTCGCACGCCGCCAGGATCACGCCGGTCGGAGTCGACGGGAATGGCTCCAGCGATGCGGAAGAACCAGTTGAACCAGGGGTTCTCGTAGATAGGCCGATCCATCATGAAGCGCAGCGGACGGGGACAGGCACCGCCGAGAACCAGCGCGTCCATGAAACTGACGTGATTGCAGACCACCAGTGCCGGACCGGTGGCCGGCACATGCTGCCGGCCACGACACCGGAGCCGGTAGAGCAGCTGAATCAGGGCAAAAATCAGCAGCCGCAGTGCGGGCCGGGGATTCCGCATCAGCAGCGCCACGCCCACCAGCAGTGCCGACCACCCCAGACACGCGAACAGCACGAAGAGCGACAGCTTCATCACGCTCAGCACCACGATCCCGAACACGGCGGACAGGATCATGAACAGCGCGTTGAGGATATTGTTGGCAGCAATCATGCGGGCCCGACGCTCCTCGCGACTGGCCAGTTGCATCAGGGTGTAGAGCGGTACGCTGTAGAGACCGCCGCCGAGCCCCACCAGCGCCAGCAGCGTGCTCATGCGCCAGAAATCGGTCATCGCCAGCAGTTCGACCAACGTCAACTGCTCCCCGGCGAAGCTCGACTGCGCGGCCAGCTCGATCCCGGAGACCCCGATGACCAACGCCCCGATCGGCACCAGCCCGAGCTCCAGGCGCCCCGCCGACAGCCGGGAGCAGAGCAGTGCCCCCAGGCCCACGCCGACCGCGAAGGCACCCAGCAGGAAGCTGACGGCCCCCTCGCTTCCGTGAATCACGTCTTTGACCCACGCCGGCAGCTGGGTCAGGTAGCAGGCGCCCAGAAACCAGAAGAAACTGATCCCGATCAGCGCCGGCCGGACCTTCTTCTCGGCGAGACCGTCGCGCATCACTCGCCAGGTGCCGGAAAATGGGCGCCACGGAACACGGCCGGTCACGCTCGGAGGCGCCGCCGGGATCTTCAGGCTGACGACGACACCGGCCACGGCGATCACCACCAGGCTGGTCGCGATGGCCGCCCTTCCCAGCGCGCCCTCCAACGAGGCCAGCACGCCGGCCAGCAGGGTACCCAGCAGAATCGACACGAACGTGCCCAGGTTGACCCAGGCATTGCCCTTGACCAGTTCGGTGGCGGCGAGGTGCTGCGGCAAGATGGCGTACTTGACCGGACCGAACAGCGCCGACTGCGTGCCCATCATGAACAGTAGCGCCAGCAACAGGCCGAACAGCTCGAACCAGACCGCCACCGCAGCCGCGATCATCGTCGCCAGCTCCAGCAACTTGAGACGACGCACCAGCCTCTGCTTGTCGAGGTGATCGGCGAGCGTGCCGCCCCAGGCGGAAAACAGGAAGAACGGCAGGATGAAGAGTCCCGCCGCCAGGTTGTTCAGCAGCCCCGTATCCCAACCGTACCGGGGTACGGCGACGAAGGTCAGCAGCAGCAGCAGGACGTTCTTGAAAAGGTTGTCGTTGAAAGCGCCCAGGGCCTGGGTCCAGAAGAACGGCGCGAAGCGGCGCTGGGCCAGTAACCCCGAATTCACGAGTCGTCCGACAGGTAGCGCAGGCCGTTCAGTGTCATCGACAACAGCTGATCGAGCAGCTCTCCCACTTCCATCGGCTGCCCCTGCCAATAGCCGAGGCGATCGTTGAGCCCCAACTGCACCAGGCCATGCACGCTGCCCCAGAGCGTCCTTGCCATGCGCCGGGCAGTGGCATCGTCGAGTGCCGGCTGATGGGCCTTGAGCGCGCTCTCGACGCGCAGAAACAGCGCATCGATGATATGGCTCTGGCGCTCGTCGAGTTCACCCTCGTCCGCGAGCGGGTACTCGAACAGCATCTGCCAGCGGTGAGGCTCGTGCTGGGCGAACTGCCAGTATGCCGTCGCCAGGGCCTTGAGCTGCGGCTCCGGATCGGCATCCTCGAGCCAGGATACCGCCGCCCCCATCCTGTCGAGGGTCTCGATATTGACGTACTGCAGCAGGTTGCTGAAGCTGCCGTAGAGTTTGAGCAGCGTACTCGGCGCGCAGCCCACATCGCGAGCCAGCGAGCGCAGCGACAGCGTGTGCACGGGATTGTCTCTCAGCCAGGCATCGCAGGCCGCCATGACCTGGGCATGGAGCGCCTCGGGGGCGTGCTGTCGCGGTCGAGCCATGAAATTCCTCGCTCGGAATGGTGTCGAATCGCTGCCGACGAGTCGGAAGCCGGAAAATATTGTTGTCGACTTAAAATCGAACAGCGTTTCCCAGCATATCGCCATACCGCGCAAACGCAAGCATCGAGCGGATTAACGTGACGATTTCGTGAGGGTTTTACACCGCCGGCGTCCGCAGGCGAGCGCCCTCCCCCGTCTCGCCCCGGCAGGTGAATAACGCCTTGGCCCGGCGCACGCTGTGGCATAGGCTGTTGCCCTCGCCACTCGATCGTCCAAGAGGAGACACCATGGCTGGTCGACTGCATGTCGACGATTGGACCCGTCATCCGGCAAGCCCCGCTTTTCGCGGCATCGACCCGCCGATCCTCGGCCCCAACCTGGCGCCGCGCCGCTGGCTGTCGATCCTGCGCCACGAGGCGGGGGTCACCGTGCTGCGCGACGCGTTCTGGGGGCTTACTCCGACGTGGCTGAAAGTGCTGGATCAGGCGCCGCACTGCGCCCGTGCCGAATCGCTCGACGAGCGACCGATGTTTCGCGAGGCGCTGGCCGAGCGCCGGTGCCTGCTCCCCGTGACCGGCATTTACGTCTGGCAGAACGGGCTACGGGGCAAGCAGCCCTTCCTGGTGACCCATACCGACCGGTCGCCACTGCTGCTGGCCGGCATCTGGAGTCGCTACGCGCCGGACACGGGCACGACACGCGACTCTTTCGCCCTGATCACGGTGCCCACGACGGAAGTCATCGCCCCCATGAGCGATCGCCTGCCCACGGTCATCGCCCCCGACGAGACCGACGCCTGGCTCTCGCCGGATACGTCGCCAGCGTCGGTTCGCGGGCTCATCGGCCCGGCCGACCGGGAACTGCTGGGCGCGTTTCCGGTATCAAAGCAGGTGAACGACCCCGCGCATCAGGAGTGGGCCTGCGGTTACCCTATCGGCCCCATGCGTGTCTGGACGACATGAGCGCCTCGCCACGGCAGGCATCGTTGCACCATTTCAGGGCCCCGGTTCGATTTTCACACCCCCGGTCATCAGCGAGAGAGTCCGTATGCAGGAACCCCGTCTTCACTCCCCGCGCCATCGTCCGGCGCTCACCGGCATGACGCCGCCAACACGTACCGCACTGGGCATCCGGTATCTTGCCGGTTGCCTGGCGCTGGCCCTGGGGCTGGTGGCGCTCCCCGTCACGGCGACCGCCGCTCCCGACCCTGGATCGGCCGACCGTGCCGCCGTCAGTCAGGGCCCCATCATCCAGAGTCCCAATGACGACCGCCAGTACCGCGCCATCACCCTCGACAACGGCCTGCAGGCGCTGCTGGTCAGCGACCCCGAGGCCGACAAGGCCGCGGCGGCCATGGACGTCTCCGTGGGCAGCAACAACGATCCGTCCGACATGCCCGGGCTGGCGCACTTCCTCGAGCACATGCTGTTCCTGGGAACCGAGGGCTATCCGGACCCGGACGGCTACCAGCGCTTCATTTCCCAGAACGGCGGCTCCCACAACGCCTTCACCGCCGACCAGGACACCAACTTCTACTTCGACGTGGATCCGGGCGCCTTTCCCGACGCACTCGATCGGTTCTCACAGTTCTTCATCTCTCCGCAGTTCAATCCCGACTATGTCGACCGCGAACGCCACGCGGTGAACTCCGAATACCAGGCCAGGCGCGACGACGATGCCCGCCGCATCAACGAGGCGCTGGGCAAGGCGCTCAATCCCGAGCACCCGCTCAATCACTTTTCGGTGGGTAGCCTGGAGACGCTCAACAGCGACAAACGCCCGCTGCGCCAGGCGCTGCTCGATTTCTACCACCGCCATTACGATGCCAATGTCATGCATCTGACCGTGCTCGCCCCCGAGCCGCTGGATGCCATGGAGCGGCTGGTCCGCCAACGTTTCGCCGCGATACCCGATCGCGGCCTGCAAAAGCCCGTGGTCGATCAGCCACTGGCGAGGGCCGACGACCTGCCGGCATCGATTCGCATCAAGAGCAATCAGGCGCGTCGCCAGCTGGAATTCCTCTTTCCCATCGACGACCCCACCCTCGAATACGCCGACAAGCCGGACGACTATCTCGCCAACCTGCTCGGGCACGAGGGCGAGGGCAGCCTTCTGGCTGCCCTGCGCAAGGCAGGCTGGGCCGACGCCTTGTCCGCCGGCACCCGCGCGGGTGACGGTCGACACGCGCTGTTCGACGTCTCGATCAGCCTGACGCCGGAGGGGGAACATCATCTCGACGACATCCAGGCCAGCCTGTTCGATCAGATCCGGCGCATCCGCGACCACGGGGTCGACGCCTGGCGCTACCGGGAACAGGCCAAGCTGGCCGAGCAGAGCTTCCGTTTCCAGCAGCGCAGCGAGCCGATCGACACCGTCAGGGGCATGGCGATGAGCCTGGCCCACTACCCTCTCCAGGACGTGCAGTACGCGCCCTACCGCATGGATCGATTCGACGCGGAAGCCATCGACGACATCCTCGGGCGCCTGACACCCGACAACCTGCTGCGGGTCTACAGCGGCCCGGACGTGTCGGGTGACGAGACCACCCGCTACTTCTCGACGCCCTACACCCTGACCCGGCGCGATGACTGGCCCGCGGGCTCTCCTCTCGATGGCCTGGGACTGCCCGACGCCAATCCGTACATCGCCGAGGACCTCAGCGTTCGCCCGTTCGAGAGCGCCGAACCCGCCCGCCTGGTCGACTCACCCAGCGTCGAGATCTGGCACCAGGCCGACAGCGACTTCGGCGCACCGCGGGTCGAATGGCGCTTCAGCCTGCAGAACCCGGACGCCTCCCGGGACGCCCGTCATGCGGTGCTGACACGGCTGCTGGCCGGCTGGCTGAACGACGGCCTCAACGAGCGTTTCTATCCGGCCTCGCTGGCCGGACAGGAGTTCGCCGCCTACGCCCACGGTCGCGGTATCACGCTGGCCTTCTCCGGCTGGCGCGATCACCAGGACCGCCTGATGAGGACCGTCGTCGAGCAGTTGCGCCAGGGCGAGATCACCGACGCCAGCGTCGAACGGGTCAAGCAAGGCTTGAAGCGCAGCTGGGAAAACGCGCCCCAGGACGCGCTCTACCAGCAGTTGCAGCGCACCCTGAGCGAGGCCCTGATGCGTCCCCAGGTCAGCACGACGAACATGCTGGCGGCGATCGACGGCATCGATGCCCAGGACGTGCGCGACTACCGCCGGCAGTTCCTCGGCAGGCTCTACCTCCAGGCCATGGCGGTGGGCAACCTCGACGCCGCTCTCGCCAGGCGCGAAGGGCTGTTGGTCGCCAATGCGCTGTCGCCCAAGCTCCGCGCCGATGCCATCCCGCCATTGGCGGTGCTTGACGTTCCCGCCAACGCCCCGGTACTGCACCCGGCAACGGCTCGCGACGACTCGGCGGTACTGCGCTACCTGCAAGGCCCCGACCTCTCGCTGCATGACCAGGCCAGCCTGGCCGTGATCGGGCAACTGATCGGACCGCCCTTCTTCGCCAAGCTGCGGACCGACGAGCAGCTCGGCTATATCGTCAGCGCCGGTTACGCCCCGTTCATGAACGCCCCGGGCCTGATGATGCTGGTTCAATCCCCCAGCGTCTCCAGCGAGACGATCGGCCAGCGGATGGACGCCTTTCTCACGTCCTTCGACCAGCGCATCGCCGCACTCGCCGACGACGAACTGGCGCCTTATCGCCAGGCCGTGCGTCAGCAACTCCTGCAGCGCGACCAGTCACTCTCGGCACGGGCGGACCGCCTGTGGCAGACGCTGGCCTACCCGCAGGCCGACTTCGATCGTCGCCAGCAACTGGCCGCCACGGTCGACAAGCTGAAGGCTGCCGACATCCGCAGCGCCTGGCAGACGCTGCGCCGGAGCCCGACGCTCGATGTCACCGCGGACGCCGGTGACCAGGCCAGCGATACCGATGCGATGACGAAGGGCTTCGTTCCGCTGACGCAGCGGTAGCTGCGGCGGGCGTCGCCACCAACGCAAGCCGCCCCGGATGAGCATCCGGGGCGGCTTGCGTTCTCATGTCGCTCTTCGGGCGTGCCGGCCCGCGGTTCAGTCGCTCTTCGGGCGTGCCTGCCCGCGGTTCAGTAGGCGTCGAACGCCTGCTCCGGCATGATCGACTCTACGTACATCACCAGCTCCTCGAGAATCTGGCGCTCCCGGTCCTCGAGCGGTGTCTGGTTGAACCGTTCGATCTCGCGGGCGAAATCCTTGAGGGTCATGCCGCCGCTCTTGGGATCGTTCAGGCGCGCCCAGCGGAACGCATCCCACTGGGTCTTCTCCTCACTGCTGAGCGTATCGGGGTAGCTGCGGGCCCGCATTCGGAACAGCATCTCCTCGAGGCGCGGATCCTGGAAGGCAAACCCGGTCTCGCCCAGTTCGTCGGGCGGCGTGGCGTGCACACGCTCCATGGCCTGGCGGTCGTGCGGAGAGAAGAAGCCTCCCGAATAGAGCATCAGGTCGGGGTCCTGCGGCGGCTCGGCCGGCCCATCGGCATACGCCATCGCCGCCTTGCTGGACGACTCCGGATTCTGCAGCAACGCCTGCCAGTGCCGCTCGCAGAGTGGCCGATCAAGCCCCAGGCGCTTGGCCACCGTCTCGTCGGCCGTGGCGATCGGCAACAGCACCGGACTGCGGTTGAGGTGCACCACTTTCAACGGTATCCGCGCCTCGCCCTCGGCCAGCTCGCTGTCGCTGACGAAGATACGCCCACGGATCTCCTCCGGGGTCAGCGCGAACAGCGGCGCGGGATCAACGGCAAGGTCGTAGACGATGACGCCGTTCGGATTCGAGGGATGCCGGGCCAGCGGCACGACCAGCGCGCTGCAGCCACGACTGGCGGGGTAGCGACGGGAGATGTGCAGCATGGGCTTGCGCGCGTCGACATCGAGCAACGCCGCGACCTGGCGCTTGCTGCGTAGCGATAGCAGGTAGTCGAAGAACTTGGCGTTTCGAGTTCGCAGCAGACGAGCCATGTCGATCGTGGCGCGCACGTCCGCCAACGCGTCGTGCGCTCCCTCGTGGGCGATACCGTTGGCCGCGGTCAGATGCTCGAGCTTGAAACTCGGCGCACCGTCGTCGCGCTTCGGCCACTCGATACCCTCCGGGCGCACGGCATAGAAAGCCCGCACGGCATCGATCAGGTCCCAGCGGGAGTTGCCGTTCTGCCACTCACGGGCATAGGGATCCAACAGATTGCGATAGAACAGGTGACGACTGACTTCGTCATCGAAACGCAGGCTGTTGTACCCCAGCGAGCAGGTGCCGGGCACACTCATTTCGGCCTGGATTCGCGCGGCGAACTCCACCTCGGGCAGGCCGCGGCGCATTGCCGCCTGCGGCGTGATGCCGGTGATCAGGCAAGCCTGGGGATTGGGCAGGTCATCGTCGGCCGGACGCGCGTAGAGCGTCAGCGGCTCGCCGATTTCGTTGAATTCGGCATCGGTGCGAATCGCGGCGAACTGCGAGGCACGGTGCCGACGAGGATCGGCACCGAAGGTTTCGTAGTCGTGCCAAAGGAATGTGGGCTCTGCCTGGGGCCGGGCTTTTCTGCCACGGTCCGCTCCGCTGTTGGCCATTCCGCTCTCCGGCTGCGCAAAAGGCCAAGCCTAGCACAGCCGGCGATGCGACTCATGCACCGCCGCCCGGCGTCCACCGCACTACCCTTTGACGGTCTCGCCCTCGTTGGGCAGCGTGACGTTGAGTTCGAGCACCGAGCAGTCGTTGTCGCTGTCGAGACTGATATTGATGGCGTCCTGGTCGACCTTGACGTAGCGCCGGATGACCTCGAGCAACTCCTGCTCGAGCATCGGCATGTAATCGGGCTGTCCCCGATGCCCACGCTGGTGCGCAACGATGATCTGCAGCCGTTCCTTGGCGACGGATGCGGATTTCTTGCGTTCGCCCTTGAGAAAATCGAGTAGCCTCACCGGCGGCCTCCTCCTCCGAACATGCGTGCGATCAGCCCGCGTTTCTGCACCGACTGGAAACGAAGCGGCACGTCTTCACCCATCAGGCGCGATACGGTGTCGGCGTAGGCCTGACCGGCGTCGCTCTTGTCGTCGTGGATCACCGGCACACCCTGGTTGGAAGCACGCAGCACCGCCTCCGACTCCGGGATCAGGCCGACCAGGTCGATCGCCAGGATCTCGCGGATGTCCTCCAGGTTGAGCATGTCGCCATCGTCGACCCGGTTGGGGTTGTAGCGGGTGACCAGCAGGTGCTCCTTGATCGGGTCACGGTTCTGCTCGGCGCGGCGCGACTTGGAAGAGAGCAGCCCGAGGATACGGTCGGAGTCGCGTACCGAGGAGACCTCCGGATTGGTCACCACCACCGCCTCGTCGGCAAAGTAGAGCGCCAGTTGGGCACCGCGCTCGATGCCGGCGGGCGAGTCGCAGATGATGTAGTCGAACTCCTCGGAGAGATCCATCAGCACCTTTTCGACGCCTTCCAGCGTCAGCGCGTCCTTGTCCCGGGTCTGGGAGGCGGGGAGGATATGCAGGTTCTCCGAGCGCTTGTCGCGAATCATGGCCTGCTTGAGACCGGCCTCGCCCTGGATGACATTGACCAGGTCATAGACGACTCGGCGCTCGCAGCCCATGATCAGGTCCAGGTTTCGCAGACCCACGTCGAAGTCGATGACCACGGTCTTGTTGCCGCGCAGTGCCAGCCCCGTGGCAATGGCCGCCGCGCTGGTCGTTTTACCGACGCCACCTTTACCGGATGTTACAACGATGATCTTGGCCAAGATGAACTTCCTGTTACCCGATAACTGTTGATCGTTCCCGCGCCATTCAGGTCAGCGCCGAGATCCTTAACTGATCTTCCTTGAGCTGCACCTGCACCGAACATCCCAGCATCTTGGGGTCGATATCCTCGAGGCGCTTGTAGGTTCCCGCCACGGAGAGCAGCTCGGCATGCAGGTCGTGACAGAAGATACCGGCTTCGCGGTCACCGTGGATACCGGCCAGCGCCCGTCCCCGCAACGATCCGTAGACATGCACGCTACCCGCCGCCAGCACCTCGGCGCCGGGATTGACGGCCCCGATCACGACCAGATCACCTTCCGAGGCGGAAATCTGCTGGCCGGAGCGCACGGTGCCGCGATGGATGCGCCCCCCTGCCTGCACGACCGTCTCCTGGGGTGGCACCGGCAGTTCCGCCTCGGCCGCGGCTTCGACCGGCTTGGTCTCGACGGCTCGCGGCCGGCTCTCCTGGGGCGGAAACCAGCCCAGCCCCAGGGCCCACGCCGACTGCTTGACCGGGTCCGAGCCGCCACGTACCGCCACCGGCAGCAGCTTGTGCGCGCGACACACGGCGCAAATGCGCTCGAGCGCAAGATGGGGCTCATCGAGCTGCTCGACGCTCAGCACCACCGGCGTATGCTGGAAGAAGGCCGGTGCCTGGCTGACCTTGCCGGCCAACTGCGCACGAATGCGCTCCGGATCGCCACTGGCCAGTTCCATGACTGTCATCGGCAGCATGCCGCCCTTGAATGTAAAGGCAGTATCTGCCCGATCCCTGTTGAGACTCATGACCGAACTCCGCAGCGGGGGAAATGGCGTTTACAGGCCCTAAGCTAAGCGAGGGCGGATGTCGCTGCAACCGATCATAAGGCCCCTCATACCTTTTGTCAGGTGTCTCCGCTAACCGACGCCACCGGCGAATCGGGCTTTTACCGCCGGCCGTCAAATGGTTAGATAGACAGTTGCCGTCGGCGCCGCAGAATCGCGAGGCCGACCTCTTGCCAGCCCGTCGTTTTTCAGGATGCCACACCGGTCATGCCAGGACTTTTTCAGCGTCTGTTCTCTCCCCGTTGGCGACACAAGGACCCCGCCGTCCGAGCGCAAGCCGCGTCACAGCTGAGCCCGAACGAGCTCGATACGCTCCGGCAGCTCGCCATGGACGAGTCGGCCCGGGTACGCCAGGCGGCATTGGCCCGGGTGCAGGATCTCGACTGGCTGTTCCAGTGGCACAGCCAGTCGCCCAGCGAAGAGTCCTTCCAGCGCCTCGTCGACCTTCTCGGCGGCCGGGTCTCGCCCAGCCCGGACCTCAACACCCGCCTGGCGACGGTCGAGCAGCTTCAGGACCTCGCGCTGATCGATGCGTTGATCAGCCATGGTGACAACCAGACCCTGCGCTTGTCCGCCCTGGCCCGTATCGACGACGAGGGCCGCCTGATCCACCACGCCTGTGAAAACGGCATCACTGCCGTACGCCATGCCGCGGCGGAACGCGTCACCTCGCCAGAGGGCCTGGCGCGCCTGATCAAGCAGGCCCGCAGAGACAAGCAGGTCGCGCGTCTTGCCCGCGAACGGCTGGCGAATCTGCGTGCCGATGCCGAGCAGCAGCACCGGGAAGAGGTCGAGCGCGAAAAACTGCTGGAGACGCTGGAAACCCAGGCCCACCGGCCGTGGGAACCGATGTTCGAGGCGCGTCTGAAACACTGGATCAAGAGCTGGGAGGCGCTGACGGGCAACGCCGACGACACCCAGCGCGCACGGTTCGATGCCGCCGTGACACGCTGCCGCCAGCGAATCGCCGAGCACGAGCATCGGCATCGCGAGATCGCACGCGTCAAGCGTGAAAAGTCCGAGGCGCAGACGACCCGCGAGGGCATTCTCGACGCCCTGGACCAGGCGTTGAAGATCGCCCTGGAGGCAGAACGTCTGACGCCCGAGGTGCTGCAGGCCTTGCAAGGTAAATGGCATCTGCAGGAGGAACGCTGGCAGGACGTCTCGGACCACTACGGCGTGAGCGAGTCGTTCCAGCAACGCTATCTGGCTCTCGATCATCGCGCCCAGTCGATCTGGCAGGCCTGGGAGCGACTTCAGGCCGAAGCCCCCGCCCTCCGCGCGGGCCTGAAGGGCGAACAACCGCTGCAGCCGGTGCTCGACCGGTTGGCGTGGCCGGACGAACTGCCGCCCACCGAACTGGTGCTCGACGCCCAGCGCCAGGCGGCGGCCGACCGGCGCGGGGCCGACGCTGACAACGTCGCCAGCAGCGCAAGTCACTGGCCGGAGGAGGAGGTCGCGGCTCAACTCGAGGCGCTGACGCAGGAGCTCGACCAGGGCCGTTACCGGCCGGCCTCGCAGCTGCACCGCCGGATCCGCCAGCATCTGGAAACCAGTGGCCAGAGGCTGTCGCCGACTCATGACCAGCTGTACAAGCAGCAGACCGCCCGCCTCGCCGAGTTGAGAGACTGGCGCGGTTTCGCCGCGGCGCCGAAGCGCGAGGCCCTGCTGGCGGCCATGGAAGCGCTGGTCGAGGCGCGTGAGCGCTCCGACGCGGAGCGCCATCGCCACCACCAGCAACTGATCCGGGAGTGGCGCCAGCTCGGCGATGCCGCGGCGACCCGTGAACTGGCTCAGCGCTTCCGCAACGCATCCGACGCCCTGCATGGGCAACTGGCGGACTGGGAAGCCGAGCTCGAGTCACGGGAACAGGACAACCTTGCCGCCCGGGAGGCCCTCTGCGAACAGCTGGAGGCGCTGCTGGCCAACCCCTCTGCCGATGCCGACCCGGACGGGCTGCGCAAGGTTCGCGATGCCGCCCAGGAGCAGTGGGATCATCACTGGCCGGTGCCGCGACGCCAGGCCGCCTCGACCGGCCGTCGCTATGCGCGTCTGCGCCGGCAGTTGCAGTCGCTGATCGACGAACGCGCCGGGGACGTCGCCGGGCACAAGCGCGAGCTGGTGGAGCAGGCACGGCGGCTGGCGGAAGATCCCGCCCCGGCCACTCAACGCGCCGAGCAGGCCAAGTCGCTGCAACAGCGCTGGCGCGACCTCGGCCGCGCTCCCAAGGGCATCGAGCAGACGCTGTGGCGCCAGTTCCGAAGCCATTGCGACGACATCTTCGCGGCCCGCGACGCCGCCCGCGGCGAGCAGCAGACGCGTCAACAGCAGCGCTTCGACGATATGCAGGCGCTGATCGATCGCGTGGACGCCTGGCAGCCGGATTCCGCCCAGGAGCGTGATGTCCTCGATGCGGCCCTGGCGGAAGCCCAACGGCTGGCACCGCTGCCCCGCAGCCGACGCAGCGACGGCATGGAAAAGCGCTGGCAGGGAATCGTCCACGCCCGCGAGATCACGCTGGATCGTCTCGCGCTGGTGGAAGAAGCGAAGCAGTGGCCAGACTACCGTCACTGGATGCGGCAGTCGCTCCAGGGCGAGCTCGACACCAGCCAGCTCGCCGGAGACCTGCGCCAGGCCATCGAGACCCAGGCCGAGCAGCGTCGGCTGCAGTCACCGGCACAGGCCGAGGAGATCCTGCAGCGCTGCCTGGTTCAGTTGACGCTGCTGGCGGGAGACGCCATCCCCGAAGCACTGGAACCGCTGCGCCTCGAGGTGCAGGTGGCGCGCCTCAACGATGGACTGGGCCGCCCGCCGACACCCCCCGAGGAGCTCCGGCAGACCCTGCTGCGCCTGATGTCGACGGCGCCGCTGACCATGGAGACCTGGGAGCGCTATGAACCGGCTTTCGATAGCGTGATGGCGCACCTGGGACAAAATGGTCGTCATCGTGATGCCGAAGCCATTGACATCATCTAATCCATACGTATAATACGCCACACATTGATGCGGGGTGGAGCAGTCTGGTAGCTCGTCGGGCTCATAACCCGAAGGTCGTCGGTTCAAATCCGGCCCCCGCTACCAAATTATTTGACCGGTGCCTTCCCCAGGCGCCGGTTTTTTTTGGTCTCCGCTATTTGCCCCACGCCTCCCACCACGCCGAGCACGCTTCCGTCAGGCCCGCTCACCGATCGAACCCCCTCCATGTGATCACGGGACGTCCTGATCGACGCTTTTCTCTCCCGAGCTCCCCGTCGGCTGGGCCATGCCGACACGACCGATACCGGGCAGCTTGAGCGCCGGCGACTGCCAGTCGAACCCGACCGTCAGCCCCAGCACGTTCAGCTCGAAGCCCTCGTCCCGGGCCAGCATCACCCCGAGCAGTCCACCCAGCGATAACTGGTAGCCGGTGTGCGTCGGTGCCCTCGCCACGATCCGGCCCGGCAGATAATCCTTGCCGATGGCGTTGGGAGGAAAATCCACCGAAAGTTCCGGCACTTGTCGCACGACCCAGGCGATGAACGTATTGCTGTTGGGCCCCGGCCAGATCCGATAGCGATCGGCTTCCGGATAGTCGGGCACGACCTCCTCGATGCGGTCGATCGCTCGCGCCGCCCTATCGCCCCGGAGCTCGGCGAGCAGCGTCGGCGGATTGCCGTACCATCGACGATCCGGCGGCGCGTACCCGGACTCCACCGTGGGCCGGCGCCAGCTCAGCACCTGATAGACGCGATACCGTTCGGCCCCTTCGGCCTTGGTCGCGATCCAGGTATGGACGCCGAAGGCGCCCCGCCATTCGAAGGCGCGCGCCGCGTAGACCTGAACCACGGCCTCGTCGACCTCGCCCGGATCGGGAGCCAATCCACTGGACGCACGATCGGCGTCATGCCAGTTGGCATGCAGTGGCACCTGCTGGGAGCCGAGCATGTAGGCCGGGCCCGACAACAGGGCCACGACCAGCACGATCGATATCGTCACGCTCACCAGAATGCGCTTGAACAGACGGGGAAGAGGCATCGAGAAGGCGGGTTCCGGAGCTTAAGTCGAGCGCTGGGGTTGAATCGATACGGGACAACCCGCATAACAGTCCCCAATCTCGAATCGAACATCAAGGGTTTTTCGCATGGCTATCGTCGATCCTCGCACCGGGCAACCGCTGACCGGCCCGGAAGAAAGCAGTCACAACGGCGCCGGCAGCAATGTCGCCCCGGACGACGTCATCGTCGACGTCACGCTGGAGAACTTTCAGCAGGTCGTGCTGGAGGGTTCGATGCAGCACCCGGTGCTGCTGCAGAGCTGGGCTTCCTGGTGCGAGCCCTGCAAGAACCTGAAGCCGGTGCTCGAGAAGCTGGCCCAGGAGTACGCCGGGGCGTTCGTGCTGGCCCGGCTCGATATCGAAGCCTTCCCGCAGATCGCCTCGCAGCTGGGCGTGCGCTCGGTGCCGGACGTCAAGCTCATCTCCCAGGGCCAGCTCTACGACCAGTTCCAGGGTGCACTCCCGGAAAAGCAGGTACGCGAATGGCTGGGAAAATATCTGGAAGCGCCCGCCGAGGCGTCCCAGAGCCCCGAAGAGATGGCACAGGCCGCGCTGGCCTCCGGCGACACCGAGACCGCCCAGGCCATCTACCAGGATCTGATTCAGCAGTACCCCGAGCATTACGACTACCAGATCGATCTGGCCGGGGTGCTGGTGGCAGCGGGCCAGGTCGACGATGCGAAACGCAAGCTCGACGACCTGCCGCCGGAGCATCGCGATGCGGCGAAGGCGCGCGGCGTGCGCGCACGCATCGAGTTCGGCGAAGAAGCCTTGAGCCAGGCCGACATCGACGCCCTGGGCGAGCGCGACGATAGCGAGGCGCAGTACCAGCGTGCCATGCGCCAGATCGCCGATGGCCAGTACGAAGCGGGCCTGGAGGCGCTGCTGGCCGTCATGAAACGCGACCGCGCCTACGGCGAAGACGCGGCACGCAAGACGCTGCTGCGCGTTTTCGACGCGCTGGGCGCCGAGCATCCGCTGACGGTCGCCTACCGCCGTCGTCTGTTCGCCATGCTCTACTGAGTGGCGACAGCCATGCTCTACTGAGTGGCAACAGCCATGCAGGCAACGCCCGGCTGGCGCCGGGCATTGCCTTTCGATCACGGCGCCAGCAGCCGGTCCAGCCTCATCAGCGCCTCCTCCAGCCAGCTCCTCGGCATGCCGAAGTTGAGCCTGACGAATCCCGGCCAGCCGAAATCGGCGCCATCGGAGAGAGCGACCCGAGCCTCCTCGAGCAGCCGCTGCTGAGGCCCATCCGCCAACGCGCTGTGACGCAGGTCCAGCCACGCCAGATAGGTCGCTTCCGGGGTCGTCATGGTCACGCCCGGCCACCGCGAAACGTGCGCTTCCACCAGCGAAAGATTGCTGCGCAGCTCGCCCAGCAGTGCCTGCCGCCACATCTCGCATTCACCATAGGCGGCCTGCGACGCGCTCAGACCGAGCACGTTGACGCTGGGCAGCAGACCGGCAGCCGCAGCCTTGAAGCGCTGGCGCAGGCCGTCGTCACTGATGATCGCGCAGGCGGAGGAGAGCCCGGCGATGTTGAACGTCTTGGAGGGAGCCCACAGCGTGACCAGTCGCTCCGACAGCTCGGGACAAAGCCGTCCCAGGGGACGGTGCGTCATCGACGGATCGAGGATCAGGTCGCAGTGCAGCTCGTCGGAGATCACGATCAGGTCGTGGCGCACCGCCAACTCCGCCAGCCCTTCGAGCTCTTCGGCCGTCCATACCCGACCGGTGGGATTATGCGGATGGCACCACAGCAGTACGCGCGTATTCGGCTTGATGGCGGCTTCGAGCGCTTCGAGATCGAGCCGCCACGGTTGGCCCGCTGCCTCCGGCTCCGCCAGCTCGAACACCTGAGCCTCGCGGCCAGTGTTCTTGGCCACACCGAGAAATGGCGGATAGATCGGCGTCGCAGTGAGCACGCCCTGGCCAGGATCGCTGAACGCCATCGCCGCCAGGTTGAGCGCCGGCACCACGCCCGGCACCCACAGCTGCCAGGCGTCGTCGATCGCCCAGTCGTAGTGATGACGGCTCCACTCGCACAGCGTTTGCTTTAGACTCTCCGGCACGCCAGCGTAACCGAACACCCCGTGGTCGACTCGCCTCGCCAGTGCCTCGAGCACCGCTGGCGGCGAACGGAAGTCCATGTCGGCGACCCACAGGGGCAGCACGTCCTCCTCGTACTGCTGCCATTTCGTGGAGGGGTGCTGGCGGCGATCGATACGCGTGGCAAAATCGAAATTCACGATAGTGATCTCATCATCGGAATGGATGGACGAACATGTGCGAGCGGCCTGACGAGCCCGACAGCGCTTCTTCCCGATCGTTCTACGCTCGGGTCCTGGCGGGCAGTTCGAAACTGGTCGGCCACTGGCTGATGCTGGGCCAGGCCGATCCGGACCGTCTGGCCATGATTCTGGCCGATACGGCGCGCATCGCCAAATTGGGCGAGCCCGAGTCGACGCCGGACGGCGAAACGCTGACTCACTGGAGCGGTGACGCCACTCCGCCGCGCTGGGCGGCCAGAACGGCGCTGTTCCTGCTGGTGCAGATGCCCGCCAAGCCGCTGCCCCGGGATGACGACGAAGCCTGCGCCTGGGCCTACTGCTGGCTGCACAACCGGGAATTCGAAGCCCGCGAGACGGCTCATGCCAGCCTGCCCGAGCATTTGCGCGACTGCCTGGCGGCGCCGCTGGCCGAAGCCTGGCAGGATTATCGCGGCCTGCGGCTGATCTGACGCCGCTCAGCGACCGCCACCGCGGCGCGGCGACTTGGGCACGAAACCCTCGGGCTTGCTGCCCAACCACTCGGCGAAGGCACGAATGTCGGGATGCGACAGCAGCGCCTCACGGCTCGCATAATGATCGGCGAGCTCGCGTTCGCTCAGCGTGCGGTGGAGATGGGAGTGACACGGCCGGCAGACCCACAGCACCGCCGTCTGCATCCGCTCACGACCATGCCGCTTGCGATAACGCGGCTTGCGGTGCAACGTTCGGGGAATGAGATGATGACGCGTCAGCGGCGCGGCGCGTCGGCACAACGCGCAGCGTTCGGTCATCTCGGCATCCATCATCATCGACAGGGAGTCTCCATAGCGTGATCAGCTTAGAAACCTCCGCTGGTTTTTCGCAACCCGTCCCGGCAGCGACGGGAGTCGCGCCATGACCCCCGCGATTCGCCTGCTCGAGTCACGCGGTGTCGCCCACCAGGTCACCAGCTACGACCTGACGAGCGAATCCGACGCCGCCTCCCAGGGCTCCTATGGCCTCGATGCCGCGCGAGCGCTCTCGCTGTCGCCCGCCAGCGTGTTCAAGACGCTGCTCGCCCAGTTGGATGACGATCGCCTGGTGGTCGCCCTGGTGCCCGTCGATGCCACGCTGGATCTCAAGGCGCTGGCCAGGGCTGCCGGCGTCCGCAAGGCGCGGATGGCTGAAGTCCCGGTGACCGAGCGCACCACCGGCTACCTGGTCGGAGGCATCAGTCCGCTGGGCCAGAAGAAGCGCCTGCCCACCTTCATCGACGCAAGCGCCCTGACGCTGGACACGGTGCACGTCAGCGGCGGCCGGCGCGGGCTGGAACTGTCGCTGGCGCGCGACGACCTGATCGCCCTGACCGCGGCCCGCCCCGCGGATCTGGCGCGGCGCGGGTAACCCTTCGCATGTCGATAGACTTCGACCTGTGGATCGATCCCGACGACCTCGATCGCCACCGCGCCGTCGAGCGCGTGCTGGAACACTACTTCATGGAGCGACTGGCCGATTACCCCCATCTGCGTTTGCCGGGCCCCGACCCCTACGACTATGATGCGCCGTTCAATCGACTGCACACCGTGCTGGTCGAGCGCGCCCGCGACTATCTGCTGCGCGAATACCTCTACTCGCCCACGCCGATGCAACTGAGCCAGGCCTTCTATCGCGCCGTGGCTCGTTCCAACAAGGTCATACTGGATTCCCCCGATGGTGATTCACACCGATCAGATACCGACTGACGCCCAACTGGCGATCATCGCCGAGCAGTTGGGCCGCCCGCCGCGGGGCCTCGAGGCGGTCGCCGCCACCGACGGCCACGGTCGTCCGCTGGTGCTGCGCATGGCGCCGATCGTCGACGATGCGCCCTTTCCGACGCTCTACTGGCTCTCCTGCGAGCGCCTCAAGGTGGTGCTGTCGCGCCTCGAGGCCAGCGGCGTGATCAAGGAGCTGGAGGCCCGGCTGCAGCAGGATCCCGAGTGGCTCGCCAGCTACCATCGGAGCCATGCCGATTACGTACGCCAGCGCTGGCACTTCATGACCGACGAACAGTGCCACGCGGTCGAGCAGCGCGGCTACACGCAACTGATGCGCGAACGGGGTGTCGGTGGCATCACCAACTGGGACCAGGTGCGCTGCCTGCACACCCAGTACGCCCATCACCTGTGCGGGGACAACGCCATCGGCCGCTGGCTCGATGCCGAGCACGGCGTGGCCGCCACCATTCCCTGAGCGGGGGTGCGGGCGGAACCTTTACTCTTTCCACTGGTTTTTCTCAGGAGCGATAGCGTGCAAATCTGTGTTTACCTGGGTTCACGTGAGGGCAACGACGACCGTTTTGCCGCGGCGACGGAAGCGCTGGGCGCGGCGATCGCCAGACGAGGCTGGGGGCTGGTCTACGGCGGCGCCCGCAACGGCCTGATGGGCAGGCTGGCCAACGCCTGTCTCGCCGAGGGCGGCGAGGTGATCGGCGTGATGCCCGAGCACCTGGTCCAGCGCGAGGTCTCGCATCACGGCCTGACCCGGCTGATTCGCGTCGACAACATGCACGAACGCAAGGCCGCCATGGCCGCGCACGCCGACGCCTTCATCGCCCTGCCCGGCGGCATCGGCACCCTCGAGGAGCTGTTCGAGATCTGGACCTGGCGCTATCTCGACCTTCACCACAAGCCGATCGGCGTGCTCAATGTGGCCGAGTTCTACTCGCCACTGTTGACCTTCCTCGATACCACCGTCGAACACGGCTTCCTCGATGCCTCGACCCGGCGCACGCTGGTCGCCGAGGCCGACACCGACACCCTGCTCGACCGTCTTCAGGCCGCGGCGGCGCTCGACTGATCACGCCGTCTGCGTCGGCAGCGACCGGCCGGCGGTGACAAGCGCCCCACCGCCGCCCGGGGCGACGCTCGCCGCGGTACCGATGTAACGCCGGCGCTTCTCGGGCTTCAGCCGTTCCACATCGACCACCACCAGGCCGTCCAGGCAGTAGCCGAAAGCGGCGTCGACGCCGAAATCCATGAAGCGCACGCCCCCCGGTTCGGCCACGTCGCAGTACTGCTTGTAGAGGACGGGCACGCTCACGCCCAGGGCCTCCAGTTGATCGCGCAGCTGCCTGAAATCCTCGTCGCGATCGTTGCCGCCGAACAGCCTCTCCGCCTCCATGCGCCCCGCCGCCGAGAGGCTGAACGGTGCCCGGGCGCGTACACGTTCGCTCAAGTCACCGTAATAGTGACGGTAGTAGCCGACCAACAGCTCCCGCGCTCGCAGCGGCACCCTGCCCGAGATCGTCACCGGGCCGAACAGCCAGCGGACCTCGGGATGGTGACGCAGATAGGCACCGAGCCCGAGCCACAGATAGTCGAGGCTGCGACGCCCCCAGTAACGGGGCTGGACGAAACTGCGCCCCAGTTCCAGCCCGTGACGCCACTCCGACCAGGGCGCATTCTCCATGTGGAAAATGGTCGGCGAGTAGAGCCCCTCCATGCCATGCGCGTCGAGGATCCGCCCCACCTCGCCCAGTCGATAGGCGCCGGCGATCTCCAGATCCCTGTCGTCCCACACCAGCAGATGGCGGTAATGCGCGTCGAAGGCATCCATGTCGCGGCGCCGCCCCGTGCCTTCACCGACGCGACGAAAAGCGATCTCGCGCAGCCGCCCCAGCTCGCGCATGACCACGCCGTCGAGCTGGCCGTCGTACAACAGTATCTGCTTGCCGTCGACGGTCTCTCCCAGGTGCTGGGCATCACGCAGCGCCTCCCGCAATGCCAGGCGGCTCTCCGGGTGCGCGATGCCCGCCTCCCCCAGGAACACCGGTTTGCGTCCGCGCCCCAACCGATAGACATGCTTGCGCAGCAACTTGAGCTTGACCGCGGTGGAGAGCCCATCGCGATCGATCCGCTCCATCGACAGTAGCGCACCGGCGCGCACGCGAAGTTGACGATCGCGCTGGCGGAACATCTCGTGCGGCAGCATCAGCGTGCCCAGATCGTTTCGCAGCATCGTCAGCGCATAGAACAGCCAGGAGTTCCTGCCCTGCACGTGCAGCGGCAGGATCGGGGCGTTGTAACGCCGCGCCAGGTGCAGGAAACCGCCTTGCCAACGCCGGTCGCGCACGCCATGGGGGCCGGCTCGCGACACCTCGCCGGCCGGGAACACGATGACCGCCTCCTCCCGGTCCAGCGCCCCGCCGATTTCGGCAAGGCTGCGGCGAAAGCCCCGGCGAGAGAGGTTGTCCACCGGCAGCAGACAGTCGCGCAGCGGCTCCAGCTGCATCAACAGGCTACTGGCCAGGATCTTGACGTCCGGACGCACCTCGGAAACCATCTTCAACAGCGCCAGGCCATCCAACGCCCCCAGCGGATGGTTCGCCACGATCAGTACCCGTCCGGTCACCGGGATGTTCTCCCGCTCCCGCGATGGCAGCGTGTAGCCGAAGCGAAACTCATCGAGCACCCGTTCGACGAAGCCGATGCCCCGGGTATCGGCGTGCGCGCTCAGAAACCGGTTGATCTCGCTCTCGCGGACCAGCCCGCGGATCAGAGCGATACTCAACCGCCGTAGCCAACCCGGCAGCCTGGAGAACGGCTTGACGTGATTTTCGAGTGCTTCGGCAATGTCGATCATATCGCTTCCTCCCGACCATCACGGCCTGGCCGGTAGCATGACGGCGAGATATGACAACGACGTGGCCGCTGACTAGAGTGGGTGAACCGATCAAACGAGGAGCGAGCCATGCAGGCCATCGCCATCGAAGCCAATCAGATGATATGGCGCGAGCACGACGATCCCGGCGCACTGGGCGCCAGTGAAGTCCGCATCGAAGTCGCCTGGGCAGGCATCAACCGTGCCGACCTGATGCAGCGCGGCGGCAACTATCCGCCGCCGCCGGGTGAATCCGAGATCCCCGGGCTGGAAGTGAGTGGGACGATCATTGAAATCGGCCGTGGCGTCGAGCGCTTCCGGCGCGGCGATCGCGTCTGCGCCCTGCTTGCCGGCGGCGGCTACGCCGAACAGGTCAAGGTCGACGAGGCCCAGGTGCTGCCGATCCCCCAGGGATTGGGGCTGCGAGAAGCCGCCGCGCTGCCGGAGGTCTTCGCCACCGCCTGGCTCAACCTCTACATGGAGGGCGCGGTACAGACCAGCCAGCGCGTCCTGCTGCACGCCGCCGCCAGCGGCGTCGGCACCGCCGCGATCCAGCTCTGCCGCGCGTTCGGCAACCCCTGCTTCGTGACCGCGGGTAGCGCCGACAAGCTGGAGACCTGCTATCGACTGGGTGCCGATGCCGGCTGGAACCGCCACGACGGCAGTTTCGTCGACCCGGTCAAGGCCTGGGGCGGCGCCGACATGATCCTCGATCCGGTGGGGGGAGACTACATCGCGCAGGATCTCGCGGTACTCAATCCCGACGGTCGACTGGTGCTGATCGGACTGATGGGCGGGGTCGAGGCACAGGTCAATCTGGGGCGCATGCTGATGAAGCGTCAACGCCTGATCGGCTCCACCTTGCGCTCGCGCTCGGCGAAGGCCAAGGGTGCCATTCTCGACGCGCTCCATGCCCACGTCTGGCCCAAGCTGGCCAGTGGCGAGATCAAGCCATTGATTGCCGGCACCTGGTCGGTGCAGGAAGCGGAAACGGCCATGCAGCACCTGTCGGACAACGCCAATACCGGCAAGATCCTGTTGAGCGTCAGCGGCGAGGGGTGAGCCGGCGCGGTAGGCTAGTCGACGCCCAGCGTGGCCTTGTAGGTCAACTGCAGCAGACGGGCGTCGTCGCCGGCACGATGACGACGGATGTCGTGCTCCGCGGCGATCCGCTCCTTGGTTTCGGCCCAGCACTCGGTCTGGGCCTCGCTCAGCAGGCGCCGCAGCGCCTCCAGTCGAAACCGCGGCAGCATGCGGGCCTGATCGAAAAGCAGCGACAGCCAGGTATTGTCGTAGCCCCAGCTATCGCTGTAGGCGATACCGCTCGCCCCCAGTTCGTCGTTGAGCCAGCGCGCGACCTCGATCGGCGGGTGCCCCTCGCGGACCAGCCGGGCGCGGGATATGCCATGCAGCAGTTCGGCCTTGGGATCCCAATGGGTCCACTCCTGCACCGGCTGGATCAGGAACGCACAGCGACTGCCATCGGCTCGGGCCAGGCCGACCTCGATGGGGTAACTGCCGCGGCCAAAGCCGGAGGCCTCGATATCTAGCAGGGTGGGCAGCAACACGTCACGGGCTCCTTCCATGATGCCGTCTCATCTTGCGACGCCGATGATGCGCCATCATGACAGTGATGAAGCGCGACTTCACCCCGCCACCTGGCCGGTGGCGGAGGTCACGCCGGAAACCCGGAAGGTTGCGGGCGGCTCAGTGCGCCGCGAGCGCGGCGGGCGCCTCGCCAGTGGGACTGTCTTCGGTGAGATGCCGGGCCCAGCGCTGCCAATCGTCCGCGCGAGCAGGGTCGTGGGGCAGGCCCAGCTCGCCGTGCCGATACGCGTCGGCCAACCGTGTTGCGGCCTGGACATGGCCATTCTCGCCCGCGCGGGCATACCAGGTCACCGCATGGTGCTCGTTGGGCTGGTACTGCGAACAACCCAGTTCGTAGATGCGCCCGGCCTGGTATTGCGCATGGCGATCCCCCTGCTGGGCCGCCTGCAGGACATAACGCGCGCCGGTGGACTTGTCGCGGGGGGAGATCCCACGATGCATCAGCACCCGGCCGTAGAGCGACCGCGCGGGGACATGGCCGGCATCGGCGCAACGCTTGAACCAGCGCAGCATCAACCGCTGCTTGCCCGGCGAACGCGTCATCCAGCGCGTGTGGCTGAGCTGCGTGGCCAGACGGAACTCGAATCGCGTAAAGAAAGAAAACGTCTGTGGCATAACTGACAGTGACCCTGGAGACTGGGACCCGTTAACGGTCCGAACTACCGTGTCGATCTGAACGCATCTTGTTTTCTATTACCGCAACACCAGGCAACGCTCTATGGCGCGTCGGAATCGACCCTTCACAGGCGCGCACGGCCGAGGCCGGGCGGCGAAAGGCCGCAAGGATACGCCTGCCCGCGTGGCGACTCAACCCCTCGCGTCCGGCGCCGGTTTGCCGCTTTCCAGCGGCGCCAGTAACATACGATGTCCAACGGCTTTTCATCACGCCTCAGAGGGTGTTTACAAGTTCGGCGAGCGAAGGCAAGACAAGGCAAAATCGGTCGAAAAGGCGGAGTTTACACGGGGTAAATGAGCATTTGAGGCCGATTTTAACGCCGTATTGCCGAGCGCAGGCATTTTGTAAACACCCTCTCAGGCTCGTCAACATCCGTTTTTTCATCTGGAGCGCAACATGCAGCGACGCCCCCTAGGCAAGACCGACATCCAGGTTTCGCGCCTGTGCCTCGGCACCATGACGTTCGGCGAACAGAACACCGAGGCCGAGGCGCACGAGCAGCTCGATCGTGCCGTCGCCGCCGGCATCAACTTCATCGACGCCGCCGAGATGTATCCTGTACCGCCCAAACCCGAGACCCAGGGCCGCACCGAGGCCTATATCGGCAGCTGGTTGAAGCAGCGCGGCAAGCGCGACGATCTCATCATCGCCAGCAAGGCGGCGGGTGCCGGACGCGGCATGGAGCATCTTCGCGGCGGCCCGCGACACACCCGCGAACAGATTCACCAGGCGCTGGACGCGAGCCTCGAGCGCCTGCAGACCGACTATCTCGACCTCTATCAGCTCCACTGGCCGGACCGTCACGTCAATTGCTTCGGCCAGCTGGGCTACCTGCCGGGCGACGACAGCGACGCCACGCCGCTGGAAGAGACCCTGGGCGCCCTGAAAGAGGCCGTGGACGCCGGCAAGATCCGCGCCGTGGGGCTCTCCAACGACACCCCTTGGGGCGTCATGCGCTGCCTCCACCTGGCCGAGACCCAGGGCCTGCCGCGCGTCGCCAGCATCCAGAATCCCTACAACCTGCTCAACCGCAGCTTCGAGATCGGCCTGTCCGAAATCGCCCACCGCGAATCCGTCGGTCTGCTGGCCTACTCGCCGCTGGCCTTCGGCGTGCTCAGCGGCAAGTACCTCGACGGCCGGAAGCCGCCCAAGGGCCGCCTGACCCTGTTCGAGCGGTTCTCGCGCTATACCTCCGAGCTGGCCCAGGAGGCGACCCAGGCCTACGTCGACATTGCCCGCGAGCACGGCCTGGACCCGGCCCGGATGGCGCTGGCCTACGTCACGTCCCGGCCGTTCGTGACCAGCAATATCATCGGTGCGACGACCCTCGAGCAGCTCGATGCCAATATCGACAGCGACTCGCTCGAGCTGTCCGCCGAAGTCGTCGAGGCGATCGAGGGCGTGCATCGACGAATTTCCAATCCCTGCCCATGAAACTCGGCCCTGAGACTCGTTTTCGAAACTCGGTCCTGACGGTCGCCATCGGCGACCGATAACGCCACCTCCAGCACGGGTAAGCGCGCCATGCTCAGCATTCTCTCCCCCGCCAAGACCCTGGATTTCGAGACGCCCCCGACGACCCGGGACGTCACCCAGCCCGACTACCTCGACCTGAGTCGAGAGCTGATCGGCATCCTGCGCGGCTATTCCCCCCAGCAGCTGTCGCAACTGATGGGCATCAGCGACAAGCTCGCCGGGCTCAACGCCGCCCGTTACGCCGACTGGAAGACACCGTTCTCGCTGGATAACGCCAAGCCAGCGGCGCAGGCCTTCCAGGGCGATGTCTACGTCGGGTTGGAGGCGGCCTCCTTCAGCAAGGCAGACAACGCCTTCGCTCAGGATCATCTGCGGATCCTGTCCGGACTCTACGGCATGCTGCGGCCGCTGGATCTGATCCAGCCCTATCGCCTGGAGATGGGCATCCAGCTGGAGAATGCCGCCGGCAAGGATCTCTACGCCTACTGGCGGGAGCGGTTGACCCCCGATCTCGACCAGGCCGTTGCCGCCAGCGGCAGTCCGACGCTGGTCAACCTCGCCTCCAACGAATACAGCAAGGCGATCGACTTCAAGCGACTCCAGGCCGATGTGGTCTCGCCGGTGTTCCAGGACGAGAAGAACGGCCAGTTCAAGATCATCAGCTTCTACGCCAAGAAGGCACGTGGCCTGATGGCAGCGTGGCTGATTCGCGAACGCATCGAGGACCCCGCGGCGTTGACCGAGTTCGACGTCGCCGGCTATCGCCATGCACCCGACGAGTCCAAGCCGGGCAAACCCGTCTTTCGCCGCCGCGAACGGGATCGTGAATAGCGGGACGCGACCAAAGAATCAGGGGAAATGTGACGCCGTTCAGCTTCCATTCACGCCCATCTGCAACAATGCCCGCAGCAACGAGTGCCGCGACGTCGTCACTCGACCCGCAATAACGCTGATTTTCAGGAGAACGCCATGCGTCATCTGCTCGTCATGTTGATGGTCGGTATGCTCGGCTTTGCCGCCGCCGTCGACCACGCCGAGGCTCGCCGCATGGGTGGCGGCAAGAGCTTCGGTTCCTACTCGCGCTCGGTGCAGCAGCCCACCCCGACCACGACACGCAGCAACGCATCCGCCCCGCCCCGCCAGCCCAGCGCCGGACTGTCGCGCTTCGCCGGCCCGCTGGCGGGAATGCTCGCGGGCGGCCTGCTGGCGTCGCTGTTCTTCGGTGGCGCCTTCGACGGGTTGCGGATGATGGACTTCCTGCTGATCGCGCTGGTCGCTTTCATCGGCTTCCGGCTACTGGCGGGCCGTCGACGCCACGCCCCCGCCGGCCATCGCGATGACGGTCAAGCGCACCATGACACCAGCGCCCAGCCGGCTCCGTTCATGGGCACCGGCGCGACGGGCACGAGCACCGGAGGCATCGCCACCGAGCCTGCCTGGTTCGATCGCGAACGTTTCCTGGCCGGCGCCAAGGAGCACTTCACCACCCTCCAGCGCGCCTGGGACAACAACGACCTGAGCCGGATTCAGGAGTACGTCACGCCCGAACTCTACAACCTGCTGAAAGCGGAGCGCATGGAGCAACCGGCCAACAATCGCACCGAAATCGTGCGCCTGTTCGCCGAACTGGGCAGCGTGCAGGAGTTCAAGGACGAAGCCGAAGCCACCGTGCTGTTTCATGGCGTGCTCGAGGAGAACGGCGAGGAGACCGAGTTCAACGAGACCTGGCACCTGAAACGGGCGCTGCGTGACGGCGCACCGTGGTACGTTCAGGGCATCGAGCAGAATCCGAGCGCCTGACGAAGCCCGGAGCCGCCCTGAACGAAAAGACCCGAGCCTGCGAATGACAGGCTCGGGTCTTTCTCGTTGTGGCCGCGCCCCTCGCCGAGGCGGCGTCGCGACTCTTGTCGGTCGTCGCAACTATTGTCAGTCGTCGCGATCGACCGCAAAAGCCGACCAGGCCTGTCGCGTCGGCATCACTTCCACGCGGTTGAAGTTGATGTGCGCCGGCAGTGTCGCGATGTAGAACATCTGCTCGGCGATATCCTCGGCGGTCAGCGCCGTGGTGCCACGATAGAGATTGTCGGACGCGGTCTGATCGCCACCGGTGCGCACCAGGGTGAACTCGGTCTCGGCCATGCCCGGGGCCAGATCGGTGACCCTCACGCCGGTACCCTGCAGGTCGCAGCGCAGGTTGTAGCTGAACTGCTGAACGAACGCCTTGGACGCGCCGTAGACGTGGCTGCCCGGGTAGGGCCACTGACCGGCGATGGAGCCCACGTTGACGATCGTCGCCCCTTCACCCGCTTCGATCAGCGTCGGCAGCAGCGCGTGGGTCACGTTGACCAGCCCGGTCACGTTGGTATCGATCATGGTGTGCCAGTCCTTCAGCGCCACCTTCTGTGCCGGCTGGGGCGCCAGCGCCAGTCCGGCGTTATTGACCAGCGTGCGTACCCGCTTGAACGCTTCCGGCAGAGCGTCGACGGCCCTCTGCACGGCTTCGTCGTCGCGCACGTCGAGCACGATGGTGTGCACCGCGACCTTGTCGGCCAGTTCGGCCTTCAGCGCCTCCAGACGCTCGCCACGGCGACCGGACAGCACCAGCGACCAACCGGCCGCGGCGAAACGATGGGCTGCGGCACGGCCGAAACCGGAGGTCGCCCCGGTGATGAATACGACATCGCTCACATTGTTCTCCTTCATAACTCGATAGAAAGGGGATCTCCATCCCATGTCATGCCGCCAGCGCCCGGATAGCTCGACTAACCCTGCCACGCCTCGCGTGCCAGCACCCACAACGACAGCGCCATCAGCAGCGGCGCCACGGTGAGCTTCATCGAGCGCGGCGGCGAGCGCTCGAAGTACCACTGTCCCAACAGGTTGCCGATCAGCGCCGGCACCAGCAGCCAGGCCGCCCGCCCCCAGGCCTCTCGCCCCAATGCCCCTGCCATCTCCAGTCCGATCAGCGATGCGCTGCTGCTGGCGGCGAAGAACAGGATAGCAATTGCACGTAATTCCAGCGGCGGGAGACGCCGATGCAACAGGTAGAGCATCAGCGGCGGACCACCCGAAGAAGCCAGTGTCATGCACAACCCCGACAAGGCGCCAGCCGCAACGCCGGACCACGTCTGTTGCCCTCTCGACACGGCCGCCACCGGATCCTCGCCGGCCAGCGGTTCGGGACGCACCATCAGCGCCAGCGCACCAAGGAGCGCCAGCACGGCAATGGCGACCCGCATCGGCGCGGCCGGCAACATGGCCATCAGGCTCACCCCGACGGCGGTCGCCACCAGCATGCCGCACAGCAACTGGCGCAGGAGGCCCCACTCCGCCAGCCGGCTGGCCCGGCGCCACAGGCCGACGCTGGTCAAGAGGTCCAGCAGCAGCGCCAGCGGCACCGCCTCGATCGGCGGCAGCAGCAGCGTCAGCCCCAGCGCCAGCAACATGGCGAAGCCAAAGCCGCAGTAGCCCCTGACGACTCCGGCGAAGCACGCCAGCGCCATGGCCGCCCCCAGCAGCGGCATCGATGACATCATGGGAACGAACTCCTCCCGCCGTTTTCCTGGCCACCGATATCGTGGAATCAGCAACCCTACCCAGCCAACACCGCGCCGGGTAGGGCCAGTTCGGCAACCAGGTCGGGACATCCTTCCGTGACTGTCACGGTCGCCACCGCATTCTGGCTCTACGCGATCGAACCATCGCCCCTTAAGCTCTGTCTGAAAAATCGACGAGCGATAGCCAGACAAGGCAAAAATCGGTGAAAAAAGGACCGGGCTGGCGCTCCAGTTTACGAGGGGTAAATGAGCATTTTGACCGGGCTGGCGCACCAGCCGATTTTTAACGCCGTATGGTTGAGCGCAGGCATTTTTCAGACAAAGCGTAGTCTTGGATCGAGACAGTGAACGCCACACAACAGGAACCCTGCCATGACCGACACCTTCATCAACGACGACGTTTCCAATGAGCATGTCCATCGGCTCGACCGCCGGCACGTGTTTCACTCCTGGTCGTCGCAGGGCAATCTGTCGCCCCTGGTGATCGCCGGGGGCAAGGGCTGCCGGCTGTGGGACTACGCCGGCAAGGAGTACCTGGACTTCAGCAGCCAGCTGGTCAATACCAATATCGGCCACCAGCATCCCAAGGTGATCGCCGCCATCCAGGCCCAGGCGGAGCAGCTGGCCACCATCGCCCCGGCCCACGCCAATCTCGCTCGCGGCGAGGCGGCCAGGCGGATTCTCGACCGGGCGCCGTCCGGCTTCGGCAAGGTGTTCTTCACCAACGCCGGCGCCGACGCCAACGAAAACGCCATGCGCATGGCGCGCAGCGTGACCGGTCGCGACAAGATCCTGTCGGCCTACCGCTCCTACCACGGCAACACCGGCTCGGCCATCGTCGCCACCGGCGATCCGCGCCGGGTGCCCAACGAGTTCGCCCGCGGCCATGCGCACTTCTTCAACCCCTTCCTCTATCGCAGCGACTTCTGGGCCGGCACCGAGGAAGAGGAGTGCCAGCGCGCGCTGCAGCACCTGAAGCGGGTGATCGAGTGCGAAGGCCCCAGCGCCATCGCGGCGATTCTGCTGGAATCGATTCCCGGCACCGCCGGCGTGCTGATTCCGCCCAAGGGCTACCTGGAAGGCGTGCGCCAACTGGCCGACCAGTACGGCATCCTGGTGATCTTCGACGAGGTCATGGCCGGCTTCGGCCGCACCGGGCGCTGGTTCGCCCTCGAGCACTTCGGCGCCAGGCCGGATCTGATCGTGTTCGCCAAGGGGGTCAACTCCGGCTATGTGCCGGCCGGGGGCGTGATCATTTCGGATGAGATCTGCCGCCATTTCGACGATCACATGTTCTTCGGCGGGCTGACCTATTCGGGCCATCCGCTGGCGATGGCCTCGATCGTCGCCACGCTGGACGCGATGAGCGACGAAGGGATCGTGGAAAACGCCGACCGCATCGGCAACGGTCCGCTGGCTGCCGGGCTCCAGCAGCTCGCGAGGGATCATGCCATCGTCGGCGAAACCCGCGGCCTCGGCGTGTTCCACGCGCTGGAGCTGGTCAGCGATCGCCGGACCCGCGCCCCGCTACCGGCCGCGGCGATGGGTACGATCAAGAACGCCCTGATCGCCAAGGGTCTGCTGCCGTTCGTGGTCGAGAATCGCATTCACGTGGTGCCGCCGTGCATCGTCAGCGACGCGGAAGTCACCGAGGGGCTGTCGATCCTCGATGACGTGCTGGGCGAGTTTGCGGCTGGCTGATCGGGTTCGCGAGATCGGACTGGCGGCCGGCGACTTGCCGGTCGCTGTCGTCTGGGGTCGGGGCTAGCCGAAGGCCTGCGCCAGTCGCTGGATCCCGGGTTCGATACGCTCGGCATCGATGGCGCCGAACCCGAGGCGCATGTAGTTGCGTGGCGGTGCCGAGTCGAAGAAGTGCTGGAAGCCCGGCTCGATCAGCACGCCGCGCTGGGCCGCCTGCCAGGCCAGCCGCTGCGTATCGGTCGCATCCGGCGTCTCCAGCCAGAACACGCTGGCATGATCTCCCCCGACCCGACGACAATCGGGCAGCTCCCGAGCGATGGCGGCATCCATGATCTCCCAGCGATGACGCATCTCGTCGGCGAACTGGCGCAGATAGCGATCGTAATGCCCCTGGGAGAGGAACTGCGCCAGCTGCTGCTGCAGACCGGAGGGCGGATGGCGATACATCAGCCGCCGCAGCGCCCGCAACTCCTCGATCAGTTCGGCATCGGCCACCACGTATCCCAGCCGCAAGCCGGGAGACAGCGGTTTCGACAGACTGCTCATGTAGATCACGCGGGAACCCGCCCGGCTCGCCTTCAGTGCCGGCTGGGCGTGACGATCGAAATTGACCTCGGCGTCGTAATCGTCTTCCAGCACGATCTGATCGCGGCGCTGGATCTGCTCGATCAATGCTTCCCGTCGACGGCGGCTCATGGTCACCCCGGTCGGCCCCTGATGGCTCGGCGTCACGTAGAGATAGTCGCTCCCGGCCGCTGCCGCATCCAGGCACATGCCTTCAGCGTCGATCCGCTGATAGCTCAGTTGTGCCCCCTGGCGCAGGAAGACGTTGGCCGCTTCGCGGTAGCCGGGATTCTCCATTGCCACCCGGGTGCGCGCGTCGAACAGCAGTTGGGCGATCAGGAACAGGGCATTCTGCGATCCCAGCGTGATCAGGATCTCGTCGCTGCGCGCGTGAATGCCGCGCTTGGGCAGCACCCGGGTTCGCAGTTGCTCGACCAGCATCGGGTCGTCCTGATCGTAACGATCGCCCAACCAGTGTCGTTCGCGGCGCCCGCCGAGCAGCCGCCGCGAGGTCTCGCGCCACTGCTCAAGGGGAAACAGCCGGGTATCCAACTGGCCGTAGACGAAGGGAAATTCGTAACTCATCCAGTTGCCGGGACGCAGGACGCCCTGCAGATGGCTGGGCCGATGGGTGAAACGACTGCCCCAGGAAGGTGCATTGACGATCTCGTCGTGCGTTGCCGGGCTCGTTTCCAGTGCATCGGGCTCGTGATAGGCATCGTGCAGGTAGTAACCGCTGCGCGGCCGGCTGACCAGATACCCATCCTCCACCAGCCCTTCGTAGACCAGCGCCACCGTATTGCGCGAGATGCCGAGCTGCAGCGACAGCTTGCGGCACGAGGGCAGCGCCTCCTCGGTGGGGATGGTGCCGGTGTGAATGGCATCCAGCAGCGCCTCGCGCAGCTGCTCCTGCAGGCCGCGCCGGGTATCGAAGTCGAGATGAAAATAGTGATCGAGCATGCCGAGCTCCCGCCCCGTGGCTGAGCTCTACACGCTGCAAGATCCGCGCCAGTCGACCTGTTCGACAGGCGGCCGGGGTTCGGAACTGTCCCGAGCATGACGGGAATCTGGCCTGTAGTGCCGTACAGCGCGAACTTTAGTATGGGCCAGCCATAACAACGTCAATCACGAGGACTACATCATGGGCAGCACCTTCCATGGCGTCATCGCCTTCGCGCTGATCGCCGCCCTGCTGGTCGTCGGCAGCCTGCTGCGCAGCCGTCTTTCCTGGCTGCGGGCCAGCTTGATTCCCGGCAGTATCGTGGCGGGCATCATCGGCTTCGCCGGGCTCTCCTCGGGGCTGATTCCCGGCTACGACCCTTCCGATTTCACCGCACTCGCTTTTCACTTCTTCACCCTGAGCTTCATGTCGCTATGTCTGACCGGCAGCCCCAAGCCGGCCGCGGGCGAGCAGCGCCAGGGTATCGTCGGTGGCGGGCTGTGGTTGACGCTGATCTGGACCGCCAGCCTCGGCGCCCAGGCGGTGATCGGATTCGGGCTGATGGCGGGCTACGACCTGATCACCGGCAGCGATCTCAGTCCGCTGCTTGGCGCCATCGTCACCCATGGATTTACCCAAGGGCCGGGGCAGGCACTGACCTACGGCACGATCTGGGAGAACGACTACGGCATCGCCAACGCCGCGCAGGTGGGCGTGATCTTCGCCTCGCTGGGCTTCGTGGCCGCCTTCGTCGTCGGCGTGCCGGCCGCACGCTACTTTCTCAAGCGGGGGCTCAACGCCAACCGCCATTCGACGCTGGACGACGACTTCGTGCGCGGCTTTCACACGCCCGAGACCCAGCCTTCGGCCGGCAAGCAGGTCTCGCACGCCGGCACCGTTGACTCGCTGGCCTGGCATCTGGGCCTGCTGGGCGTGGCGTATGTCATTACCTATGTATGGCTGAGCGCAATGCAGCCGCTGGTGGCGGGCAATCAGGTGCTGTCGGTGTTCTTCAGCTACAACCTGTTCTTCATCCATGGGCTGACGGTCTGCGTGCTGATGCGAATGGCGATCGAACGCTTTGGCTGGAATCACAAGGTCGACGACGACACGCTCAAGCGCATCACCAGCGGCTCGGTGGACTTCATGGTCGTCGCCACCCTGATGAGCATCCAGATCGCCGTGCTCTCGGCCCTGCTGATGCCGATCCTGCTCATCGCGGTCGCGGTGACGCTGGTCACCTTCCTGGGCGCGATGGCGATCGGCAAGCTCAGCGGCCAGCTCGGGCCGGAACGCGCCGTCACCGCCTTCGGCTGCTGCTGCGGCTCCACCGGTACTGGCCTTCTGTTGCTGCGCATGCTGGATGCCGACTTCAGCACCTCGGTGCCCAAGGAGCTGGCGTTCTTCAACATCGCGATCATCGTGGTCAATATTCCCACGCTGTTCTTCGTCGCCCCGATCGCCCCCTCCCTCGGCCCCTGGAGCTACCTGGCGATCTTCGGCGGCTACGTGATACTGATGCTGTTCTGCATCCCGCTGCTGCTGAAATGGCAGCGCAGCCGGGGCGGCCAGATCCCTTCCGTTCAGGAGCCGACTCCCTCATGAGCCATCGCATCTTCGTCGCCCGGCGCATCCTGACCATGAACCCCTCGCAGCCGGAGGCCACCCATATCGCGGTACGCGACGGCCGGATTCTCGGCATCGGCTCGCTGGGAACGCTGGCGGACCTGGGCGACTTCGAACTCGACGAGCGCTTCGCCGACAAGGTCATTCTGCCCGGCTTCGTCGAGGGCCACAGCCACGCGCTGGAGGGCGTGCTGTGGGAGTATCCCTACGCCGGCTTCTTCCCCCGCCAGGGCCCCGACGGCCACACCTGGCCGGGGCTGACGGACATCGCCGCGCTGCAGCGCCATCTCGGCGAACAGGTTGGCAAGCTCTCGTCGGAAATCCCGCTGATCGCCTGGGGATTCGATCCGATCTACTTCCCCCAGCGCCGACTCGACCGCGACGACCTCGATGCCGTCGACGCCGAACGGCCGATCGTGGTCATCCATGCCAACCTGCACATGATGACCGTGAACAGCGCCATGCTGCGTCTCTCCGGGCTCGAATCCCAGGCCGATGTCGAAGGCGTGGTGACCTTTGACGACGGCCGTCCCAACGGCGAGCTGCGCGAGATGGCAGCGATGTTCGCGATCTTCGACACCCTCAACCTCGATCTCTTCGATCGCGGCAGCGAGGAAGCGACACTCGAGCGCTACGCGCGCATCGGCCAGCGCCACGGGGTGACCACGCTGACCGACCTCTACAATCCGCTGAGCGAGACCGGCGTCGAGAGCATGCAGCGCACCTGCAACCGGGACGACGTCCCGATGCGCCTGGCACCGGCGATGAGCGCGCTGACCTACACGCCGGAAGACGGCATAGAGCGGGTGCTGGACTGTCGCGACAAGAGCAGCGACAAGCTCCATTTCGGACTGGTCAAGCTGATGACCGACGGCTCCATCCAGGGCTACACCGCGCGCCTCATGTGGCCGGGCTATCACGACGGCTCGCCCAACGGCATGTGGAACGCCGAGCCGGAACGCCTGACCGAGATCGTGCACCGCTATCATCAGGCCGGGCTGCAGCTGCATATCCACACCAACGGCGACGAGGCCGTCGAGCTGATGCTGGACGCCATCGAATCGGCGCTGGAACTGTGGCCGCGGGCCGATCATCGCCACACCCTGCAGCACTGCCAGATCATCAGCCACGCCCAGCTGAAACGCGCCGCACGACTCGGGGTGTGCCTCAACATGTTCGCCAACCACCTTTACTACTGGGGCGACATCCACCGCTCGCGCACGCTGGGTTTCGAGCGCTGTCAGCGTCTCGAACCGCTGGCCTCGGCGGATCGCCTGGGCATCCCCATCGCGGCGCATTGCGATGCCCCGGTCACACCGCTGGCGCCGCTGTTCACGGCGTGGTGCGTCGTCGCCCGCCAGACCGCCAGCGGCGAGGTGCTGGGACCCAACGAGGCGCTGAGCGTGGAACGGGCGCTGCGCCTGATCACGCTGGACGCGGCCTACACCCTCAAGCTGGACGATCGCATCGGCAGCCTGGAGGTGGGTAAGTTCGCCGACATGGCGGTGCTCGACGAGGATCCGCGCGAGGTGCCGCTGGCGCGGCTGGCATCGATCGGCGTCGCGGCGACGGTGGTGGGTGGCCGTGTCTTCGACAATGGCTGAGCCCGACGCCGATCCGATCCCGGTGGTACTGATTGCCGGCTATCTCGGCGCCGGCAAGACCACCTGGCTCAACGCCCATCTGCGAGACGGCGTGGCGCCGGATACGCTGGTGCTGGTCAACGACTTCGGCACCATCAATGTCGATGCCGAGCTGATCGACTACGCCGGGGAGCGCCTACTCAAGCTCAGCAGCGGCTGCCTGTGCTGCTCGCTGAGCGACGAACTGGGCACCCAGCTCTCGCGTATCGGCCGCTGGCCGGCGCCGCCCGCGGCGCTGATCATCGAGACCAGCGGCGTGGCGCGGCCGCGCCGCATCGCCGACCTGATCCGCGTGGCGCGCCGGTTCCGCCTGGATCGCATCGTCACCCTGGTCGACCTGGCGAGCCTGGCACAGCGGCTGAATGACAGCCGCGTCGGCGAGCTGGTGGCCGACCAGATTGCCAGCGCCGACACCCTCTCGCTCAATCGCGGCGACGATCTCGACGATGCCGAGCGCGAAGGGCTGATGCGTCGGCTGCAGTCGCTCAATCCCACGGCACAGGTCGCTCACGCGGGTTTTAGCACCGGGCGACCGGAGCAGGCGGCACCGAAACGACCACCGACATTTCGCCCCACCGCCAATGATCGCGATCCCGACTGGCAGCGCTTTGCGATCGAACTGCCCGTGTCACTGAATCGCCGGACGCTGGAGTCGCTGCTCGCCGAGCATGCCGAAGGGCTGGCGCGGGCCAAGGGCTTCATCCAGGCCGAGGGCCGGTACTACGTCTTTCAATGGAGCGGCGGGCAGGCCGAGTGGACGCCCACCGCGCCCCGCCCGGGTGCCAGCCAGCTGGTGGGAATCGGCTTCGCCGGGGCGCCCTTCGATGCGCTGATCGCGGCGCTGAAAACGCTCGCCTGATTTGCCGGCGGCAACGCCGATCTGGCCAGCCGATGTTCATCAACTGGCTCTACAGCAACCGCTCCCGGATTCTTTAGGGTGGAATCACGCTACGCAATCGTCACGACCCATCACCGACACCAACAACAATGAGAGGGTGTACTTCATGCTGCGCTTCCCGAACCGCAAACCCACCGCCCGGTTTCACCTGCCCCGTCTCGCCGCCAAGGCCATGGCCGGTACGCTGATGGCGCTGTCGTTGTCGACTCTGTCGCTGTCAGCCATTGCCGCCGACCTGCCGGAGATCGAAAGCCGCGGCTATCTGAGCGTGGCGACGGAGGACAACTACGCCCCGTTCAACTTCATCGAGGATGGCAACGCCAAGGGCTTCAATACCGACATGCTCGAGGAGCTGCGCAACTACGCCGACTTCGAGGTTCGCCAGGACATCCTGCCCTGGACCGGCCTGCTGGCCGCCGTCTCCACCGGCCAGTACGACATGGCGCTGACCGGCGCCTCGGTCTCCGACGAACGCCTGCGGGTGTTCAACTACACCCCGCCCTACGCCTCCGCCCAGCACTTCGCGATCAAGCGCGCCGACGACGACAGCATCAGCGATGTCGACGATCTCAGCGGCAAGAGAGTGGGCGTTCAGGCCGGTAGCGTGCTGCTGTCGCGACTGCCGGAGCTGAAGAAGATGCTCGAGGACGACGGCGGCGAGCTGGGTGAGGTGGTGCAGTACGAATCCTACCCCGAAGCCTTCGCCGACCTGGCCAACAGCCGTCTCGACTTCGTCATCGATTCCGCCGTGCCGGTCAATACCCTGGTGGCTTCCAAGCCGGACGTCTTCGCCAAGGGTCCGGCGGTCTCCGGCGCCGGCTACGTCTCCTGGCCCATCCCCAAGTCGAGCCCGGAACTGCTCGCCTACATGACGACATTCCTGGACCACATGAAGGAGACCGGCCGTCTGGCCGAGCTGCAGGAGAAGTGGTTCGGCGAGAGCTTCCCGGACCTGCCCGACGAACCGCTGGAGAGCGTCGACCAGTTCCACGAGCTGGCGGGCCTGGACGACTGAGCCCGGTGGCCCGATCGTCGAGTCCCACGACACACCCCATCGGCTGACACGTCATACCGTCAGCGGCGCCGCGGGTTCGCGCGGCGCCTCCCCCGTTCTCAAGCCCTCGGGAGCCGCCCATGAATGCCAGTGCCTGGCACATGCTGCTGGAAGGCGCCTGGACGACCGTCTGGATCTCCGGCATCTCCATCGCCATGGGGGTCACGGCCGGGCTGATACTGGCCCTGATCCGCCTCGCCCGTATTCCCGTCGTCGACCAGCTCCTGGTGCTCTACATCAGCCTGGCGCGCGCCACGCCACTGGTCACGCTGGCGCTGTTCATCTTTCTCAGCGCCCCGACCTTCGGCATCAACCTCGACCGCAACGTGGCCGGCATCCTGGCGTTGACGCTCAACACCACGGCGTTCAACGCCGAAATCTGGCGTAGCGCCTTTCGCAACTTCTCCCGCGATCAGCGCGAGGCGGCCATGGCAGCCGGCATGACGCCGTGGGTCACCTTCCGACGCATCATGCTGCCGCAGATGATGATCACCAGCCTGCCGGGGCTGATCAACGAGATGTCGTTCCTGATCAAGGGCAGTCCGGCGATCGCGGTGATCGGCATCGTCGACCTGACCCGGGTCACCAATCGCATCTCGGCCGTCACCTACGACCCCCTGCCACCGATTCTGGTCGCCTGTGCGCTCTACATGGCCGCGATCGGCTGCCTGGTCTGGCTGCAGCGGATCGCCGAACGCCGCGCCAACCGGCTGGCGGTGTGATGAGCCGACGACGACAAGGCGGCGGTACCCCAAAGCCGAGGAGGCGCCATGAGTAACTGGGAGATTCTGTGGAGCGCTCGCGACCAGTTCTGGAGCGGGTTCTTCAGCACGATGGAGATCTTCGGCCTGTCGATCAGCGCCGCCTTCGCGATCGGCTGCGGCATGCTCTACCTGCTGGAGGGCAGCCGCCCTCGCCTGACCGTGCCACTGCGGGTGTTCATCGACGGCATGCGGATGCTGCCGTTTCTGATCCTGGCCTATCTGCTCTACTACGGCCTGCCGGCCTTCGATATCCGCCTCGATGCGTGGTGGTCCGGCGTCGGGGCGCTGGCGGTCTATCACGGCTGCTACTTCGCCGAGATCTTCCGCGGTGCGCGCTTGACCTTCCCGCCCGGCCAGGTCGAAGCCGCCAAGGCCCACGGCTTCACCAAGGGCAAGATGTTCTTTCGCCTGATCCTGCCCCAGATCGTGATGCAGACCCGGCCGCTACTGGGCAACCAGTTGATCTACGCACTCAAGGACACCGCCTTCCTGGTGATCATCACCGTGCAGGAACTCACCGCCGCCGCCAACAGCCTGTCGGGAACCTATTTCATCCCCACCGAGGCCTTCATCGTGGTCATCGGCTTCTACTGGGCGGTCAGCGTGGTCATGGAGATCATCATCAAACAGTGTGGCCGCTTCAGCGCCAAACGGGGGTTCGACCATGTTTGAGAAAAGCACATCGGAAAGCGTCAGGTCTGAACAAACCACGCCTGAACGAACCGCGCCTGCGCGGACCGCGGTCTCGATCCGCCATCTGTCGAAGAGCTTCGACGGCGTCGAGGTCCTGCGCGACGTGGATCTGGAGGTGCGCGAGGGTGACGTGGTGACGATCCTGGGCTCCTCCGGCTCCGGCAAGTCGACGCTGTTACGCTGCATCAACTGGCTGGAGCGACCCGACAGCGGCAGCATCCACATCGGCGGCCAGCGCATCGGCGTCAACGACGCCGGCCGGCCGATGCCGGTGCGAGAGCTGGCCAGGGTTCGCGCCCGTACCGGCATGGTGTTCCAGAGCTTCAACCTGTGGCCGCACCTCAACGTGCTGCACAACGTCACCGAGGCCCCGATCCACGTACTGGGCAAATCGAAAGCCGAGGCCGAAACTCACGCTCGCGAACTGCTGGAGAAGGTCGGTATGTCAGCCAAGGCCGACGCCTACCCCAGCACCCTCTCCGGCGGCCAGAAGCAGCGCGTGGCGATCGCTCGCGCCCTGGCGATGCAGCCGGAAGTGATGCTGTTCGACGAGCCGACGTCGGCACTCGATCCGGAACTGGTCGGCGAGGTGCTGGCGGTGATCAGGGACCTTTCCGCCGAAGGCTACACCATGATCGTCGTCACCCACGAGATGGCCTTCTCCCGGGCGGTGTCCGACAAGGTCGTGTTCCTGGACAAGGGCCTGATCATCGAACAGGCGGACCCGGAGACGTTCTTCACCAACCCCAGTACCGAGCGGGTACGCAAGTTCCTGGAACGGGAAGAGAGTTGAACCGAAGACCGGCAATCGAAGACGGTGAAAGCGACTCGACAGCCGATGGCGAAAGTGCCAACAATGCGACAACGTCATCATTTCGAGGGAGCTGTCATGTCGATAACGGTTACGGTCTTGGACGACTATCAGGGATGCTGTGCCTTTCTCGACGCCGCCCACGAACTCGACGGCAGCGACGTGCGCCTGGACATCGAACATCGACATATCGACGACCAGGCGCTGCCCGCTCGCCTGTTGGACAGCGACGCCATCATCCTGATCCGTGAACGCACCTCGTTGACCCGCGAACTGCTTGAGCAGTTGCCGAATCTCAAGCTGGTGGTCCAGACCGGGCGACTCTCCTCGGCCATCGATGTCGAGGCCTGCAAGGAACTGGGCATCGCCGTACGCGACGGTGGCGGCTCGCCGATCGCGCCGGCGGAGCTCACCTGGCTGCTGATCATGGCGGGCTGTCGGCGTCTGGGCGGCTATCTCGCCCGACAGGCCGAGGGCGACTGGCAGCGCACCAACCAGCTCCTGGAGGCGGAGTCGCTGGGCCACGCCGTCCACGGGCGCACGCTGGGCATCTGGGGGCTGGGCAAGATCGGCAGTCTGGTCGCCGGCTACGCCCAGGCCTTCGGCATGAACGTCGTCGCCCACGGCCGCGAGAGCAGCGCCGGGCGCGCCTTCGAGCTGGGCGTCGAATTCGAGCCCGATCGACACGCCTTCCTGGCCCGCTGCGATGTGATCACCCTGCATCTCAAGCTCAACGGTGACACTCGCGGCATGATCACGCCGGCGGACCTTGCCGCGATGCGCGCCGATGCGCTCTTGGTCAACACCAGCCGCGCCGAGCTGATCCGCCCCGGTGCGCTGCTCGACGCCCTCGACGCCGGGCGGCCGGGTGCAGCGGCGCTGGATGTCTACGAGAACGAGCCCGACGGTGCCAGCGCCTACCAGGCCCACCCCCGGGTGCTGGCGACACCGCATATCGGCTTCGTCGAGAAGGACACCTACGAGCTCTATTTCTCGACCGCCTATCGCCAGGTCAGAGAGTTCTTTGCCTAGAGAGTCTTTTCCTGGAGAGTTCTTTGCTGCCTAACACCTGAAACGACGACGACGCCGGCCGAAGCCGACGTCGTCGTGGGTGTTGCCAAGTCCGGCGGTACTGTCTTGAGGCTACTGCCCGAACAGGTGCTTGCGCGCCTCGTCGGTCATCTCGACATTGTTGGCGGGATTGATCTCCTCCGCCTTGGCGTAGGCAACCCTGACCGCCTCGCGCTTGCCGATCTGCTCGAACCAGCGCTGCAGGCTGGGGTAATCCTCCAGATCCTGGCCCTGCTTCTCGTAGGGCTTGATCCACGGCCAGATCGCCATGTCGGCGATGGAGTAATCATCGCCGGCAACGAAATCGTTGTCGTCGAGCTGCTTGTCCAGCACGCGATAGAGTCGCGAGGTCTCGTTCATGTAGCGCTCGACGGCGTAATCGATCTTCTTCGGCGCATAGTGGCGGAAATGGTGGTTCTGCCCCGCCATCGGCCCCAGCCCGCCCATCTGCCAGTTGAGCCACTGCAGCACCCGATAGCGTTGGCGCCCGCTCTTGGGCAGGAACTTGCCGCTCTTGTCGGCCAGATACTCGAGGATCGCGCCGGATTCGAACAGCGACAGCGGCTGACCGCCGTCGGCCGGGGCACGATCGACGATCGCGGGAATGCGGTTGTTGGGGGCGATCTCGAGAAATTCCGGCGTGAACTGCTCGCCCTTGCCGATATTGACCGGATGAATACGGTAGTCCAGCCCCGCTTCCTCGAGGAACAGCGTGATCTTGTGACCGTTGGGGGTCGTCCAGTAGTAGAGATCGATCATCACAGGCTCCTGTCGTGACGCCCGGCGATAAGCCGGATGCTGTCAGGATAGGCTTTGCGGGGGGCGGCGTCTTCCGACATCGCCCCCGCGCCGTTCAAAAGCCTCTTCTCTGTGAGTCCAACCCTCCTGCTCGAAGGGTCGAAAGCGCCTGCCCGGTCGGCCAAGCTCGCGATCAATTGGCATAGGCGCCGTCGACATCGACGATCCGCGTTGCGTTGCGGCCGACGCCGCCATGCAGGTCCAGCATGCGCTGGAACCAGGCGTAGACCGGATCGGCGTTGGAGACCAGATCGGCAGCGGAGGTGACCCGCGCCCACATGAAGGCGCCCACCACCAGATAGTCCGCGGCGCCGGCCTCGTCGCCCTCCAGGAACGGCGATTCGTCCAGTCGCCCGCGCATCGGCTCCAACGCACGATCGAGCATCGATAGCCCCTGGCTCGGCGAATGCATCTCCTCCAGCGTGCGACCGAATGCCTTTTCGCGCGAGGTACGGAAATAGTCGCGGTCGTCGGGGTGCACGGCGTTGAACACGTCCATCAGGATGGTGCGCATCACCCCCGGCGCCAGCGAACGTTCGGCATAGAACTTGAAGAACCGCGCCCGGGCCTCGGCCGTGGCATCGCCCAGCAGCGGCTTGTCCGGGTAGACGCGATCGAGATAGCGGAAGATTTCATAGCTGTCGACGACCGTCTGGTCACCATCGACGAACACCGGCACCTTCGTCTGGTCCGAAAAGGCGATCGCCGCCTTGTCGGTGAACTTCCACGGCACGAATTCGCAATCGAGCCCTTTATGCGCCAGCGCATACTTGACCCGCCAGCAGTAGGGCGAGAATCGCAGTCTCTCGTCGCGCCCGCACAGATCGAACATTTTACGGCTCATGCCACACTCCTCGTCAGATACGGCTATCACGCTGCAGTGCTCGCAGCATGTCCAAGGGCGAGTAAACCGTCAAACCCTGAACATGCGCTCTCCCGACCCGACTCGATTCGGCGCGAATCGAAAATCGTTGCCATGCTGTTACGGATAGCAGTCATACCGTGAGCCTGCGAGTCACCTTTTCAGGCAGGACTTTTCAGACAGGATCGCGGCGGGTTTACCACCTCGGATCGATCACGAAGGAGTAGATCATGGTACGCCGACTCAAGGACGACGAACTGCACGGCAAGCAGGGCAAACATGATGCACCCGGCGGCGGCTGGCAGTCGATCCAGGCCACCGAATCGCACTTCCTGCGCGAGAAGGTAGCGCTCAAGGGCAATGGCCTGATGCTCAAGATCAATCATCCCGACGGCGGGTTCGAGTGCCCCAGCTGCGCCTGGCCCAACCCGGCGAAACCCGGCCCGGCGGAGTTCTGCGAGAACGGCGCCAAGGCGGTCGCCTGGGAAGCCACGGCGGCACGGACCACGCCGGAGTTCTTCGCCAGCCACACGGTTTCCGAGTTGCTCGACTGGTCGGATCATGCCCTCGAGAAGCAGGGCCGCCTGACCCACCCGATGCGCTACAACCCGGCCACCGACAAGTACGATCCGATCGACTGGACAACGGCGTTTCGCGAAATCGGCGAGCGGGTGAAATCCTTCGATCCGAAACGCGTCGAGCTCTACACCTCGGGGCGCACCTCCAACGAGGCGGCATTCCTGTGGCAGCTCTACGGCCGCATGCTCGGCACGCACAATTTTCCCGACTGCTCCAACATGTGCCACGAGACCACCACCGTGGCCCTGCCCCAGAGCATCGGCGTGGGCAAGGCGACCACGGTGCTGGAGGATTTCGAACATGCCGACTGCATCTTCCTGTTCGGCCAGAACGCCGGCACCAACAGCCCGCGGATGATGGGACTGATGCACGAGGCGCGTCTGCGCGGCGCCGAGGTGATCACCTTCAACCCGCTGCGCGAACGGGCTTTGGTCAAGTTCGCCAATCCCCAGACGCCCAGGGACATGCTGACCAACCACGGCGTGCCGATCAGCTCGCAGTATCACCAGGTTCGCATCGGCGGCGACATCGCCGCGATCCAGGGCATCTGCAAGCGCATCCTCGAGGTCGACGACGAGGCCCGCAACAGCGGCGGCGAGCGCGTCATCGACCACGACTTCATCGCGATGCACACCGATGGTTTCGAGAGGTTTGCCGATCACTGCCGCAACCTGCCATGGGAGCGAATCGAGCGCCACAGCGGGCTCGAACGGGCGGCGATCGAGCAGGCCGCCGGGGCCTGGATGAAGGCCGAGCGGGTGATCTGCTGCTGGGGGATGGGCATCACCCAGCACATCCGTGGCAGCGACAACGTCCACCAGATTCTCAACCTGCTGCTGATGGGCGGCCATATCGGCCGGCGCGGTGCCGGTGCCTGCCCGGTGCGCGGCCACTCCAACGTCCAGGGCGATCGCACCGTGGGGATCTTCCACAGGTCCGGCGAGGCGTTCCTGTCGAAGATGGACGAGGTGTTCGGCATCGAGTGCCTGCGCGAGCATGGCCACGACGTGTCGCTCTGCTGCGAGGCGATACTGCGCGACGAGGTGGACGCCTTCCTCGGCATGGGCGGCAACTTCTTCCGCGCCATCGCCGACCAGGCCCGTGTCGCCGCCCACGTCGGCGACATCCCGCTCACCGTACAGATCGCCACCAAGCTCAACCGCAGCCATCTGATTCACGGCAAGACGGCCTATCTGCTGCCGGCACTGGCCCGCACCGAGAAGGACGTCCAGGCCGGCGTCGAGCAGACCATCACCATCGAAGACGGCATGTGCAACGTGCAGGGCTCCAGGGGCGCGCTGGAGCCGGCATCAGAGCATCTGCGCTCCGAGATCGCCATCGTCGCCGGCCTCGGCAAGGCGACATTCGCGCCCAACCCCAAGGTCGACTGGGAGTGGCTCGCCGAGGATTACGCCCGCATCCGCGACAAGATCGAAGCGACCCAGCCGGAGACGTTTTACGCTTTCAATCAGCGACTGAACGACCAGGGCGTGTTCCATCTCGATATCGCCGCCCGCGATCGGGTCTGGAACACCGACTCCGGCAAGGCCCACTTCCTGTTCCCCGCCGACCATCTCACCGAAGACGCCTCCGAACCGGGGGAGGCCCATTTCCAGCTGCTGTCGATCCGCGGGCACGATCAGTTCAACACCACCGTCTACTCGTTCGATGACCGCTACCGCGACATCTACGGCACCCGCATGGTGCTGATGATGAATCCTCGCGATATCGAGAAGCACGGTTTCGAGGCCGGCAACAAGGTCACGCTGAAAGCGGTGAGCGACGATGGCATCGAACGTCGGGTCTCGGGCTTCAAGATCATCGCCTACGATCTGCCGGAAAACTGCCTCGGCGCCTACTATCCGGAGGTCAACGACCTGATCCCCGTCGGCAACCGGGACCAGCAGAGCAACACCATCGCCGGCAAGTCGATCCCGGTGACGCTCGAGTTGATGAGCACGGAGGCGTTGGAAGCGGAGACCGGCATGCTCGCCACCGGCTGATAATGCCCCAACCGCCCGACTCGCCTCCCCCCGGTGCTGGCGCCGTCCGCCTCCCGGCGGGCGGCGATGTCCATTAGTCGCAACGCAGGCGCCGCCAGCGCCCGATATCGCCTCGCCATCTGACCTCTAAGCCCTTCAAAGTCAGCCACTTGGGAGGCGCCCATGCTACCCGGCGCTTATTGGTAAGACCATTTACCCATGATTGGCAGCACCACCGTCTGTGGTTATCTTCCGAGTCAATCGCCGTGATTGGCCACCGGAGTGGAACGACCGGTCTGCCGCCGTCCGGCGATGACATCCTGGCGACGAACGAAGCCGATAATAACGACTCTGGGGCTCTCGATATGGATCACACGCTTCTCTCTCTGCTTGCCTTCCTGCCGCTGGTGCTGGCGGGGGTCCTGCTGATTGGATTCCGGATGGCGGCACGGACGGCGATGCCGATCGTGTTCGTCGTCGCGGTGCTGATCGCGCTGCTGGCCTGGGACATGACCGCGACCCGCGTGCTGGCCTCCACGCTGCAGGGGCTGATCATGACCGTCTCGCTGCTGTGGATCATCTTCGGGGCCATCCTGCTGCTCAACACGCTGAAGCACTCGGGCGGCATCATGGCGATCCGCAACGGCTTCTCAGGCATCAGCCCGGACCGCCGCGTGCAGGCGCTGATCGTCGCCTGGCTGTTCGGCTGCTTCATCGAGGGCGCCTCCGGCTTCGGCACGCCCGCCGCCGTGGCCGCGCCGCTGATGGTGGCACTGGGCTTCCCCGCCCTGGCCGCCGTGGTGGTCGGCATGATGCTGCAGTCGACGCCGGTCTCGTTCGGCGCCGTGGGCACGCCGATCGTGGTCGGCGTCACCGGCGGCGTGAACCAGTCCGCGATCGCCGAACAGCTCACCGCCAACGGCTCGACCTGGGAGACCTATTTCCGCCTGATCACCTCCGAGGTGGTCATCACTCACGGCATCATCGGCGTGTTCATGCCGCTGATCCTGGTCGTCGTGATGGTGCGCTTCTTCGGCGAGAATCGCTCCTGGACCGAGGGGCTGTCGATCACACCGTTCGCGCTGTTCGTCGGCGTCTGCTTCGTGGTGCCGTCGATGCTGGTCGGCGTCCTGCTGGGCCCGGAATTCCCGTCGCTGCTGGGCGGCCTCATCGGCCTGGCGATCGTGGTGCCGGCCGCACGCAAGGGCTTCCTGCTGCCCAAGGACACCTGGGACTTCCCGGAGCGCTCGAAGTGGCCTTCCGAGTGGCTCGGCACCATCGAGATCAAGGTCGACGACGTGGCCGGTCGCGCGCCGATGTCGACGCTGCGGGGCTGGCTGCCCTACGTCATCGTCGCCATCCTGCTGGTGATCTCGCGCACCATCCCTTCGGTCAAGGCAGGCCTCTCCTCGATCAGCACCGGCTGGAGCGATATCCTCGGCGAGCAGGGCATCTCCGGTAGCGTCGAATGGCTCTACCTCCCCGGAGGCATCATCCTGATCGCGGTGATCTGCACGATCTTCCTGCATCGCATGCGCGCCCAGCAGGTGACGGCGGCCTTCGCCGAATCCTCCAAGACCATCTTCGGTGCCGGCTTCGTGCTGCTGTTCACCATTCCGATGGTGCGGATCCTGATCAACTCCGGCGTCAACGAGTCCGACCTGGTCTCGATGCCGGTCGCCATGGCGCAGCTGGTGGCCGACGGTGTGGGTCAGATCTATCCGCTGTTCGCCCCGGCGGTCGGCGCCCTGGGCGCCTTCATCGCCGGATCCAACACCGTCTCCAACCTGATGCTGGCGGCATTCCAGTTCAACGTCGCCGAGGTGCTGGGCGTCTCCACCGCGATGATGGTCGCGCTGCAGGCCGTGGGGGCCGCCGCCGGCAACATGATCGCGATCCACAACGTGGTGGCGGCTTCGGCCACCGTCGGTCTGCTCGGCCGCGAGGGCACGACGCTGCGCAAGACGATCCTGCCGACGCTCTACTACTGCCTGTTCGCCGGCATCATCGGGCTGCTGGCCTTCTACGTCTTCGGTCTCACCGACCCGCTCATGGGCGGTTGATCCCATCCTCCCGGCCGCGGCCGGGAGGATTCACATCCTGTTTTGGTCTGACCATTTGCCAACCTATTGGGCTTTTGGCTAATGGTCGCCGTCGACGGCCTTCCACAGAATGACCGCAGCGCAATGTGGAAAGGCCTTCCACAAAGCGGATCTTCACCCACCGCCAGCGGCATCCGCGCCAGCGAGGAAACGCCATGGAACTGCTTTACGACGAGCGCATCGACGGCGAGATCGCCGATGTCGACAAGTCCGGCCTGATGGCGGCGATCCTGGCGGTCGCGCCCAGACTGACCCTGCTCGATCGCGAGGAGGACCTGCGCCCGTTCGAGTGCGACGGGCTGTCGGCCTATCGCGTGCTGCCGATGCTGGTGGCCATGCCGACGACGCTGGCCGAAGTCGAAGCGCTGATGCGGGTCTGCTACGAGCACGCCGTGCCGGTGGTGACGCGAGGTGCCGGCACTGGCCTGTCCGGTGGCGCGCTGCCGCTGGAGAAGGGCGTGCTGCTGGTGATGTCGCGCTTCAACCAGATCCTGAGCGTCGATGCCGATGCCCGCCTCGCCCGGGTCCAGCCAGGCGTGCGCAACCTGGCGATCAGCGAGGCGGCCGCCCCTCACGGCCTCTACTACGCCCCCGATCCCTCCTCGCAGATCGCCTGCTCGATCGGTGGCAACGTCGCCGAGAATGCCGGCGGCGTTCACTGCCTGAAGTACGGCCTCACGGTCCATAACGTGCTGAGCGTGGAGATCATCACCATCGAGGGCGAGCGCATGACCCTCGGCGGCGAGTCGCTGGATACGCCCGGCTACGATCTGCTGGCGCTGTTCATGGGCTCGGAAGGCATGCTCGGGGTGATCACCGAAGTGACGGTGCGCCTGCTGCCCAAGCCGGAAGTGGCCAAGGTGCTGATGGCCTGCTTCGACGACGTCGAGCGGGCCGGCAAGGCGGTGGGCGACATCATCGCCGCCGGCTGCATCCCCGGCGGTCTCGAGATGATGGACAACCTGGCGATTCGCGCCGCCGAGGATTTCGTCCACGCCGGCTATCCGGTCGACGCCCAGGCGATCCTGCTGTGCGAGCTCGACGGCGTGGAGAGCGACGTCCAGGCCGACTGCGAGCGAGTCCGCCAGTTGCTCGAGACGGCGGGCGCCACCCAGATCCAGCTCGCCCGGGACGACGCCGAGCGCCAGCTGTTCTGGGCCGGGCGCAAGGCGGCGTTTCCGGCCGTCGGCCGCATGTCGCCGGACTACTACTGCATCGACGGCACCATACCGCGGCGCGAGCTGCCGCGGGTGCTCAAGGGCATCAACGATCTCTCGGCCCAGTACGGGCTGCGGGTCGCCAACGTCTTTCATGCCGGCGACGGCAACCTCCATCCGCTGATCCTGTTCGATGCCAACCAGCCCGGCGAGCTGGAGTCCACGGAAGCGCTCGGCGGCAAAATTCTCGAACTGTGCGTCGACGCCGGCGGCAGCATCACCGGCGAACACGGCGTCGGCCGCGAGAAGCTCAACCAGATGTGTACCCAGTTCGCCGCCGACGAGATCACCCTGTTCCATGCGGTGAAGTCGGCTTTCGACGAGCGCCGTCTGCTCAACCCCGGCAAGAACATCCCGACACTGGCACGCTGCGCCGAGTTCGGCGCCATGCACGTACATCACGGCGAACTGCCGCACCCCGAACTGCCGCGATTCTGATATCGGAGGCGGCATGAGTCGCAAGGAGATCGCCATGACCCACCTGCAGGATCAGCGGCCGGAATACACGCCGCCGAACGAGTCCGGTCCCGACGCGCTCGCGGGCCGCGACGATAGCGAAGCCTTGTGCGAACAGGTGGCGCGGGCCCAGGCCGAGCGCGCCACGCTGCGCATCGTCGGCGGCAATACCAAGGCGTTCTACGGCCGTCGGGTCGAGACGGCGCAAGCGCTCTCCACCACCGGCCATCACGGCATCGTCCACTACGACCCGGTGGAGCTGGTCGCCACCGTGCGCGCCGGTACGCGGCTGCGGGATCTCGAGCGGGCGCTTGCCGACAACGGCCAGCGCCTCGCCTTCGAGCCGCCGCACTTCGGCGAAGATGCCACCGTCGGCGGCATGGTCGCTGCCGGGCTTTCCGGCCCTCGCCGACCCTGGGTCGGGGCCGTACGTGATTTCGTGTTGGGTGTAAGGGTGATCACTTCCGACGGCAAGCAGTTGCGCTTCGGCGGCGAGGTGATGAAGAACGTCGCCGGCTACGACCTCTCGCGGCTGATGGTCGGCGCCCAGGGCACGCTCGGGGTGCTGACCGAAGTCTCGTTCAAGGTGCTTCCCATTCCCCACGCGCATGCCTGCCTGCGACTCGAACTGCCGCTGGCCGAAGCATTCGAGCGCTTGACGGCCTGGGGCCGCGAGCCGATGCCCATTACCGGCGCCGCCCACGATGGCGAAGCATTGCACCTGCGTCTCGAAGGCGGCGAGGGCTCCGTCTCGGCCACGCGCCAACGCCTTGGCGGTGAACCGGAAGATTCACGCTTCTGGGCGCAGCTTCGCGAGCTGCAGCTGCCCTTCTTCGACGGCGCCTTCGATGACGACGCCCACGTCCTGTGGCGCTTGTCGCTGCCGGCGCTGGCGCGCACGCCGGCACTCGAGGGTGACTGGCTGGTCGACTGGGCCGGAGCCCAGCGCTGGCTGAAAAGTTCCGAGGGACGCGGTTTCGAGGACGAACCGCGGGCCGACGCCCACATTCACGAGGCCGCCATTGCCGCCGGCGGCCATGCCACGCGCTTCACGTCGAGCGCCAACGGAGACTCGCCTTTCACGCCCCTGCCGCCGGTGCTGGCCAAGTACCACCGCCAGCTCAAGCAACGGCTCGATCCGCAGGCGATCTTCAACCCTGGCCGGCTCTACGCCGAGTGGTGAGGAGACCTCTACCCCATGCAGACCCATTTTTCCGAGGCCGCCCGTGCCAAGCCCCACATCCACGAGGCCGATCGCATCCTGCGCACCTGCGTGCACTGCGGCTTCTGCAATGCCACCTGCCCGACCTACCAGTTGCTGGGCGACGAGCGCGACGGCCCGCGCGGGCGCATCTATCTGATCAAGGAGCTGCTGGAGAGCGACGACGGCGATGAACAGGTCACCCAGGAGACGCAGTTGCACCTGGACCGCTGCCTGAGCTGCCGCAGCTGCGAGACCACCTGCCCCTCCGGCGTCGAGTATCACAAGCTGCTGGATATCGGGCGTGCCGAAGTCGACCGTCGGGTCGGCCGCCGGCCCGGCGAGCGCGCCCTGCGACTGGGACTGCGCACCGCGCTGGTCGAGCCCAAGCGGTTCCAGGCGCTGCTCGCCCTGGGGCAGACGTTCCGCCCGCTGGCGCCTCACGATCTGCGCGACAAGATCCCCCCGCGCCAGCGGCCGGGTTCGCGCGGGCGTCAGGCGCGCCCCGACCCGACCCGACACGCCCGCCAGATGCTGATCCTGGAAGGCTGCGTTCAACCCGGCCTGGCGCCCAATACCAACGACGCCACGGCACGAGTGCTCGATCGTCTCGGCATCGGGGTGAGTGCCGCCCCGGAAGCGGGCTGCTGCGGCGCCATCGACTTCCATCTCAATGCCCAGGCCGCCGGACGCCAGCGCATGCGCGCCAATATCGATGCCTGGTGGCCGCTGATCGAGCAACGTGGCGAGAGTTCCTCCGCGCAGGCCGGAGTGGAGGCGATCATCCAGACCGCCAGCGGCTGCGGCGCCTTCGTCAAGGAGTACGGCGAGATGCTGGCCGACGATCCCGAATACGCCGCCAAGGCCAGACGGATCAGCGAGCTGGCCAAGGATCTGGTCGAGATCTTGCGGGAGGAGGATCTGGAGGCGTTGGGCACGAGTGACTCGTCCGCGCGGCTGGCGTTCCACTGCCCGTGCACGCTGCAGCATGCCCAGAAGCTGGGGGGTGCCGTCGAAGGCGTGCTCGCGCGGCTGGGATTCGGTCTCGCACCGGTGCGGGACTCGCACCTCTGCTGCGGCTCCGCCGGCACCTATTCGATCACCCAGCCGACGCTGGCCCGGCAGTTGCGCGACAACAAGATGGACGCCCTGGAGGCCCAGTCGCCGGATACCATCGTCACCGCCAATATCGGCTGCCAGAGCCATCTCAACGGCGCCGGACGAACCCCGGTAAAGCATTGGATCGAAGTCGTCGACGAAGCGCTCATGGCGTAGAACCAACGCTCTCGGCGTCCGACGCCGGCGACTCACTCATGACCGCGCAAGGCCAGCTCGCTGCGGCACCCGGCGAGTTGGCTTTTCGCTTTTTCTCGTAGCTCGTAGCTCGACGCTGCCCTGACCATGGAACTGGAGTCCCCACCATGCAGACCAAAGCCGCACTCGAACTCAACGATGTCAATGCCATCCTCGATGCCGCCCAGACCGAAGCCGAAGCCCAGGGCTGGGCAGTCACCATCGCCGTCGCCGACGATGGCGGCCATCTGCTGGGCCTGCGCCGGATGAACGGTGCCGCCCCCTTCAGCGCCGGCGTCGCCACCGAAAAGGCGCGCAACGCGGCGATCGGCCGCAAGGAGACCCAGGTCTTCGAGGAGATGATCAACAACGGCCGCACCGCCTTCGTGACGGCACCGATGACCGCGCTGCTCTCGGGCGGCGTGCCGGTCATTCACGACGGCCAGGTGATCGGCAGCGTCGGCGTTTCCGGGGTCAAGCCGGAGCAGGACGTGCAGGTCGCGAAAGCCGGCGTCAAGGCTATCGGCTGAAGCCGTCGCCGACGCTTTGTCAGCGCTTCTTGGAGGACGCGCCCCTGGCACGACTGCCGGGGCCGGCCTTGCCTGAACGCTTCCTGTCGCCGGGCTTGGCGCCAGCCTTGCCCCTGGCGCCGGGCTTTCCCGCTTTGGCGCTGGGGTGTGACTTACCTGCCGCGTGACTCTTGCCACCGGGCGACGCTTTGCCGCTCGCGGCTTTTTTACCCTTGGGGTGGGCCTTGGTGGCAGCGGCTTTGGTGGCAGCGGCTCTGCCGCCCGCCTTGACACCGGCCTTCGCCCCGGGCCCTGCCGATGCCCTGCCTCCCTTGGAGGTCGGCTGCCTAGCCTTTCCCGAGCGAGAGCCGGAGTTGGGCTTGGCGCGGCCACTCTTCTCCGGAGCGGCGTCGGAGTTTTCCGTCAGCGCGATGATGGTATCGATCTCTCTCGGAGTCAGGTCCCGCCAGTCACCCAGCGCCAGCCCCTTGAGCGAGACGTTCATGATGCGCGTGCGGATCAGCTGAGTGACTTCGTAGCCGAAATACTCGCACATGCGGCGTATCTGGCGGTTGAGCCCCTGCACCAGCGTGATGGTGAAGACGAACGTCGACTCCCTGCGCACCTGGCAGCGCTTCGTCACCTGGCCGAGGATCGGCACGCCACGCTGCATGCCCTCGACGAATTCGTCGGTGACCGGCTTGTCGACCGTCACCCGATACGCTTTCTCGTGGTGGTTGTTGGCACGCAGGATCTTGTTGACCAGGTCGCCGTCGTTGGTCAGGAAGATCAGCCCCTGGGAATCCTTGTCGAGCCGGCCGATGGGAAAGATCCGCGCCCCGTGCTTGACGAACTCGACGATGTTGTCCTTCTCCCCCGACTCGGTGGTGCTGACGATACCCACCGGCTTGTTGAGCGCGATCAGGACCAGATCCTCCGCTTCCCGGGGCTCGATCTCCTGGCCGTTGACCTTGACCCGATCGCCGGCGACCACCTGGTCGCCGGTGGTGGCACGGCGGCCGTTGATCCACACGTTGCCCTGCTCCACGAAGCGATCGGCTTCACGACGGGAGCACATCCCGCTCTCGCTGATGTACTTGTTGATACGGGTCGATTGTCGTAACGCCATAAAGGGTCGTCCAGCCAGAAGAAAGGTGACTCAGCATCCGGTCGCAACCGCCGGACCTGTGCCGGCCCGCAACGGGCCGGCGCACCCGGACAGTTTGACGCTTCCTCCGTGTGGATAAAACCGGCCGGGGTTCAAAAGCCGCATGGCGGCCATCGCCGGGAAACGCCCGGCTGCGTGACCGGGGGCGGTCAAGCAGGCTTCCCGACCCCTTTTGTTCTGACAGACAGAATCACATAGCTTCTGACGACATTCTTTAGTCGCAATTCGCAGTCCCGAGATTGACCCGGCATCCCGGCGCCCCTAATTTCTACTGTCGCAACATGTTCTACAAAAGAGAATAACGGAGACGCCATGAATTTGTCCTTGAAGCCTTCCGCGCTGTGCCTCGCACTCTCGCTGGCGACGCTGCCGATGCTGGCGCAGGCGGTCGGCCCGAGCGGTAAGATCGACTGCATCGCCCCTGCCAACCCCGGCGGCGGCTGGGACTTCACCTGCCGCAGCGTGGGCCAGGTTCTGAGCGAGACCGGCGCCATCGACGGCAGCGTCCAGACCACCAACATGCCGGGCGCCAGCGGTGGTGTCGCGTTTTCACACGTGGTCACGAAACGGGCCGGACAGAACGACGTCATCGTCTCGGCTTCGACATCGACCACCACCCGTCTGGCCCAGCATCAGTTCCCCGGCCTGAACGCCGACATGGTCAACTGGGCCGGCACCGTCGGCGCGGACTATGGCGTGATCGCCGTGAGCAAGGACTCGCCTTACCAGGACCTCGAGTCGCTGCTGGATGCGATGGAGGAGAAGCCCTCCAGCGTCAGTTTTGCCGGCGGCAGCGCCAGCGGCGGTTGGGATCACCTCAAGGTCCTGATGATGGCCCGCGCCGATGGCATCGAGCCGCTGAACAAGATCAAGTATCTGCCCTTCGACGGTGGCGGCGAGGCGATGACCCAGGTCGTCGGCGGCCATATCGACGCCTTCTCCGGAGACGCCTCTGAGACCCTGGGCTTCGTCGAATCCGGCGACCTTCGGGTGCTCGCCGTGCTCGCCGACGGTCGCCTGCCCGGCGCGCTGAGTGAATTCCCCACCGCCAAGGAGCAGGGCGTGGATGTCGAAGGGATCAACTGGCGCGGCTTCTACCTGCCACCGAAGCTCTCCGACGAGGACGTGGCCTGGTGGGAGGAGACGCTGCACAAGGTCTACGAGAGCCCGGAGTGGAAGGAGGTCATGAGCAAGAACGGCTTGATTCCCTTCGACCGCAGCGGCGAGGCCTTCAAGGCGTACGTGCATCAGCAGATCGCCGATATCGAGGAGATCTCCAAGGAAGTCGGCCTGATCCAGTAAGGCCGGCTCCCCGCTAGGGTGGGGCTTGTCACCTCACCCCCTGGTCGTCGGTGCCGGGCTTGCGGCGCCGACGACATCGGCAGCGTCAGGAAGCGCGCAACGCCCGCGGCCACTGGCGTTCGAGACGCGGCGCATACTGGGCCAGCAAGGGTATATGGCGATCCTTGGCCGCCAGGTTGAAGCGCTCGCTGGGACCCGATAGCGCCAGCGCCCCCATCAGCTCACCCTCGCCGTTGTAGATACCGATCGCCGCCGCCGACAGCCCGGCCTGGCGCTCTCCGCTGGATACGGCAACCTGGCCGCGAGGGATTTCGTAATTGAGCACCCGCCCGGCGGCACCGCGTCCCAGTGGCAGCCTCACGCCCTCCTCCAGATGGTGCCTGACCTCCAGTCGGCCATTCTCGCGCAGCCGGCAGATCCGGTGGTCGCCGTCGCGGACATAGAAGGAAGCGGTCTCCTCGCTGGCATCCCGCAGCGACTCGAGTATCGGCCGTACCAGATTCTCGAGCTGCGGCCCGTCGCCCGCCAGCGGGGCCAGCCGCGAGACCGCCGGGCCGACTCGGTAGATGCCGCGTTCGTCGCGGGTGACATAGCCGAAGTGCTCCAACGAGGCCATCAGCCGCAGGATGGTGCTCTTGTAGAACCCCGAGGCATTGGCGAGTTCGGTCAGAGAGAACTCTCGCCGCTCCTGGGAGAAGGCCTCGAGCAGCGTCAGCGCTCGTTCGACGGCCTCGACACGTCTCTGGGCCATGGGACGCTCCTATCTATCAGTTAATCGAGCTATCAGTTAATCGGACTATCAGTGAATCGGGCATCAGTTGATCGGGACTTGCTATCAGGTCACCGGGACTTGGACTAATGGCGGATGTTGCGACAGACAAAACGGTATTGCAACTCATCCGAGCGAATCATATTCTCTCTGAAAGAAACCGTTTCACCAGGAGGAATGATGTCATCGCCATTGACCGGTTACCGGGTACTCGATCTGACCAACGTGCTGGCCGGGCCGTTCTGCTGTCATCAGTTGGCCCATCTCGGCGCCGAGGTGATCAAGGTCGAGCGGCCCCAGGGCGGTGACCTGGCTCGTCAACTGGGTGCCGACCCCACGCTCAATCAGGAGCTGATGGGGGTCTCGTTCCTCGCCCAGAACGCCGGCAAGCGCTCGGTGACGCTCGATCTCAAGAGACCGGCCGATCGTGAAACCTTCCTCGAACTGGTGGCGACGGCCGACGTGGTGGTGGAGAACTTTCGTCCCGGCGTCATGCGCCGTCTGGGGCTCGGGTTCGAGACACTGCGCGAGGCCAACCCCGAGCTGGTCTACTGCGCGATTTCCGGCTTCGGGCAAGACGGCCCCTTGGCCAACTACCCGGCCTACGACCAGATCATCCAGGGCATGGCAGGAGTGATGAGCATCACCGGCGCGCCCGAGAACGCGCCCTACCGGGTCGGCTATCCGCTGGCCGACACCGTCGGCGGCCTGACCGCGGCGATGGCGATCAATGCCGCCCTGGCCGAGCGCCCGCGCAAGGCGCACTTCGTCGACATCTCGATGCTCGAATCGGTGCTGGCCACCATGGGTTGGGCGGTCTCCAACCTGCTGGTCGCCGACAAGCCGCCCCAGCCCATGGGCAACGACAACGTCACCGCCAGCCCCTCGGGCACCTTCGCCACCGCCGATGGCTTGATCAACATCGCCGCCAACAAGCAGGAGCAGTTCGAGGCGATCTGCCACCTGCTCGAACGCCCGGAATGGCTCACCGACGCCCGCTTCGCCCAGCGCCAGGCGCGCCTGGAGAACCGTCAGGCGTTGAGCGACTGCATCGAGGCGGCGCTGAAACGGGAAACGACCGAGTACTGGTGGCCGCGGCTGGTCGAGGCCGGCGTACCCGCCGGTCCCGTCTACAGCGTCGCCGAAGCCTTGGCGCACCCACAGGTTCGCGATCGCGGGCTGATCGAGCGGTTCGGCAACGACACGATCGGCCGGCCGCTGGAAGTGGTCAGCGGCGGTTACCGTTTCGACGGCGAGGCGCCCCGCGTCGCCTCACCACCGCCCCGCCTCGGCCAGGACAACGACATCCTGCTGCCCACCCGCGCCGCCAACGACGAATAGACAGGAGACATCTCATGACCGATACCCTCACCCCCGAATACCAGGCCCGGCAGTGGTGGAAGACCGACATCATCGACATGCGCCCCGGTGAGATCCGCTATCGCGGTTATCCCATCGAGGAGTTGATCGGCAACGTCGGCTTTACCGACATGGTCTGGCTGATGACTCGCGGTGAGCTGCCCACCCGAGCGCAGTCGGCGCTGCTGGAAACGGCACTGATGAGCGCCGTCGACCACGGCCCGCAGGCGCCGAGCATCGCCATCGCCCGGATGGCCGTGACCTGCGGCAGCAGCCTCAACAACGCCATGGCTTCCGCGGTCAACGTGCTCGATGACGTCCATGGTGGCGCCGGCGAACAGGCCGTCGAGCTGTACCAGTCGATCCTCGAGTACCAGATCGGCGGGCACCCTCTGGAGATCGCGGTCCAGGAAGGCATCGCCACCTGGCAGCGCGAGCGGACCAAGATCATTCCCGGCTTCGGCCACCGCTTCCACTCGGTCGACCCCCGCGGGCCGCGACTGCTGCAACTGGTGGAGGAAGCCGCCGCTCGCGGCGAGGTGGATGGCAACTTCGTCTCCATCGCCCGCGAGGTCGAACGCCAGCTCATCGCCATGAAGGACAAACCGATTCCGCTCAACATTGACGGCGCCACCGCCGTCATCTACGCCGAGCTGGGCTTTCCCGCCCCGCTGGCCCGCGGCCTGTTCTGCCTGTCGCGCTCGGTGGGCATCCTCGCCCACGCCTGGGAGCAGCAGTGCCAGGGCGGGCGCAACAAGGGCCCGATGCCCAAGGGCTGGCTGTGGCCCTATGGCGGCCCGGCACAACGCCCGGTGCCAAACCGGGGCTGATCTCTCTCGAACGGCGACCGTTCAAGCCTGGTGAAACTCGCGTCCGGCGGTGGTCTCCTTGATCACGCCGATGCGAATCACGAAGTCGCCAAACGGTTCGCCCGCCTCGCGCTCGACGGCGTAGCGCTGGATCAACGGCATCAGCGCCTCGAGGATGGTCGCTTCATCGATGTTCTCGCGGTAGAGCTTGTTGAGGCGTTGGCCGCTGAAGCCGCCGCCGAGATAGAGGTTGTAACGCCCCGGCGCCTTGCCGACGAAGCCGATCTCGGCGAGATAGGGGCGTGCGCAGCCGTTGGGGCAGCCGGTCATGCGTACGATGATCGCATCGTCGGCCAGCCCCGCTTCGTGCATCACGGCTTCCAGTTTGTCGATCAGCGAGGGCAGGTAGCGCTCGCTCTCCGCCATTGCCAGCCCGCAGGTCGGGAATGCCACGCAGGCCATGGCGTTACGCCGTAGCGGAGAGGTTTCCGCGACCAGCCGATGACGGTCCAGCAGCGCGTCGATGGCCTCGCGCCGGGACTCGTCGACCTGGGTGATGATCACGTTCTGGTTGGTGGTGAGCACCAGGTCGCCGTCATGCTGTTCGGCGATCTCGCGCAATCCGGTGCGTAGCTGCGGGCCGTCGGGGAAGTCGGCGATGCGTCCGTTCTGGACGAACAGGCCGTAGTGCCACTGGCCGTCGTCGCCCTGGACCCAGCCCAGCCGATCGCCGTTGTTGTCGAAGTGATAATCGCGCGCCGGCGCCAGCGCTTCGCCGAGGTGCCCTTCGACCTCGGTCTTGAACGCCTCGAGCCCCATCTCCTCGACGGTATATTTCAGTCGTGCCTGCTTGCGGTCGCGGCGATTGCCGTTGTCGCGCTGCACCCGCATGATCGCTTCCGCCACGGCGGGCGCGGCTTCCGGCGAGCAGTATCCGATGGGGTCGGAGAGCCGCGGAAAGGTCGTCGGCTCGCCGTGGGTCATACCCATGCCGCCGCCGATGCAGACGGTGAAGCCCCGCAGTTCGCCCTCCACCACATCGGCAATGAAGCCGACGTCGTGGGCGAACAGGTCGACATCGTTCTCCGGCGGAATCGCCAGCGCCACCTTGAACTTACGCGGCAGGTAATGGCGGGTGTAGAGCGGCTCGTTGGGATCGAGCGCCGGCGAAGCCCCCTCCGCCGTCGCGTCCGCGCGTTCCTCGGCGCCGCCGGCGACGCGCTCCTCACCCAGGAATATCTCGTGATAGGCCCGGGTGCGAGGCAGCAGGCGAGCGCTGATCCGGTGACTCAACTCGTAGACCTGCCGATGAACGGCGGAGCGATGCGGATTGGCAGTGCAGATCACGTTGCGGTTGACGTCGCCACAGGCGGCGATGGTATCCACCATGGCCTGATGGATGGTCTGCAGGTGCGGGCGCAGGTTCTCCTTGAGCACGCCGTGATACTGGAAGGTCTGCCGCGTGGTGATGCGCAGCGTGCCGTTGGCGTAGCGTGAGGCCACGTCGTCGAGCGTCTGCCACTGCGCCGGCGTGACCAGCCCCCCGGGCAGCCGCAACCGCACCATGAAACTGTAGAGCGGTTCGAGTTTCTGGTGTCGGCGCTCGTCGCGCTGGTCGCGGTCGTCCTGCTGGTAGAAGCCGTGAAACTTGGTCAGTTGGGTATCGTTCTCGGCGACGGCGCCGGTGGCGCGATCGGCCAGGCTCTCTTCCAGCGTGCCGCGCAGATAGTCGCTCTCCACCTTGAGCCGCTCGTTGGGATGCAGCTCATCGAGTGGGATGTCACGCAGTTTGGCGATGATGTCCATGTCGACTCCTAATAGATGTCGCGCTGATAACGCTTCTCCTGCTGCAACTGACGCAGATAGTCGTCGGCGCCGGCTTCGCCGTGCCCGCCCTGCTCGCGGATGATGTCGCGCAGTGCCTGGTGCACGTCCGGCGCCATGAACTCGGCATCGCCACAGACGTAGACGTAGGCGCCGGCTTCCAGCCAGGCATAGAGCCTCTCGGCCTGCTCGCGCATCCTGTCCTGAACGTAGACCTTGTCGGCCTGATCGCGAGAGAAAGCGACATCGAGGCGCGTCAGCAGCCCCTGCTGTCGCCACTTGAGCCACTCCGCCTGATAGAGGAAATCGCTGCGGAAGTGCCGATCGCCAAAGAACAGCCAGTTGTCGCCGCCAGCGCCGCGCTCCTCGCGCTCCTGCAGGAAGGCGCGGAACGGCGCGACGCCGGTGCCGGGACCGATCATGATCAGCGGCGCCTCGTCATCGTCGGGCAGCTTGAACTGCTTGTTGCGGTCGATATAGATCGGCACCCGGTCGCCGGGTTCGATCCGGTCGGCCAGATAGCTCGTGGTCACGCCGTTACGAGCCCGGCCGTGGGTTTCGTAGCGCACCACAGCCACGGTGAGATGCACCTCGTCCGCGGCCGCCGCCTGGCTCGAGGCGATGGAGTAGAGACGCGGCGGCAACTTGCGCAGCGCCGCCGAAAACTGGGCGGCATCGATCCCGTCGACCGGGAACTGTTCGATCACGTCGATGATCTGGCGCCCGTGGAGCCAGTCACGCAGTTCATCGCGGGCCTCTTCACCCAGCAGGCGCTGCAGTTCCGGCGCCTGGGACCACTCCGCCCACTGCTTGAGAAACGGGCGCGTCAGCGTGGTCACCTCGAAATCCGCCAGCAGCGCGTCGCGCAGTACCCGGCCCTCGTCCAGCGGGGATTCGGCGTCGAGCTTGAGCATCGCGATCAGTTCGTCCACGTGCGCGGGATCGTTCTGCGGCACCACCCCGACGGCGTCGCCCGGCAGGTACTCCAGCCCGGAATCCTCCAGCGACAGTTCGAGATGCAAGGTCTGCTTGTCGGAGCCGCGCCCATTGAGCGGTTGACGGGTCAACACCTCGGCCATGAACGGATGTTTCTTCGAGTACGACGGCTGGGCGCCTTGCGCCGCGTCGGTCTCGGCGGCCTCAGCCGGAGGCGGCGTGGCGAGGTCGCCGGCCAGCGACTCGAGCACCTCGTCGATCCAGGCCTCGGCACGCTCCTCGTAATCGACATCGCAATCGGCGCGCTCCCTGAGCCGTTCGCCACCCAGTTCGGCCAGGCGCGCGTCGAACTCCTTGCCGGTCTGGCAGAAGTGCTCGTAGCTGGCATCGCCCAGCCCCAGCACGGCAAAGCGAGTCCCCGTCAGTTTCGGCGCCTTGCGCCCCATCATTAATTCGTGAAATTCGAGCGCCGGATCGGGCGGATCGCCGTCGCCCTGGGTACTGACCACGACCAGCAGCCGTTCGACGGCCTTCAGCGTCTTCTTTCCGGCGTCCGCCATGCTGGTGAGGGTTACCTCGAATCCCTTGGCGCGAGCGCGCTCTGCGGCCAGCTCGGCCACCCCCTCGGCATTGCCGGTCTGGCTGCCATAGAGCACGGTCAGCGCCGTGGTGGCGGCCTTCGCTGGCGACGAATCGCCCGTCGGCGACTCACCGGCCGACTGGGCACCGAGCCCCGCCAGATAGCCACTCAACCACTGCCGCTGCGCGTCGTTCAGATCCGCCAGCGCCTGCTGCACGCGCCTGGCCTGGTCGGCGTTCAGCGGGCTGTTGGTATCGGTCAGTGTCATCGGCGCCACGCCTATCCTCTCGTTGACGAAATGACCGGAACCGCCGGCAGAGCGCGCGGACCGGAATCGGATAACCCATTAGTGTTAGGGCAACCGCCGAGAATCAAAAAGGCTAAAACGCACTGTCGTTATTCGATGACGTCATGACGGCTTTTCGTCGGTCGTCGATCCTCGCATACTCGGTTGCCCCCTTTTTCCGGAGACTGCCATGGCTTATCGACTCTTCATCGCCAACAAGAACTACTCATCCTGGTCGATGCGACCCTGGGTGCTGCTGCGGGCCCTGCAGATCCCGTTCGAGGAGGTGCTGACGCCGTTCGAAGGCGCCGGCCAGCAGCAGGCGTTCACGCGCTTCTCGCCCACCGCCAAGGTCCCCTGCCTGCACGACGACGACCAGGTGGTATGGGAGTCACTGGCGATCGCGGAGTACCTGGCCGAGGCCCACCCGAGCGCATGGCCCACCGATCGCGCCGCCCGAGCCTGGGCCCGCTGCGCCAGCGCCGAGATGCATTCCGGCTTTGCCGCCCTGCGCGACGAGTGTTCGATGAACTGCGCGCTGAGCATCGACCTGGGCACGCCGAGCGAGGCGCTGGAGAGGGATCTGAAGCGACTCGATACGCTATGGCAGGAAGGGCTGGAGACTTTCGGCGGCCCATGGCTCGCGGGCGACGCCTTCACCGCCGTGGACGCCATGTTCGCCCCGGTCGCGGTGCGCATCCGCGGTTACGGCATCGAACTCGGGGCGGCGGCCATGGCCTACGCCGAGCGCCTGCTGGCGCATCCGGCGGTGGCCGAATGGGTCGAACAGGGCATCGCCGAACCGTGGGTCGACGAGCCGCACGAAGCCGACTGCGTGCGTGGCCGGCGTGTCATCGCGGATCGGCGCCGACAAGCCTGAAGCCGATCCTTCGAGGGGAGACCCCGTCGGCTCGAGAGCTTTCGGGGTCGGATCGAAATGCCACGACTTCGCGTGCCGACCGGCTGCTGGACCACCCTGTGGTGGTCCAAGCCCGTTGCGGAGATCGAATGCCGAATCAGTACAGTTCGGCCAACGCCTCCTTGGTGAAATCGCTCAACGATCCCTCATCGCGGGCATGGATCTTCCTCACCCACGCCGGATCACTCAGCAACGCGCGACCGACAGCGATCAGATCGAATTCGTCGCGCTCCATCCGGGCCAAGAGCTTGTCCAGGCTGGCCGGGCTCGAGCTCTCGCCGCTGAAGGCGCCCATGAAATCACCGGACAGGCCGACCGAACCGACACTGATGGTGGGCGCCCCCGTGAGTTTCTTGGCCCAGCCGGCAAAATTCAGGCCATCGGGGCCGTCGATTTCCGGATACTCCGGCTCCCAGAACCGTCGCTGCGAGCAGTGCAGGATATCCGCACCGGCTTCCACGAGCGGGGCGAGCCAGTCGGTCATCTCGTCCGGCGTATTGGCCAGGCGTACGTCGAAGTCCTGCTGTTTCCACTGACTCACGCGCAGGATGATCGGCAGATCGGGGCCGACGGCAGCGCGCACGCTCTTGACGACTTCCGCGGCGAAGCGGGAACGCTCCTTGAGGGTAGTGCCGCCGTAGCGATCGCTGCGCCGATTGGTGGCCGCCCAGAAGAACTGATCGATCAGATAGCCGTGGGCGGCGTGAATTTCCACCGTGTCGAAACCGAGCCGCTTGGCGTCGGCCGCGGCGCGGGCATAGGCATCCAGCGTGTCGGCGATAGCCTCTTCACTCATGGCTTCGCCGCGCGGCTGACCGGGCGCGACCAGACCGGACGGGCTTTCGACAGGTATCTCCTGTACCCAGTCCGTGAGAAAACTGGCGACCGAGCCCACGTGCCAGATCTGCGGCCCCATGCGGCCACCCACTTCATGCACGCCATCGATGACGTTCTGCCAACCGGCCAGCGCCTCTTCGCCATGAAAGAACGGGATATTGGGCTCGTTGCGGGCGGCCGGCCGATCGATGGTGGTGCCTTCGGACAGGATCAGGCCAACCTCGTTCTCGGCCCGCCGGCGGTAGTAGGCGGCGACGTTGTCGCCAGGTATGCCCGCCGGCGAGAACGACCGCGTCATCGGCGCCATGACGATACGGTTCTTGAGCGAGAGGGATTTCAGTTGAAAGGGCCGAAACAGCGCATCGACGTTGGATGAGGCCATGGGAATACTCCGAGTGATAAGATGGAAACTGCGGTATATGGTTTATACCTGATACCCATCGGCTACTTTCAACTCACCAGGTATCCTCGAGGAAACCGCCATGCCCAACTCACCATGCCAGACGGCGGCGGCCAATTGCCCCAGCCGCGTGATTCTCGATCAGATCGCCGACAAGTGGTCGGTACTGGTGCTGGCGGCACTCTGCAGCGAGCCGCTGCGCTTCAATGCGCTCAAGCGCCAGTTGGAGGGCATTACCCAGAAGGCGCTGAGCCAAACGCTACGTCGGCTGGAGCGCAATGGCATCGTCGAGCGCCGCGTGATCGCATCGGCTCCGGTAGCCGTGGAATACCGGATCACGCCGCTCGGCCGAACGCTCGAGGCGCCTTTTCACGCGCTGCATCAATGGACGCTGCAACACCACCATGAAATCGAAAAGGCGCGAAGCGTCTACGATGCGCGCCAGCAGGCACTCGATGACGAAGCCGCGTGGGGTTAGTGTGATGTCTCACAAATATCATCCAATAATATCGGCGCCTGGCACCGCCATACCGCGTTGCGCGTCGTTGCCATAGACCCCGATATGACGCCTCCTCGCGCCTTGTCTGGCAACACCATGCATCCGATATTTCTTCGCGTTACTTGCGAGACATCACACTAGCGATCCCTTGACGATCTTACGAGGAGAGCGGTGGGCCTGCGGACCCACGCCACGAGACCAAGGCGATCCCGTCAACCGGGCTGAGGCCGGCGCTTGGCGCGCTGGATTCGCCACATGGTGACGAGGTTGGTACCCAGCGCCAGCAGTTCGGCGATGAAACCACCGATCGAGCCGATGATCAGCGCGTTGGCGAGCCAGCACAGCGCCACACCCGCCAGCAGCACTCGCATGGGCAGGCCGCGCAGCAGAAACATCGCCAGGGTGCCGAAGACGGCGGCGAGCAGCGGGAAGATGTCGTACCAGGAGTGCCAGGTCGCCACGGCGACCGCCACCGTTGCGATCAGCACCAGCCACATGAGCGGCTGACGTCGCGGAAACCGCCGCGCCAGCCAGATCCTGACGACGACCAGGACCGACATGCCGGCGGCAACGGCCTCCCCGAACAGCAGAAAATGCACGGCGAAGGCGACGTTGGCGAAGATGAGATAGAGCAGCAGCCGATCGTCCTGACGGCTGGCGAACGCCGCGATGATGAAGCCGAGGGCGACGAACCCGCCGATTTGGGCGGCGATCCAGGTCGGGCTGTGTGCGTCCATGCGACTCCTAATGTCGGGGCAGGATTGGCGTGACAGCCCTCAAGCCTAGACGGTTCGGACCGTGAGCGATGCATTTGCCGAAATTTCAAAACCGCTAGCGCCATGAGCCCAATTCGGTAAGACCGAGATAGGCCGGTGACCCGAGTCTGGCGAAAGGGTTGGCCGAGGGTTCCCATCTCGCTCCCGGCGACCGCGCTGCGGCTTTCCCATCAGACCCGATTACCCGGGATGGTATACCCGCCATCGACCAGCAGGTTCTGGCCGGTCACGAAGCGAGACGCGTCGGAGCTCAGCCAAATCACGGCTTCAGCGACTTCTTCGGGGCTACCCACCCGGCTCATGGGAGTATGAGCGATAAACGGTTTGCGGCTGGCTTCGTCGGTATTCTGACGATACATATCCGTGTCGATGACGCCTGGATTGACATTGTTGATCCGGATTCCCTGACGGCTGGTCTCCAGCGCCAGGGCCCGTACCATGTTGTCGAGACCCGCCTTGCTGATCGAATAGAGGGTCGACCCCTCGAGCGCACCATGCGCAAGCCACGATGACGTATTCACGATGGCACCCCCGGTCTGCTGTTTGGCCATCTGGGCGATCTCGGCCTGACAACACAACCAGGTACCTCGCAGATTGATGCCGATGGCCTGGTCGAAATCCTCGACCGTCAGTGACTCACTGAGCCCCCACTTTCCCATGATGCCCGCGTTGTTGAAGGCGATATCCAACTGTCCGTATCGCTCGACGACACTGGCAATTAGCGATTCCACATCCGTAGCCAGGGCAATGTCGGCTCGGAACGCCGTGGCATCGCCCCCGGCCGCGCGAATCTCGGCAACGGTCTGTTCGAGCGCTTCAGGCCGTCGGGCCGCGATAGCCACTCGCGCTCCCCGACGGGCGAACTGCATAGCCGTAGCCTTGCCGATCCCGGTGCCACCACCGGTCACGAGTACGACTTTCTGGGCGAAATCCTGCGCTGTAGACATAGCGATCTTCCTCATGATCAGGTCGTGTCGGATGGATCAAGGTTGATCCGTGGGCCTGACGACGATCTCGTTGATCGCCACTCGCCGGGGATTGGTCACGATGAAGGCAGCGGCCTCGGCGATATCTTCCGCATGCAGGCGCTCCACCTCGCCGAACATGCTGGTGAAACCTTCCCACTGTCCGTCTTTCTGCTCGAAGAGTTCGGTCGCGGTCGCGCCGGGTTCGATCACCGAAAAGCGTAGCGATTGCTTGGTGAACTCCTGACGCCAGGCTTCGGTGGCTGCCGTGACGGCAAACTTGGTGGCGTTGTAGATGGCGACCTGGGGAGCAGCGATGCGCCCGGCAACCGAGGAGATATTGACGACATCCGCCACAGCGCGAGGGCTTGATGTCACCGCCTGGAGAAGATGCGGCAGGGCCTGTTTGGTGAGGTACATCAACCCCCGCAGGTTGACGTCCACCATGCGATCCCACTCTTCAAGCGGCGATTCCACGGAGGGGCCATTGAGCATCAGCCCAGCGGCGTTGACCAAGGTGTCCAGACGACCGAAGCGTTCGAGTACCCGATCCACCACACGCTCGGCTTCGTGGTTGTCTGTGATGTCGGCAGCGATCACCAGCGTGGTGCCGCCAGCGGCGGCGATCCTGTTGGCAAGTGATTCGAGCCTATCCTGGCGTCTGGCCACCAGCGCAACGCTGGCTCCCAGGTTAGCCAGTCGAATGGCCGTGGCCTGCCCGATGCCGCTGGATGCGCCGGTGATGAGGGCTACGGTTCCGTTGAGCTTCTCGGCGTTGTTCATGGAGTTTCTCCATTTGAGTCGACAATGGATCCGGAACACCTGATACCGGTGTCTGTGTCCGGATATTTGATTCAAGTGACGATCCAAAGGTAGGGCCCTCGTGGGGGAACCCGTGACGCCAATTCTTCCCATTGATTGCCTAATTCTCTTGATCCCAGGGAAAAGCGGAAATCTAGCCGTTCATCGCTCTAGAATGGAGCATGCTCAAACAGGCAGGAGCGGACAGTGATCATTGAACTCGGTGCAGACGACCAGGCACGGCGAGAGGAAACGGCAGCCATTCGCGATCAGATGGCGAGACAGATCTCCACCTTCGTCGGCAATCAGATGGAGCGTGAAACCCATCTGCCAGGCCTGAATTTTTTCAAGGTAACGACGCCACAGCCACCGACGCCCTATCTGTACGAGCCCAGCCTCGCCATCATCATTCGCGGGAGGAAACGCGTCGTGCTGGGGAACACGACGTATATCTACGATGCCTCACGGTTTCTGCTGACGGCGGTGAATCTGCCCACGATTACCGAAGTCACAGATGCATCGCCCGAGCGGCCCTATCTCTCTTTACTGATGAAGATTGATTTACAGATGGCTCGCCAGTTGATTGCGGATGTCGAGACGCTTGGCCCGAAAGCAGAGATACAGCACAAAGCCATGGCGACCGGTCCCGCAACCGTCGACTTGATGGACGCGACGAGCAGGCTGGTTCGGCTGCTCGACCAGCCACACGACATGCTCCACCTGGGCAGTCTCGTCCAGCGAGAGATTCTTTATCGGGTACTGACTAGCTCTGCCGGCGGGCGTTTTCGCGACACCGTCATGGTGGGAACGCAAAGCCAGCGTGTCGCCAAGGCCGTTACCTGGTTGCGTGATCACTATACGCAGCCGCTGAAAATCGAAGCCCTGGCGGAACTGGCCGAGATGGGCGTATCTACGCTTCACCATCATTTTCGTAAAGTGACTTCGATGAGCCCGCTTCAGTACCAGAAACATCTACGCCTTTATGAGGCGAGAAGGCTGCTGATCGCGGAAAATATCGATGCTGCAACGGCAGGTATCCGGGTTGGCTACGAAAGCATTAGTCAATTCAACCGGGAATACCGACGGATGTTCGGCGCCCCACCGATTCGCGACGTCGCGCCATTGAGGTCCATCTGACTGCCAACTAGGCTCGCCCCTCATAGCGCAGCATGTCGACCACGGCGCGCACCGCCGGACGCATCTGGCGACGCCCCGGGTAGTACAGAAAGCTGCCGGTATGGCGCACGGACCATCGTGGCAGGAGTTCCACCAACCTTCCGCTGGCAAGATGCGCTGCAACCTGCTCACGCAGCAAATAGCCCACACCAATGCCTTGCAGCGTTGCCTCTATCAGAAGGTCCATGTCGTTGGTGATGAAGGTCGGCTTTATCGCGACGTCGAACGTGCGCGATCCGCGCTGGAACTGCCATCGCAACAAGGTGCCGGACGTGCTCATTCGATAGGCGATACAGGCTTGTTGCACCAGATCCTGGGGACGTGCGATGGCAGGTGCTACCTCCAGATACCCAGGCGTGGCGACGACGGCCGTCCGGTAGTCGGGACCGATACGCACGGCCACCATGTCCTGGGCCAACTGCTCTCCATTGCGGATGCCTGCGTCGTAGCCAGCCGACACGATATCGACCACCCCCTCGTTGGTCGTGACTTCCAGGGTGATACCGGGGTGGGTGAGACGTAGCGCTGGCAGCTTCGGAACCACATAGAGCGCCGCCGCGCTGTGGTGGGTATTGATGCGCACGAGTCCACTGGGTCCGGCGTGCTCGTCTGCAAGTTCTTCGAGTCCGTCCCCGATTTCCTGGAGCGCCGGCTGCAGACGCGCGAGGAGACGTTCGCCGGCGGCCGTGGGGGCGACGCTGCGGGTGGTCCTGCTGAGCAGCTTGACGTCGAGCCGCTCTTCCAACTGGCGCATGGCATGACTGAGCGCGGAGCTTGAAATGCCCAGTCTATTGCCCGCCCGGGTAAAGCTCCGCTCCTCGGCGATCATCGCAAACGCCATCAGGTCCGCAAAATCCGAACGCTTCATTGCTGAATCTCACTCATAAACTCATCAAGTAAAAACCACCTTATCAATGAATGGCGACATTTCTATCGTTATCTGAGTACTTGGCAGCACAGAAGAAGCCGCTGCCGGGGCCACATCTCGAATGATCCGATCAGGCGCGAAAATCATGAAACGTTGGGTTCTGAAGAGTGGGAAGACCACCCTAGATGGGCTGGTCATTGAGGATGTCGTGAAGCCGGAGCCGGGCCCTGGTGAAGTCCGTGTGCGAATTCGGGCGGTGTCGTTGAACTACCGGGAACAACTGATCCTGGGCAATGCCGGTGGCAACTGGCGCGTGGACCGCGACTTGATTCCGGTCGCCGATGGCGCCGGGGATATCGATGCGGTGGGAGAAGGCGTGGAGCAGTGGTCCCCAGGTGACAAGGTCATCACGGTCTACCTGCGCGACTTCATCCATTGGCCGCCCCATGCGGATATCGGCCTGGGCTTGGGGTCGCTGGACGAGGATGGCGTGCTGGCCGAGTACGTCGTGTTGTCGGCTGATCGCCTGAGTCGCGCGCCGGGCACGCTCAATGATGTGGAAGCGTCGACCCTGCCTTGCGCTGCGCTGACGGCATGGACGGCGTTGCAGAACGCCTATCCAGTGACATCGGGCCAGAAGGTGCTGTCGTTGGGCACCGGTAGCGTATCGCTGTTCGCGATGGCATTCGCGCAAGCGCTGGGGGCGAAAACCTATCTCACCACCAGCCAGGACGACAAGCGTTCGCGCCTGCTCGAGCTCGGTGCCGAGGCTGTCTTCAACTATCGCCACGACGAAAACTGGGGACAGTCCATCTACGACGCCACCGGCGGCGTGGACAAGGTGGTGAATACCGCCGGCTTCGGATCGATGAATCAGTCCGTTCAGGCGCTGGCCTTTGGCGGCGACATTGGCTTGATTGGCCTGTTCGACTTCGGCGACGTGATCGAGCCCGGCTCGTTCCTCGCCAAGGGCGTCAGCGTTCGCGGCATCCCGGTCGGCTCTCGCGACGGCCTGGAGGAGATGGTCAGCTTCATAGACAAGCATCAGATCAAGCCCGTGATCGACAGGGTGGTCCCGTTCGCCGATGCGAAGCATGCCTACCAGGCCCAGGGCGCCCCGGACCTGTTTGGCAAGGTCGTCATCAAGATCGCCTGATTCAGCAACGGGAGCGATCGATCACACGGCGATTCTTGGCTTTGTCTTCCCAACAGTTCAGCGACTTAGTGGAAGGCCAAGAGAATCAGGCAAAGATCAGGAAGGATCGGAGTGCCACGCGCAGCGCTGACCTCTTTAGATTGAATGAGAGCGGCGTTGCTCCTGCTCGGTGCTCCGCGCTCACCTAAACGCAAAGCGGATCGGCTAATCCCCAGCTTCGAAGGGGGCCGTCCCTATGCAAGAAAGCCCCCCCCCCCCTGCGCCCCCAACAACGAAGGAATTCGTCATGAATATGGAATCCGAAATCGACCGTGTTTTCGCATTACAGCAAGCCCATCAATGGCATCTAAGGGCTTCGACGGCGGAACAACGAAAGGATCGTCTCCGACGTTTCAGGGAAGTCTTGGTCAAATACGAGGATGAAATCCGTGAGGCGCTTGCCTCTGACTTGGGGCGCCCCGCCGAAGAGCCGATGACGTTCGAGCTGGCCGTCACCCTGGAAGATATCGATGAAGCCATCGAGCATCTTGACGAGTGGATGAAGCCCGTACCGGTCCAGACCTCTGCGCCCGGAGGTCAAGCGTACATGATCTATGAACCGCGGGGCGTCGTTCTCGTCTTCGGTTCATGGAATTTCCCGATAAGCCTGCTCCTTACCCCCATGGTGCCGATGATCGCCGCGGGCAACTGCGTCATCGCCAAGCCAAACGAACTTACACCCGCATCGAGCGCCGTGGCAGCCAAAATCATTCGCGAGGCTTTCGACGAGCGCGAGGTCGCAGTGTTCGAAGGCGGTGTCGATATTGCCAACGCGCTGCTGGAACGACCCTTCGATCACATTTTCCTTACCGGGAGCCCAGCGGTTGGCAAGATTGTGATGGCTGCAGCGGCCAAACATTTGGCCTCGGTGACATTGGAGCTCGGTGGCAAATGCCCTGCCATTCTGGACGACAGCGCCAACTTCGACACCGCCGTTTCCGAGATCGGCATGGGGCGCATGACGAATAATGGGCAAACCTGTCTGTGCGTCGATTACGTCGCATTGCCAGAATCACTACGCGATCAGTTCGTCGAGGCGCTCGAAAACCAATGGCGAGACAGCTTTTATGATGGCGAGACGTTCATGGCGGACCGCAATTCCCGCATGGTCAACTCTCGCAACTTCTCACGTGTAAAGGGATATATTGATGACGCCGTTGCACGTGGTGCGAAGGTGGATTTTGGCGGAAACTGCGATGAAGAGAACCTGACGATAGAGCCGACCATACTGCTTGATACGCCACTTGATGCACTTGTCATGCAGGAGGAGATATTTGGTCCCGTTCTTCCAATCGTCACTTATCGCGACATCTCAGAGGTCTACACATTCATTCGTAAAAGCGGCAAGCCACTGGGTATGAATATTTTTTCGGAGCGACGCGACTTCATCGAAGACGTACTCCGCAACACTTCGTCCGGAGGCGTATCAGTCAACGGCTGGGCCAGAAACTGGCCCGAGAGCCATCTGCCGTTTGGTGGAATCAATACCAGCGGAACAGGTCGTTACCACAGCATCCATGGATTCCGCGAGCTTTCTCACGAACGTGCAGTGTTCGAAGTCATCTGATCGTACGGGCCAGCAGGCTTAATCCGGGCGATGATGCTGGCACACCACTTCCACATTGATACCGTCCGGATCCAGCACATACGCCGCGTAGTAGTGCTCGTGGTAGTGCGCTCGGACACCGGGCGAGCCATTGTCGATACCACCGGCCTTCAGTGCGGCCTGATGGAACGCATCGACGATGGCTCGATCCTGCGTCGCAAACGCCAAGTGCGTGCCGGCGCCTGGTACCTCGTTGTCATGGATCCAGAGGCGCGGGTAGCCGTCCTTGCCGAAACCGTGACGCGTGCCCCCGGTTCGGGTGCGCTCGGGTCCGACGGTGATGACCCGGACGATACCCAGCGGCGCGAGGGCCAGTTCGTAGAAGCGACGCGATACCTCGGCGTCGCCCACGGCGAATTCGATGTGGTCGAGAATGCTCATGGTTTTGCGCAGAGGCTCCAGTGGTATGGGTTACCGGCTCGCTGGCTGATCAGACCTGGGACGCGCCACCATCGGCGAACAGTTCGACACCGTTGATATAGCTCGAGGCATCGCTCGCCAGGAACGCCGCCGCCTTGCCGATTTCGTGTGCCTCGCCGATCCGTCCCAGCGTGCTCTTTTCACTGAACGCTTGAATGATCTGCTCCGCGTCATCGGCCAGCATGCTGCGCAGAGATTGCGTATCGACAGGGCCGGGACTGAGGAGATTGATCCGCACGCCGGAACCCTTGATATCCAGAATCCAGCTTCTGACCATGGCACGCAGAGCGGCCTTGGTGGCGCCGTAGACACTCAAGCCCGGGCCGGGGTTCATCGAGGCGGTCGAGCCGATGATGACGATGCTGGAGCCCCTGGGCATCAGGGGCAGCGCGCCCTGGACGGTAAACGTCACCCCTTTCACGTTGGGGTTGAAAATGCGATCGAAGGTCGCTTCGGTGATCGTACCCAGTGGCGTAATTTCTCCCGTCCCGGCATTGGCGATCAGGACGTCGAGACGGCCATGCAGCGACTCGATACGGCTAAAGAGCGAGGCGAGATCGGAGGTGTTCGCCACATCGGCGGCAATGGCGACCGCGTTGTCGCCCAAGCTGGACAAGGCCTCGTCCAGCGCCTCCTGCCGGCGCCCTGTGATGACCACGCGAGCGCCCTGCTCGGCGAACTCCTGCGCAATCGCGAGCCCCAGACCTGATGAGCCACCGGTGACCAGCACGACTTTATCTTGGAATGACATGGAGATTTTCCTGTACGAGGAAGGAGACGGAAACGCCACATGTAGTGAACGCTACATGACAAGATGTGTCACGCACTTTATTTAGCGGTCGATATATAGAAGTCCTTGCTCATGCATTGGAGCTTTGATATAGCAGTCGCTACAATGCAACTTTCATCCTGCGAGGTCCCATGAACGCCAAGACCCGGCAACGTCGCCCGGCCTTTGATCGCGAAGCGGGCGTCGCCATCGCCCAGGCGCTTTTTCATGAGCGCGGCTATGACGCGGTCAGCCTTGCGGACCTGACCCAAGCCATGGACATCAAGCCGCCCAGTTTCTATGCCGCCTATGGCAGCAAGGCGGCGCTGTTCGAGCGGGCCATGCTGCGCTATGCGCAGGAAAACGCCCTGCCGCTGGACGAACTTCTGGCGCCAGACCGCCCCCCTGCCGAAGCGCTTCCCGCGCTGCTGCTCGCCGCCGCCGAACAATACGGTCGAGATAGCGTGCTGCGAGGCTGCATGATCACGGAGGGGATGCGGGCAGATGACCCGGCGGCCCGTCGGATGGCCGAGAGTCTTGCCAGCGGCGGCCTCCAGGCGATTCGTGCCTACCTCGATCAGGTCCATCCGCAGGATGCGGAGTCTCTTGCCGACTATGTGTCGGTCACCTTGCGCGGGTTGTCGGCCTCGGCCTGTCACGGCATGCCCTACGAGCGCCTGACGCAAGTCGCCCGGACCGCCGGCCTACTTATCGCGCATGAACTGGAAGCCGACGAGCCCACGACAGCTTCTTGAGCCGTGAAGCCGTTGTGGGTGGTCGTGGGGTGAGTCGTTTCTCTCCCTGCAGTTCTGTGGATCGGTCTCTATCGATCCGTGATGGTCGTCCCTTCGATGGTCTCGGCGAATCCGCCACCGAATAGCCGTGCTGGTGTTTCGAAACCCGTCCGACGTTCCCCTTCGAGCACCCGGCGTGCGGCCTCAACGGCCGCCAGCGGTGTGTAGGTATAGCCATTGACGGTTTCGATCACCGATCGGGCCACCGTGCCGTCGGCTCCCGTCACCTCAGCTAAGGCGCGGGCGCGATGTGCATCGCGTTGTGCCGCGGTCGGGCCATCGGGCAGTTGTGACAGATCGCCCTCAGGGAAAGCCTCGCCACTGACATGCACGAACATGGCGATATTGGGAATGCCGGTGGATTGCCAGCCGGTGACCAGATCGCCGAACGACAGTGGCGCGCACTCGACCGGCCCCTCGCCGAAATCGAACGCTTGCGGCTGCGCATCGGGGGCCGAAACCAGATGGCCGTCGACCCTCGCCATCAGGCCCGCGCCGACGATCTCGCTGACGCTCATGGCGGAGCCCCGCGACATGGAGCCGGGAACCTGAAGCGCGACCCTCAGCGACCGCGGCTCTTGCACGCGCTGCGCAACGTGCACCGCCAGGCAATCGGTCGGCACCACGTCCCAGCCGACGCCGGGCAGCAGCATGACGCAGGCCTCGACCGCTTCGGCGCCCAGCCGTTCCGCCAGCCGATAGACGTTGATCTCGGCGGTGATATCCAGGTAATCGACACCGGCCTCGAGGCACGCCCGCATCAATGGCTCCGCCGTTTGCGCGAAAGGGCCTGCGACGTTCAGCAGCACATCGATACCGGCCAGAGCTTTCGCTGCCCCATCGACGGCTTCAAATACCCGCGACGGAACCCCCAACTGCTCAGCGAGGGCGGTTAGCCTTTGCTGGTTGCGTCCGGCGATCTCGAAATCGAGTCCCAACGCTTTGGCACGCGCTGCCGCCATGCGGCCGGTGTAGCCGGTCGCGCCATAGATCAGGAGTTTTTTCATTGGGCGTGCTGCCAGTTCTTGTAGACGAATTCGAGACTGTAGCCATCGGGATCCAGAACATTGGCGGCGTAGTAGTCGGGGTCGTAATGCAGCCGGGCCCCGGGCGCACCGTTGTCGATGGCATCGTTCTTGACAGCACCGTTCTCGATGGCCGCGGCGTAGGCTGCCTCGACCTCCGCCTTGCTGTTCGCCACGAAACCGACGTGAACGGCTTTTCCTTCGACCGCGCCCTCGCGTAGCCAGAAGAACATCCGGCCGTTGGCGCCGAAACCCTTGAGATCCGGATGGCCCGGCGGGCCGTCTTTGCCGTCGTAATCGAGCCGCGCCGTGATCCCCAGCGGGGCGAGCACGGCCTCGTAGAAGCGAATCGAGCGTTCGATGTCGCTGACGGATAGAAAGAGATGATCAAGCATGGAGTAGCCTCGCGATTCAGACGATGTCGCCAGCGGCTACCGTAACCATTACCCTCATCGCGGGCTCAGCCGTTCCTGCCCGAAACCTGCCCGTTTCTGCTTTTTGCTTGCGCGGACGTGGGCCCAGGATCAGCATATCGCTTCAGAAGCGACCAACCGTTCGCCATAAAACGAAAAACTGCTCGCCATGAACGACCAACTGCTCGAGCTTCGCGCCCTGGCTGCCAACGCCGAGAATCGCCGTACCGAGACGGGCATCCCACGCGTGGCCATGATTCAGGGCGAGATCCCGGAGCATACGCTGGCCGCCGTCTACGAGCCGATGATCAATCTGATCCTGCAGGGCAGCAAGACGATGACCGTCGGCAACCGCACGCTGCGCTACGACCCGGCCACGTACTTCGTCATGTCCATCGAACTGCCGGCAGTGGGCACGGTCCATCCTACGGCTATGGGTGAGCCCTATCTTGCATTGAGCCTGACGCTCGATCCCGCAGTACTCGCGACGTTGCTGACCGACCTGCCCCCGCCCACCGAACGCAACGAAAGCGACGCAGGCTTTTCGGTGGCGGCTACCACGCCAGAATTGATGGATGCATGGCTACGCATGCTGCGATTGATGGACAGATCCGAAGAGATAACAGCCCTCGCGCCGGTGTACGAGCGGGAAATTCTCTACCGCGTTCTGCAAGGGCCTCACGGCTGGATGCTGCGCGACATCGCGGCACCGAATACCGCCATGGCACGCGTCAGTCAGGCCATTCAATGGATCCGTCGGGACTTCGCCGAACCGATCCGAGTGGAGACACTGGCTCGGAAAGCGTCGATGAGCGTGTCCGCTTTCCACCGGCACTTCAAAGCGGTGACGACGCTGAGCCCATTGCAGTATCAAAAGCGGGTTCGCTTGCTCAAGGCACGCATGCTCATGGTGGCCGGTGCCAAAAGCGTCACCAGCGCGGCCTTAGAAGTCGGCTATGAAAGCGCCACCCAGTTCAGCCGTGATTACGCCCGGGTATTCGGGCTGCCGCCGGCCCGGGATACCGTGAGAATTCTGGGAAAGACGAAAGGAAACGGTGTCGCGCTGGAAAGGTAAGGACACACCATACCCTCGTCTTTTTCATTGCCTGCTAAACTTCCTGGCTCGGGCTTCACCGTTTATCTCAAGTTCAGCCAACCGCCCATCAGGAGAACCCCATGTCTCAGAGCGATTCCCAGACGAACATCAAGACCGAATGGATCGAGATCACCGCCGAGGACGGCAAGACCTTCAAGGCGTACCAGGCCCTCCCGCACAAGGGTAAAGGCCCCGGCATCCTGTTGATCCAGGAGATCTTCGGCGTCAACGGCCACATCCGCGGCGTCGCCGAGCAGTATGCGATGGATGGCTATAGCGTGATCGCACCGGACGTGTTCTGGCGCGACGAGCCGGGCGTGGAACTCGGCTACGACGGCGACGACTGGAAAGCGGCGGTGGCCCACAAGCAGGCGCTGGACTACCCGACGGCGATCAGCGATCTGCGCGCCGCGGTCAAGGCGCTGCGCGCAAGCCCCGCCTGCGACGGCCCGGTCGCTTCGATCGGCTACTGCATGGGCGGCGTGCTCTCCTACCTCTGCGGCCTGGATGCCGGCGTCGATGCGTCGATCTGCTACTACGCTGGCGGGGTGACCGAATACCTGCCGCGCGCCGACGAGCTCAAGGTGCCGGCCCAGTTCCACTTCGGCGCCGAGGATGACCATATCCCGCTGGAACACGTCGAACAGACCCGCCAGGCCTTTGCCGGCAACAGGGATATCGAAGTGCATCTGTACGGCGGTGCGGAACACGGATTCAACTGCTGGGCGCGGGCGAGCTACAACCAGCATGCATCCGCACTGGCCCATGGCCGCACGCTGACTTTCCTGGCCAGCCACACCGAGTAGTGCCTCGCCTGTGGAGGGGATAGCGGTTCGGCGCGACTCTCGAACGGTCGGGGCTGATGAGCCAGGGCCGATGAACCAGGGCCGATGAACCAGGGCAGATGAGTCAGGGCCGATGAAAATGCGGCAGCACGTGAGCGGCCAGTTCCTCGATGATGGCTTCGGCTGGCCGCTCCTCGAGACGTAGATTCAGGGCCACGTGGTGTACGCCCATCTCTCTGAGTGCATCGAACACCTCGACGAGGGCATCGCGGCCGGCACGATAGCCCAGGTCGATGGGTGTCGCCGGCGCGCCCAGATCGGGGTCGAGATCGAGACGCATCGCCTCGCCGAACCCGCGGAATTCGCCGGGCACGCTCTGTTCGACGGCGGCACGCCACATCCGGTAGCGATCGAGCTGCTGGGCCGGCTCGCGATGGTAGGTCATCCAGCCGATCGCATGACGGGCGATCCAGTTGACGCTCTGACCGCCCGAGCCGACCGCCAGTAACGGCACGGGCGCCGGTGGCTGCGGCCGCAGCTGGAATTCCGGAGAACCCGCCTCGTGGCGGTCGGGGACGACTCGCTGCGGCGAGCCCAGCGCTTTCGCCACGACTTGCCAGTGATCCGCGAACAGCCGGCGCCGCTCGGCGACGTTCTCGCCGAAGGCGGCAAACTCTGGCGGCCGGTCGCCGGACCCCAGTCCCAGGATGAAGCGACCTTCCGAGAGCGTGGCAACCGATGCGGCCGCCTTGGCGATATGCAGGGGATGCCGCAGCGTGAGCACGATAGCGCCACTGATCAGTGCGGCCCGGCTCGTTTCCACCGCCAGCGCACCCAGCCAGCTCCACGGATCCAGGTGACCAACCGGATCGGGATAGTCGCGACTGTTGAGCGGCACGTCTCGAATCCACAGCGCGCGAAATCCGGCGTCATCGGCGAGCCTGGCCAGGCGCCGCTGTTCGACGACGTCGACCGTCGCCTGGCCGCTCGGCATCAGCGGCAGCGTCAATCCGATCGACAACCGATCCGGCGCCCACACACGCCGAGCGATCGCCTGTCCGACTCCGCCTGCCGACATGACCCCCTCCTTTCCCATCGATTGATACCTCGAGGAGCATCTCACCGGTGCGCCCCCTGCCCCATGATGCCCGGAAATCGGGCGCAGGACATGATGATAGCGGCGATCCTCGCTTGTCGTTTCCCCGATCTACGACTAGGTTCCGAGGAGGCATGTCAGGATGGCATGCCGCTGGCATGAAAGACTTACCATGAATCAACAGGGATAGACGCCATGGGAATTATTGCGTGGATCATTTTCGGCCTGATCGCCGGAGCCATTGCCAAACTGATCATGCCGGGCAAGGATCCGGGTGGCTTCATCGTCACGATCATCCTCGGGATTCTGGGCGCGGTCGTCGGCGGCTGGATCGGTACCGCTCTCGGTTTCGGTGACGTTTCCGGTTTCAACTTCGGCAGTTTCGTGATCGCCGTGATCGGCGCGATCGTGCTGCTCGGTATCTATCGTATCGTGCGCAAGTGACCGACCTGCGCCTGTGAAACCGAGGTCCGGTCGGTGGCGCTCGTCGCCACCGACCGTCGATTGTCCAGATTCGCCCTCCACAGCTTCTCCCTCAATGACAGCCTACGCTCAGTAAAAGACCTCCCATGCCTACCGATGCTCACTTCTACGAACCCAGCCGTGGCCATGGCCTGCCGCACGATCCGTTCAACGCCATCGTCGGCCCCCGCCCCATCGGCTGGATCTCCTCCCGCAGCGCCGCGGGCCATCTGAATCTCGCCCCGTACAGCTTCTTCAACGGCTTCAACTACACGCCGCCGATCGTCGGCTTCGCCAGCGTCGGCTACAAGGACAGCGTGCGCAATATCGAAGCGACCGGCGAATTCTGCTGGCAGCTGGCCACCCGTGCGTTGGCGGAACCAATGAACGCCAGCTGCGCGGCGGTGGAGCCCGAGGTGGATGAATTCGAACTCGCCGGGCTGACGCCGGCCGATTCGCGCGTGGTGAGCGTCCCGCATGTGAAGGAGGCCCAGGTCGTGTTCGAGTGCCGCCTGACCCAGACGCTGCAGCTACAGTCCGCCGCCGGCGACAAGCTGGAAACCTGGATGGTGCTGGGTGAGGTGGTCGGCGTGCATATCGACCCGACACTCCTCGAAGACGGCGTCTATCAAACCGCCGCCGCCCGGCCGATCCTGCGTGGCGGCGGCCCGGCGGACTATTTCGAGATCAGCCAGGAACAGAACTTCAAGATGTACCGGCCGAGCTGACGGATGACAGCCACGGGTGACGTGGCGAATCCGGGCGACCTGGTGAATCCTGTTCCAAAGGTGACTCAGGATTGCGTGACAGGTTCGTAGAATCGCCAGGTATTGCGGCCGGCACGCTTGGCCGCATACATCGCGATGTCGGAGAACCGGACCGCCTGCTCGGCATCATCGGTATCCAGCCCCACCATGGCGATGCCGATACTGACTCCGATCACGATCTCGATATCGCCCTCCACCTCGAGCGGCTTCCGGAGGCGGTGGAGAAAACGCTCCAGCACGACCTCGACATCGCTGCGCTGATTGCACCCTTCCAGCAGCACGACGAACTCGTCGCCCCCCAGCCGGGCGACGTAGTCACGCTGACGCATCAGCCCGGCCAGGATGTCGCCGACATGGCACAGCGCGCGATCGCCGACCGGATGGCCGTAGGTATCGTTGATCTGCTTGAAATGGTCGAAATCCAGCGTGATCAGCGCATGGCAGCGCTCCGGATACAGACGATGGTGACGCGCCATCACCGCCAGGCGATGGTCGAAGCCGCGACGGTTACCCAAGCCGGTCAAGGCGTCGGTCATCGCCATCCTTTCGGCGGCATCCGCGGCTTTCCTGCGCTCGGTAACGTCGTGCGCCACGCCCTGCAGCCGCCCCGTCTCGAGCGGGCTCAGGATCAGGCTGATCCAGCGCTGCCGCTCGCCGCTGTCCAGCGCCACTTCCCACTGTCGCTCGTACCCGCCGGCCTCGTCGTCGACGGCGAAAGCATGCATCTCACCCTCGCCGTCACCCACCAGCGAGGCGAAAGCGACCGGATGGCGCTCCAGGTCGGTGCCGCTCGCCATGTCGAACAGTCGCAGGAAGGCGGGGTTGGCCGAGCGGACGAAGCCGGCGCTGTCTAGCTCGAAGATCCCCGCTTCCACGTTGTCGAAGATCGCCCGATAGCGGCGCTCCTCGACCTCGCGCTCGAGCCGTAGCCGGCGCTCCTCGCCCAGGCTCTGGACCAGGTTGTCGATCATGGCGTTGACGCTGATGACGAGCTGACCGATCTCGTCGTCCTTGTTGCCACGCGGCGCCTGCAACTGCTGGCCGGTCTCCGCCTCCAGCTCGCTCAGCCGATGCGAGAGGCCAGTGATCGGCCGCGTAACGAACTTCACCACTACCAGCACGACACAGAAGCCGATGCCTATCAGCTGCAGCAGCAACGCGCCGCCGATGAAGTTCGAGGCCTGCGCCACGAGCTTGTCGATATAGGCCTGGTCGGGCGCCACCGTGATCCGGCAGACCGACGTTCCCGGCTCGAACGGCGAGGAGACGTCCCGGACGACACTGGCCGCCGGCTCCCCTTCCGGGTCGGCGCGACCGCTGGCGAGGATCGTACCGTCGCTGGAATCGATGCGCACGGCGCTGACGATATTGTTGCTGAGCAGGCCGTCGGTGACCTCCTGCGCCAGCTGCCGATCCCCCAGGAAGCAGCCAATCTGGGCGGTCCGCTCCACCGTCGTCAGCAGTTCCTGCACCCGCGATTGCTGTTCCCGCTGAACGCTCTCCGCCCGCAGGTAGACGGCCAGCGCGAGGAACAGGACGCCCAGCAGCGTGACGATCAGCAGGATGATCGCCGTCGTACGCAGCGCCAGCCGGGTATGCAGCAACAGCAACAGGCGAGACATGCGATCACTCGCTCAACGTCAGCACGACGTGCATGTCGGCGGGTACTTGGCTGCTATCGACGTAGCCCAAGGCGTTCATGTTCTGGATGACCAACTGGTGCACGTCACCGATGGAGACGATCTGCTGCGGCGGCGATGCCTCACCGGAGAACACCAGCCGGGCCCAGTAGGAGTTGATCTCCGCCAGATCCTTGTCGACCAGTGCCCGGTAGAAGCGCGCCTTGAGCGAGGACGAATCCACCGGCAGCGCGACGTTGCCGGTGGGCAGCTTGCGATAGCGCCCCATGAAGATATTGACCACGTCGCTCCGTGTCAGCCGATCGATACCGCTGCCGGCGTTGACCACCACCGCGATGTCGGCGCTGGCGGGAACGGCGGCGACCAGGGTGGCGGAGAGGGTTGAGGCGATGAGAAGCCTTTGGACTCGGTTCATGGACATTCCCCTAGAAAATGAAGTCCAGACCGAGGCTGAAGATCGATCCCCAGCCTCCGTTCCAGTCGCTGTCGATGTCTCGCCACAAGAATCCGGGGCGCTGAACGTGAACGCGATCCAGCTGCGCCTTCAGGGCCATGTTGGCCGTGAAATCATAGCGCGCGCCCACCGAATAGGTCCGCTGCTTGAAGTCGCCCTCGCTGCCCCCCTCCCCGTCCGACGTCGTCTCGACCTGCGAATAGACCAGGTAGGGCGTGACGCGCTCGATGCGATAGCCCGCCGAGACGAACCCCGAGTCCACGGCGCCGTCGGCGCTGGTCTTGCTGCGATTCCACATCGCCTGCAGCTGCACCGGGCCGCGATCGAAGACCGCCCCCACCGAATAGAGCTTGAGACGGTCGAAACCGAACGAACTTCCGAGAACGCCGTTGGCGGTCAGGTCGAACGAAGGATCGAATGCGCGGATCTGATCGAACTGGGCGTCGAGCTGATCCGGGGCGTCGCCGGAAAAGTCGATATTGGACTCGACTTCGGTGTAGCCGAGACGAAAGCGCCACGGCCCCGTCTCGTAGTCGACATGCCCGCCGTAGACCTTGTCGACGTCGAAATGGGCCTCGAGCCCTTTGCCGATGAACACATCCCCATCGGAGCGGCCGGTGTAGAGCTTGAGCAGCACCAGGTCGCTGCCGACCGGCTGCTTGAAAGTGACATCGACGCCATCGATGTAGGTCAGCTGAAGGGTGCCGAAATGATCCACCGGCGGCCGTACCCAGGGATAGGCATAACCGACGTAGCGCGAGTCGGAGAGCTGGTAGACATCCCAGCCCAGTCGGCCGAGGCGCAGCTGCACCCCAGGGTCCGGCCGGTAGCGCAGGAACGCCCAGCTCACTTCCGGGCTGAAATCGCCGCTGTCGTGGTAGCGGCTGATCCCCTGAACCACCGTATCGAGCTGGTCAGTGAAGCGGTAACCCACCTGCGCGCCGAGCAGCGAATCGGTGCGCGCGCTCCAGCCTTTGCCGGCGCCCTTGGGCTGGCTGATATCGCGGGTGAAATCGGCCTCGTCGAGATCATTGTGAATCAGCCCCAGGGTGCCGAAGCCGCTGAACCTCAGTCGGCCATCGTCCGTCAGCGGCCGGGCCTCGGCGGCGACACTCGTCACCGACAGGATCAGCCCCAGGCAGACCGGAAGTAATCGTCTCATGCAGCGTCTCCGGCGGCGCGTTCGACCTGTCGCCGCCGCAAAGGAAAATTAGGGTTGCGGGAGACATTGTCGGCAGGCCGGTATCTTTCTGAAGGGTCGATTCGCCGAGGTACGACGATTCAGATCCCGATACCGCGGGGGCGCGGGGAACTCGGCGTGTTAGACTTTGTCATTAAACGCCCGGTGGTCAGAGCCGGTTGGCGACGCCCTATTTCTTTTTCCGGATGGAGTCAGGCGCTCAATGTCTTTGGAAGAACTGCACCTCAATCTGCGCAACCTCACGCCCGAGGACTACCCGCAGCTCAAGCGACTGATGGATGCCGTCTACGACGACATCGGTGGCGCCTGGTCGAAGCTCACGATCGACAAGTTGATCGGCGAATTCGCCGACGGCCAGATCATCATCGAGGACGACGGCAAGATCGTCGGTGTCGCGCTGACGGTGTTGGTCGACTACGACCGCTTCTCCAACCCCCACAAGTACGACGAGCTGATCGGGCATCGCGAGATCATTCTCAACGATGCCAACGGCGATGCGCTCTACGGGCTCGATGTCTTGATCGACCCAGCCTATCGCGGCTACCGGCTCGGCCGACGCCTCTACGAAGCGCGCAAGGATCTGTGCCGCTCGATGAACCTGCGCGCGATTCTCGCCGGCGGCCGGATCCCCAACTACCACCAGCACGCCGACGAGATGACACCCGCCGAGTACATCGATCGGGTGGCGCGCAAGGAGTTCTACGACCCGATCCTGTCGTTCCAGCTGGCCAACGATTTCCTGGTCAAGCGCCTGCTGACCAAGTATCTGCCCGAAGACGAGAAGTCGATGGGCTACGCCACCCTGCTCGAGTGGAACAACATCCTCTACGAACCGGCCAGCCGGATCATCGAGACCCGCCGCACCCAGGTTCGCGTGGGCGCGGTGCAGTGGCAGATGCGCGAATTCGACTCGGTGGAGGCGGTGCTCCAGCAGGTGGAGTTCTACGTCGACGCGATCTCCGACTACCAGAGCGATTTCGCGGTCTTCCCGGAGCTGTTCAACACCCCGCTGATGGGGCTGACCGACCAGACCGACCAGGTCGCCGCGATCCAGTTCCTGGCCGGCTTCACCGAGCGCTTCAAGACCGAGATCTCGCGCATGGCGATCTCCTACAACATCAACATCGTGGCCGGCTCGATGGTCGAGCTGGGCGAGGATGGCAAGCTCTACAACGTTGCCTACCTGTGCCACCGCGACGGCGAGATCGACCGCCAGGCCAAGCTGCACATCACCCCNCAGGAGCGGCGCGACTGGGTGGTCGANGGCGGCGACGANCTGCAGGTGTTCGAGACCGATGCCGGCCGCGTCGGCATCCTGATCTGCTACGACGTCGANTTCCCNGAACTGCCGCGNCTGCTNGCCGAGCAGGACATGGACATCCTGATCGTGCCGTTCTGGACCGACACCAAGAACAGCTACCTGCGCGTGCGCCACTGCGCCCAGGCCCGCGCCATCGAGAACGAGTGCTACGTGGTGGTCTGCGGCAGCGTGGGCAACGTGCCCTCGATCGAGAACCTGGACATCCAGTACGCCCAGTCCTCGGTGTTCTCGCCGTCGGACTTCGCCTTCCCCCACGATGCGGTGCTGTCGGAAACCACCCCCAACACCGAAATGGTGATGTTCTCCGATCTCGACCTGACCAAGCTCAAGCTGGTGCGCTCCGAAGGCGCGGTGACCAACCTCAAGGATCGCCGTCTCGACCTGTTCGATCTGCGCCTGCGCGACTGGTCGTGGAAATCCGGGGCGCGCCAGGAAGAGACCTGATCCATGGGCTTGCGGAGTGGTTCGTGGAAAGCCTGGTTGGGCCTGAGCGGCGATGCCCGACAACGCACGCGCCAGCCGTTCGACCCGGAGGCATGGCGGCCGATTCGCCACGGCCTGCCGCTGCTGGCCGATCTCGATGATGCCGATGCCGAGCGTCTCGGCCCGCGCGCCTGGCAACTACTGCAGAGCAAACGCTGGGTCGCCGGTGATGGGGTCGAGGTCGACGATGCCGCCCTGCTCGCCATCGCCGCCCAGGCCAGCCTGCTCACCCTGGGCTGGTCGGACCGCGACGCCAGCGCCGCCTTCGACAACGTCACCGAGATCGTCCTGCTGCCGGACGCCTTTCATCGCCACGTCGAGGAGATGGACGACTTCGGCGTGATGCACGAATACGTCGACGAGCGCGCCGGGGAAACCTCCTGGCGCGGCCCGGTGGTGCTGGCGATCCCCGATGTCGCCGACAGCGGCGACTACACCGGCTACAACGTCATCATTCACGAATTCGCCCACAAGCTCGACCTGGGCAACTCGCAGGATGTCGACGGCTTCCCCCCGCTCGCCGCCAACAGTGATGTCACCGCCCAAGAGTGGCATCGCATCTTCACCGCGGTGTGGGACGACCTGCAAGCCCACCTCGCCCGCGACGAACCCACCCCCATCGACGACTACGCCGCCACCCACCCCGGCGAATGCTTCGCGGTCTGCTGCGAACTCTTCTTCACCGCCCCGGATCAACTGGTCGATGTCTACCCCGAGCTTTATGACCTGCTGAAGCGCTACTTCCGACAGGAAACGCTGGCGCGGTTTGAGCGGAGGCAGACGGCTGGGGTCGATCAACCATAGGATCGAACTTCGATTCTTCTTGCCGCGCACCAATCATCATCCCGCCCTGCTGATCTTGACGCTCAAGCCAACCCTGACTAGAGAATTGGTCTCAGAGGCGTTACTCGGAGTAAACATTGGTTTACATTGGTGCAGATACTAAGGAGCCGGTGCGGCGAGAAAACGCGGCTAGGGGATTGGCATAAGAAGGTCAAGGCGGCTTGCGACCCATACCTGCTGAAGCGCACCCGATTTAGTGCGAGGTGGTTTGTGGTGTATCTGAGGCGCGTTGCGACAGAATTCTAAAGAGTCACTACTAGTAGCAAGGAGAATAAGATATGGCTAGATGCACAGCGCCAGTTAATGGTCACCGTACAGCTAGTGGTGCAGCTGCTTGTCCCGCCTGTGGCGGTCGCTATAGCGGCTACCGGTCACATTCATATTCACCGTCATCTTACTCCCCCTACGGAGACGGCGGCAGCGGGGAGCGTTTTAAAAGCAGTGGAAGAGGTGGTTCCGGGCGAACGAGAAAGCCTCGTTGGTCAAAAACCAGTTCATCTGTGATGTACACGCCCGCGGAGATCCGGACGCTTGATCCAATTCGTGAAAGCGTCGAACGGCGAGCTTCTGTGCCTGATCTACGTGACGCCTTCCTTTGCCATGCGTGGGACGACCGCAAAGTAGCTGCTAAAGAGCTATATGATCAGCTTCAGTCTCAAGGCGTTTCTGTATGGTTCAGCGAAAAAGATGTTGTTCTAGGCTCGTCCTTACTTCGTGAAATCGATAAGGGATTGGCTAATTCAAGAGTCGGCATCGTACTCGTTACGCCTGCTTTACTGCGCCGCGTTAAAGCAGAGGGTATTGCAGATAAAGAGCTCTCGGCTCTCTTGGCACGTGATCTGCTCGTGCCTATCGTGCACGACACCACTTATGAAGATCTTCGTGAAGTAAGTCCCCTGCTTGGCTCACGTAGTGGTTTGAGTACTGCTGAAGAGCCAATGGCGGACATCGCAGCGAAGCTCTCTGAACTGGTTGCGCTCTAAGGGTTCGCTGCAATTGTCGCCCAAAACGTTGGCATGTTTCGGACGTCGACTGACTTGGGCGATATATTTCTCCGCGCTGAATGTTAGCTTCTGGCTTAGAGCGGCTATCGAGCGTGAGTTTTTGACGTAGTTAGACCGGAGAGGCTCTACTATTCTGATTATGGTGATCATAGAGCGCTATTGGCTCCAATGTAGGTGAAGTCATGGCCTTTTAACATTCATTCTGCACATCTTGGCCTGAACAGCCGATACGATTTTTATTAATTCTTGGAAGACAGCCGTGACCATCTTGGAATACTTAGATTCTGCTGAAGAAAAGCTAAGAAAATGTCAACTTGAAGCAGTGCGCAGTTTCGTGAGGTATGTCGAAGAAAACAATAATGAGAGAGGTTTCCTGATCAACCTGCCCACAGGCGCTGGGAAAACAGGAGTTATCTCTTTAATATCACATCTATCAGATGCTTTGAAAGTTCTTGTTATATGTCATCGAAAAGCCGTAAAAGATCAGTTATTCCGAGAAGTGTCAAGGAAATTTTTTCGTGGCACGATCAATGACCAAGAATTGGAGCTAAAGAAGACTTATCGGGACTCTAATTTCGATCAAGGCGACGGAATCTATATCACCAGCTTCCAAAAACTGACCATGCTGAGTGATGAAGAATTAAGAAGTGTACAAGGCAACTTTGACCTCATCATTGTGGACGAAGGACACTCCGAGCCTTCTCCTGTTTGGCGAGAAATAATACGTCAGTCCGCGGCAATGAAAGTAGTGGTTACTGCAACGCCTTATCGCAATGATTTGTTCGAGCTGAATGTAAGCACTAACCATTTTTATGTTTTTACATTTAGAGATGCCGTCAAAGATAGGGTCATCATGGATCCCCATTATGAACAAGTTGATGGTGAGGCCGCCCTATTTTCACGCATTCAGGACTATCTAGGAGTGAGCAAAAATGTAAAATGTATCGTGAAGTGCAAGAGCCTTGAGGAAATACAAAAATATCATCGCCTTCTTTCTCAATCATTTATCACAGCAAGTGTGCATGAGCGACTTGAAAACGACGATACACAAAATCAGTTCAAGCGAGTTGGTCCAGCACTTAAAGTCGAAGGGCTGCAGGTGATCGTTCACCAGCATAAACTTGACGAAGGAATTGATATCCCTGAGGCTAAGCTACTGATCCTCACCTATGAATTAGGGAGCGGACGTGAGCTAGTACAAGCAGTAGGTAGGATAATTCGCAGCTATGGAGAAGTCCAGCCATTGGTGATCGACCTAAGCCGTGGCGCGAATAATAGTATGTGGGAAGGGTATCAAAAATTTGATGACTATCTCGCTAATGGTGGCACATCAGAATTTGTTGGCTCGTTAAGCACAAGTTATCTAATTGAGTCATTTCTCGATAACTTTCCTAAGTACAGCTACTTTGATCGCAGCTTCAAAGAGAGGGTTGATCTTAATATTATCGACCCAGAAGACGACATCAAGATACCACATGCATCGGTATGCTTTATCCAGAAGAAAGATGATTTCTCTCTTCCTCTATTAATGGATCGAATATATTGGAAGTTGCACGGTTCTGGCTCACTAGTTAAGACATATGAAGAGGTTCTTGACCTGCGCGTGTTGATTTATGTGGAATTCAATAGCTCGAAATTCTTTACACGCAAGCTTTTCTTTGAACCAAAGCTTCACGTTATTATTGTGAAAGAAGTTGATTCTGCCGTAGCTGTTTTCGATAGTTCCGGCGGACGATATTATAACCAGGAAAATTACCGACTCGGCAATGCGATTCACATTGACAAACTGACTGCTTTAGCTGCAAAAACAGCAATTCATCAGATCAAAGAAACTCACGCCCGCGCCGTCGGCCAAGCTGTACGTCGTCCAGAATCCGTAGCTCTAAAGGGACAGAACCTAGACGGTGGACGGGGTAGTCAGAGCAATTCAAGGTACGCATTGACTATGGTGAAGGTCGATAATATTGGTCTAGACGGAAAAAGAGATAGCAGCTTTTACATTGGTGCTAGGTCGGGACGAGTCGTCGACCAAAAAGAATCCAATTTCACCCTTCAAGATATATCTCAATGGATCGATGCTGTCGGTCAATGTATAAATACTGGAGGACACGCTGGGCGGCTGATCAAGTCCTATGCGCAGCCCATTACGGAAGAACCCGCTTCAGAAATTTTGTCCGTGCTACTAGATTTTACGGATCTTGATAGCCCGGCATACACTGATAATGGTGTAGTTTACCCCGATTTTGTTTATACGGACTACCAGCAAGGGATTTTTTTCGACGCTCAAGGTGATATTATAGAACTTGCGCTGAATTATTCGAATGACAATGGATGTTTTGAGGTTCTTTTAGCTGGAGCTTCCGCAGGAAGATCGGACATCGACTGGATCGTTGAGTACTTAAACTCTGGTCAAAGAATTAAAGTGCTGTACAAAGATGGCATAACGTATCTCGCAGGAGCCTTTTATAAGCTGGCCTTACCCTATGAGCGTGGGATTCCTGTAGAAGACAGTTTTGCAGGTAACGCCCTTTTCCCGCTTGATGCACTTAAAGCTCCGAACCTTAAAGAGAAGGGTCACACCCTAAATAACAATTACCATCGGACCACTAGTGATAGTTTTGATACGGATTCCATTTTTCATCTGATTGACTTATTGAAGGGTTATGGTGATCCAGCAACTTCAGTTGGATCACTTGGGCCGTTTGCAACACATATTCCTGGCTGCGACATCGTTCTTTGCTGTGACATGGGCGTTGAACCAGCTGATTTCATTTTATCCTCTCCGGACAAGTTGTGTTTCGTTCATGTTAAATGTGGAAGCTCCTTAAATCCAGGATCTTCAGCCGGCGCTCTTGCTGAAGTTGGTAGTCAGGCCATAAAAAACATTCACATGCTGGTTTCAGGCCTTAACAAGGTGAAGCCTGGAAATTTTACTACATGGAAGCATTCTTGGCCTGCGGCTGGTGCAGAGTTTCCGCTGGACACTCGTTATAGATTGGCGGAAGGAATTATCAATCATCCTGCACCACCCGACGATTCAATTTCTGAAAAGGTCTGGGATGTTATTTGCAAGCGGAGAGCATCCATGAAATGCAAGAAAGAGATCTGGATTGTTGCCGGGAATTCCTTTTCCGCCAAGCACTTCATCAAGAGTATGGAAACCCCGTCAACATGTTCGGCCACTAGCATTCAAGCATATCAGCTTATTGAGGATTGGTTGAGCACTGCGGATGAGCTTGATGTTGATTTTAAAATTTTCACGTCACATTAAGTTCGCTTATTTTGGTCTGATAAGAACGAAAACCTACTGGCCGATTTGTACCAGTTTCCATCGGCAGCTCTTGGTGGCTTCGGCATGTCAGATAGGCCGGTTGCTGTCCATTACGATCAGCACAAGCGATTTGAAGCTGCCGATGGAACTAGCCGAGACTGGCCGGCAGCGAGTATGTTTGCATAGCAGCCTCCAGGACATAAAGGGAATCTACCGATGGAGCGAACTTTCACCACTTATTACCTGGAAATGACCTCAGCTGAAGCACTGCGAGAAAAGTCGCAGCCGCATGATCTGAATATCATCGAATGCGAGGTGCCTCAGGCAGCATTAAATCGATTTCTTTACGAGCTTGTTGGCACGCCCTGGGAGTGGGGAGACCTGGATGCCTGGAGCGATGCTGATTGGCAGACTCTCGTCGAACAGGACTGCCACCGAACCTGGGTCGCTTATCACCGCGGAGCAATCGCCGGCTATTATGAACTGTATCGCCCTGATGGTTGCAACACCGAAATCCGTTATTTCGGACTGGCACCTCAGTTTCTGGGGTGCGGTTTCGGCGGCGCGCTACTAACTCACGCAATCCAGTCGGCATGGGAGTGGCCTAATACAGAACGGGTGTGGGTGCACACCTGCACATTCGATCATCATGCTGCGCTTGGAAATTATCAGGCGCGCGGGTTTCAAATTTTTAAGCAAGAGGAATTGGAGATAAACCAATGACCGCTTTTGGCCGAAAGCGGACTAATTAGCCATCTCATCTGATCAGACCGCTCAGAAGGCTACCCACTTCCCGATAGGGAAAGCCAGAGCGCCATCGGCCCACCGCTTGGCTATTTTTCCCTATTGGGAAAACCCGGTTATGCTGGTTTTGTGTCGGCTCGTTTTGCCGCGAAAGGCTTGATTTGACACCCATCTGCGCCAGCTTTGAGGCCCCATGCGAAAGATACTGCTCGTCGACAACGGCTCCCTCCGCCCCGCCGCGACGCTCAATCTGCGTCGTCTTGCCGACGCCTTGAGCCAGGCCACGGGCGAGGCGGTCGAGGCCGCATCGCTACTGCACTCGTTCAAGATTCCGCCCGAGCAGCTCGGCGGGCAGAAGGCCGTCTCGGTGGGGCCGCTGGCCGAACGATATGCGGCCGAGGGCGTGACCGAACTGCTGATCCTGCCGTTCTTCTTCGGGCCCAGCCAGGCGCTGACCCGCTACCTGCCGGAGCGTCTGGCCGAGGTGCAGGCCAGCTACCCGCAGCTGTCGGTGAAGGTCGCCCCGCCGCTGGTCGATACGCTGCTGGCGCCGGATCTGCGTCTGGCCCGGCTGCTGGCGGAGAACGTGCGCGAGCGAATGACCGGCCTATCGCGGCCCAAGGTCGTGCTGGTCGACCACGGCAGCCCGATCCCGGAGGTCACGGCGGTGCGCAACTATCTCGCCGGGCAACTGAGTGCGCTGCTGGCCGATGAGGCCGAGTGTGTGACCTTTGCCTCCATGGAGCGCCGCGAGGGCGACGCCTACCGCTTCAACGAGCCACTGCTGGAGACGTTGTTGGCCTCACCGGAGCTGGCCGAAGGTGACGTGATCCTCTCGATGCTGTTTCTTTCGCCGGGCCGACACGCCGGCGAAGGCGGCGATATCGCCGAGATCTGCGCCCAGGCGATGTCTCGCGCCCCTGGCCTGAATGTCGTAACGACCCGGCTGGTGGGCGAGAACGACGCCATCCTGGAACTTCTCGCCACTCGCCTGCAGCAGGCGCTGGCCGGCGGGCCGCTATTGATGGAACTGCCTGCGATCGGCGCCAAGGACGACTGATCCACGCTTCGGTTTGCATCGGCAGTTAGCAGCGTGCGCCTATGCCTTCGCCGCCAGCACGCGCTCGAACTCCTGCCGCCAAGCCTTGGTATATTGCGCCGGATCGGCGGGGAGCCGAAGAAGCGCCGAGCCGGCAGTTCTTTTGCGAGTCATTGGATGGCACCCAATGTAAGCACCCAACTTTTGTCCGTAAGCAGTCCAAGGTCGTCACTGACCCTGATCATTTGACGACTGATCTGATTTAGCTTCTAGCGGCTTTCTGTCGTTGGCGTACCACGTCGGCGGCGTGCCAACGTGGCGCGTGAAGGCAACGCTGAAGGTGCTCGCCGAGCTGTAGCCGACCCGCTCGGCAACATCGGCGATACGACTCCGATCGTTTCTCAACATTCGCTTGGCTAGCGCCATGCGCCAGGCGAGCAGATACGCCATCGGCGCAAGGCCGACCGTCTGTTTGAAGCGCTCGAAGAAAGCCGACCGTGACAACGCCGCCTGCCGCGCCAATTCTGCAACCGTCCATGCGTATGTCGGCTCGGCGTGCATGGCGCGTATCGCGTTCGCCAGGCGATTATCGGCGAGCCCGAGCACCAGGCCGGGCGAGGCCGCTGTTTCTCCGGTGACTCGCAGCGCTTCGATCATCAGTACCTCCAGCAGCCGCGACAGCACCATATCGCGCGCCGGCCGATCGGCGCGCGACTCTTCGCTGACAAGCTTGACCAGCATCGCCAGTCGCTGCTGACCGCGAATATGCACGCGTTGCGGCAACAGCGAGACCAGCAACGCCGCGTCGGGCGATTCGAAGTGACAATGGCCGATCAGCATGCGCACATCGGGCGCCGCGTCCGCCGCGCCAAGCCGGAATACGCCGTCACCGATGGCGACAGGCCAGTTCTCGACATCGAGTGGCGGTGGAGGATGACTGGACGCAACGATGTCCTGCGCCGATGGAGCCAGCAGGAAATCACCGGCAGTGAGATGGATCGGCTCCCCGGCACCGGGGGAGGAGAGGCACTCGCCTTCCAGCACGACGCAATAGAACAAGTCGCCCGGATCGCTGCGGCGCACGCGCCAGGGCCCGCCACCGACGATCAGCTTGGAAAACCGCATGCTGGGCTGTAGCAAGGAAACCACCTCGGCCAGCGGATCGATCATGATCGGACTCTCACCAATGAAATTTGGATTATGGATTGTAGTGAGTGCGGTGAGTGACGCCTATCGTGTGTAGCTCAATGTTCGGATCAAAGGAGTTCCCATGAAGACGGTTCTGATCACGGGTTGTTCGTCCGGTTTCGGCTTGGAGATCGCGCGGTATTTTCTTGAGCGCGACTGGCGCGTCATCGCCACCATGCGCACGCCGCGCGCGGATGTATTACCGACCTCCGATCGTCTACGCGTGCTTGCACTCGACGTGACCGATCCCGCCAGCATAGCCGCGGCCGTCGACGCCGCCGGCCCGATCGACGTGCTGGTCAACAATGCCGGCGTGGGCGCGGCCGCACCGTTCGAGCTCACCGGCCCGGACCTGGCACGTGCGCTGTTCGAGACCAACACCATCGGCACCATGGCGATGACCCAAGCCTTCCTGCCGCAATTTCGTGCTCGGGGCGCCGGCACCATCATCAATGTGACCTCGACCGTCACGCTCAAGGCATTGCCGCTGCTATCGATGTATACGGCCAGCAAGGCCGCGGTGAATGCGTTCTCGGCGTCATTGGCCATTGAGCTTGCACCGTTCGGCATCGGTGTGCGCGTCGTGCTGCCCGGCCGTTCTCCCGAAACGCAGTTCGGTGACAACGCGTACCGTCACGGCCTGGAGAGTGCTGACTACGCGGATCTGATTCAACAGACTATCGCACGGATCACCGACGAATCGGGCCCGGTCACCCATGCCATGGATGTGGCCGAGGCGGTCTGGCGTGCAGCAACCGATCCGGCCGCGCCGATGCACACGCCCGCGGGGGCGGACGCCTTGGAATGGGCGCGGGAAGCCGGCCTCCCAACGGCTCCTACCTCATAGCCGCCAGCACACGCTCGGCCTCCTCCCGCCAAGCCTCGGCCTGCCGTGACGGCTCGGCGGGAAATCGCCCGAGTTCTACCGCGAGATCGAAGAAGCCTTGCGCCGGCAGCCCTTCCCCACGGCGGCTGACGACCATTGCGGCGATAAAGGGCCGTTCTTGCTGGGCATCCTCGCGCATCGTGCTCTCCAGTGCCTGGGCGACGCGCTGGATGGTGCGCGGCGGTCGCAATCCCAACGCCTCAGCGAGTTGCTGGTAGGTCAGCGGCAGAGTCTCGCGAGGCGCTGTCTCGAGAAGATGACGAACCTGCGCGGGGAGGGATTGAGCGTCGGTCATGATTCTTAGGCGTTCGGATCGAAGAGCTTCACTTCGCGAATGTCGATTCGCTCCCACACCCGCCCGGTCATATAGGGCTCGGTCTCGAGCCAGGCGTCGAGATCGGCGCGCTCGTCGAAACGAAAGTGCACGTTGGAGCCGACCATCTTGCCGTCATCATCCAGGATCGCGCCGCCGCTGAGGAATTTCCCTTTTTTGGCTAGCTCCCGTACGCCTGCCAGATGCGCCTCGCGATTGGCCAGCCGGCGCTCGAGCGCGTCGTCGTCGGTGTAGTCGTAAGCCACCACGGCATACTGCTTCATGCGGTGCTCCTGCCGTTCGTTGATCATTGGAGAGAATCGGCATCATGCGTCAGCTTTCTTGACCAAGCAAATTGGCCTCGGTGGTCAACCTTGGCTTTACATTTTCCGAAGGTGTCATCTACCCGAAACATCAATCTGCGCACCTGTTATTCGTCGGCCTGTTGCCACGATAAGTAGTTGTCTCCCCACGTTTTCATGGCATCAAGCACAGGGGAAAGCGTCAACCCAAGCTCCGTGAGTGAGTACTCTACGCGAGGAGGAACTTCCGCAAACACTTCGCGGGAGATGATGCCATGCGCTTCAAGCTCTCGAAGCTGCAACGTCAAAGACCGTTGAGTCACACCACCGATAAGGTTACGAAGCTCCCCAAACCGTTTCGTTCCACTCAATAAATAGTAAATGATAAGCGGCTTCCATTTACCGCCGGCGACGGCAACGGTTGCTTCTACAGTGCATCGATATTCGTGCATATCTCGATTTTTCATTGTCCAAAAAGGGCCCATTAGTATAAATTTTATACCTATGTATAAACAATGTACCTACTTTTCAACGTGCATGAAAGACTCCAGAATCCATTCCCGCAGCGGTAACAGCCTTGTCGCGTGCATTTCTGATATAGGGCGTGGAGAGAATACTGATGAAAGCAGCCTACTATGAGGCCCAGGGCAGCGCCCGGGAGGTATTGGTTGTCGACGAGTTGCCGACTCCAGAACCCGGTCCGGATGAGGTCCGGGTACGCATTCATGTTTCCGGATTGAACCCGACTGATATCAAGGCGAGAACCGGATTCTCAGCGGAAATGCCCTACCCGCGAATCATTCCTCACCAGGATGGCGCAGGCGTTGTTGATGCTGTCGGCGCCAATGTATCACCCGACAGACGTGGCGAGCGGGTTTGGGTTTATGAAGCGCAGTTTGGCCGAGCCATGGGAACGGCGGCAGAATACGTCGTGCTACCGTCGAGTCAGGCAGTTCATTTGCCTGACGCGGTATCGTTCGAAGTGGGTGCCTCGCTTGGCATCCCGGCGTTAACCGCTCACCGCTGCCTGTTTTCCGATGGCACTCTCGAAGGTCGGCGGGTATTGATACATGGCGGTGCCGGAGCGGTCGGAACAGCGGCAACTCTGTTGGCGAAATGGGCTGGCGCATGGGTTTCAACAACGGTGACGAATACCGATCAGGCTGCTGTAGCAAAGGAAAACGGGGCGGATATGGTTCTCGACAGAGCATCGGGAGATGTTGCGAGCCTTGTTCTAGAATCAACCGATGGGCTCGGCGTCGACCATATTGTGGATGTCGCTTTGAAGTCAAACCTTGCCACCAACTTGGCCTGCTTATCTCAAGGCGGAATCATTAGCGCCTATGCCACCGATAGCGCGATGGACGAACTATCCATTCCGTTACTGCAGTCCATGATTCATGGATGCGTCTTCCGCTTCGTCTATATCTACAACGTGCCTGACGAGGCAAAGCAGAAAGCCATCAAGGACATCACCTCTTGTCTATTGGCGGGAAAATATTCTCCAAGAATCGGATTGAATTTTCCTCTGGAAAATATTGTCGCCGCCCATGAGGCACTGGAGTCACACCAAGTCATTGGGAAAGTTCTTGTGTACACGTAAGTCGACAGACCTGAGAGCCCGGCCTCGAGCCAACCCTGTTGATGGAGGGAGGCCACGCCGACTGCCGCCTCACGTCTGTGTCTCATGAAAACCGGCCGCCAGATGGTCGATCAGGGCGCGAACCCGTGCGGGCTGATGGTGGCGATCGGTGTAGACGATCTGCAGGCCGAGTCGTGTCGCCTGGTGATCGGCCAAGAGCCGTACCAGGCGGCCCTCTTTCAGCGGCTCGTCGAGCACGAACATGGGCGCATACACGATACCGAGGCCTTCGATCGCCGCACGAACCAGCAGGGTGATGTCGTCCGAGCGCATGACGGCAGGGCCGTCGATGACGTGCGCACCATTCTTGCCGTCACTTACCATCCAGTCGCCGGGCGAGCGGGCCTCCGTGAACACCAGTCGTGGTAGCTGGCAAATGTGCGAAACATCACGCCGCGCGCCAGGGGCTAGCAAGCCGGGCGCACAGCCGAGGCCCATACGGATACTCCCGAGCGGGCGTGTATGCAAAGCCGAAGCGGGGAGTTCCCCGATACGCACGGCAAGGTCCAGCCGGCCATCGACCAGATCCACGTAACGCTCATCCGTGCGCAGATTCAGCGTGATCCGCGGGTGCGCCCTGCAGAACGCGGCCAGTATCGGCGCCAGCGTCAATGTGCCGAACGCACGCGGCACGCCGAGACGGATCTCCCCGGCAAGCTGGCTGCGGCCCTCGCGTGCCTCGGCGTCCGCCTCCAACAGGGCATCGATGATGCGCTCTGACGCCACCAGGTATTGCTGGCCGGCGTCGGTTAGCGACAACGCGCGGGTGCTGCGATGCATGAGTCGCGTTCCCAACGTCGATTCAAGCGCACTCAGATATTTGCCGGCCATGGCAGGCGAAAGATCCAACGCTCTCCCAGCGGCGGCGATGCTGCCGTGTTCGACCGCCGCGATGAAGACTTCGATTTGTCGGAAACGATCCATCAACCCGATTCCCTCATTTCATGATCGATGGCGTTTCATTTATGCCACATTCCATCGCCTGGCGATCTTATTCAGGATAGCGGCTTCTCGTACATGTTGGGAGTAGAAAGCGATGATGATCGAAACGGATGGCGCCGCTCTTCATGTCTCGGAGCATGGCGCTGCGTACCGCACGCTCGTGTTTCTCCACTACTGGGGCGGTTCCGGCCGCACTTGGACCGACGTGGCCACGACACTTGGCGGGCAGAGTCGTTGCCTGATGCCGGATCTACCGGGTTGGGGGCAGTCCGGTCCTTCGCGGCGCGGGTATCGGATTGCGGACCTGGCCGAGTCGGTTAGCGGGATGATTGACGCGTATCAGCTTTGCGATGTCGTGCTGGTCGGTCATTCCATGGGTGGCAAGATTGCCCAGTATCTCGCGGGCCAGCGGCCGGCCTGGCTGAAGGAACTGGTGCTGGTGGCATCGTCCCCTGCCCTGCCAATGGATATTCCGGAGTCTCAGCGTCTTGCCATGCAATCGGCCTATGACAGCCGCGCGAGTGTCGAAGAGACACTCGATAATGTTCTCACGGAGACGCCGCTCGCCGGGATGATCCGCGAACGCGCCATTGCCGACAGTTTGGCCGGCGATCCGGCTGCCAAGGCCGCCTGGCCTGCAGCCGCCATGCTCGAGGACATCAGCGAGACGACACAATGCATCAATGTGCCGACGCTACTGTTGACCGGTGAGTGCGATCGAGTGGATCCTCCAGCCGTGCTCGCCGACCGACTCGTGCCCTTTCTACCGACCCCGGAAATACAGGAACTGGCAGGTGTCGGCCACTTGTTGCCACTGGAAGCGCCGAAGGAAGTCGCAGGGCATATCCAGCGGTGGCTGGACGAGTTGGACAACAGAGTCCGTAGATGATGGATACTAGGGGCTAGTCATCGAAGCACACATCGACGCCTACCATATAACCCTCTCAAGGCTATCCCCATGATCGATCTCCGCAGCGACACCGTCACCCGCCCCAGCGAGGCGATGCGCCGGGTGATGTTCGAGGCACCGCTGGGCGATGACGTTTGGGGTGACGACCCGAGCGTGGCGCACCTGGAAGCCTATATCGCCGAGCGCACCGGCAAGGCGGCGGCACTGTTCTTCCCCTCCGGCACCCAGAGCAACCTGGTGGCGCTGTTGAGCCACTGCCAGCGCGGCGACGAGTACATCGTCGGC
>NZNW01000153.1 GCA_002695065.1 Salinicola sp. | reverse complement strand
CGCGGCTCGCGGCTCGCGGCTCGCGGCTCGCGGCTCGCGGCTCGCGGCTCGCGGCTCGCGGCTCGCGGCTCGCGGCTCACTCGGCGTAGATCATCTTTCTGGTCATCCCACCATCGACGCTGATGTGCTGGCCGGTAATGAATCCCGCCTTGTCGCTGGCGAGAAAGGCCACTGTGGCAGCGACATCGGCCGGTTCGCCGACGCGCCCCACCGGATGCTGGTCGCGGTCGATATCCCGGTGTTCCGCGCGCGCCCGACCACCGGCCTTCTGCCACGGCCCGGTCTCGATCCAGCCCGGGCAGATGGCATTGACGCGGATGTCCGGTCCCAGGCTGACCGCCAACGCATGGGTCATGGAGAGCAACCCGCCCTTGGCGGCTGCGTACGATTCGCAGTGGGGCTCCGACTGCAGCGCACGGGTGGAGGCGATATTGACGATGGCGCCCTGGCGCTGGCGCAAACCGGGAACGGCGGCGCGAGTGCAGAGGAAGGCGCCGGTCAGATGGCTCTCCTGCCATAACCGCCAATCCGCCAGCGCCAGCTCCTCGATCGGGCCGCATACCGGGTCGGCGAGCCCGGCATTGTTCACCAGCAGATCCACGCCCGTGGATTGATCGTTCTCCCGCTGCCAGTTCGTGAGGTGATGAAACGCTTCCTTGACCTGCAACTCGTCGCTGACGTCGACGACCATGGTCAGAAGCGTTGCCGCGGGATGGGTCTCGTCGAGTTCCGCCACGGCTTCCGCGTCGCGATCCAGGGCGGCGACCCGCCAGCCTTCGGTCAGCAGTAGTTCCACCGTGGCGCGTCCGATGCCCTGGGCGCCGCCGGTGATGATGGCAAGGGGGATGGTCATGGGTCAGATTCCTTTCTGTCGCTCACGGCGCGTGCCGCGTTTCCCTGTCTTATGAGGCGTATGAGGTGTCACCGAGCCGGCGGTCGCCGTCGTGGGCTGAATCGTCTTGTCCCTATGTCTCCAGCATGAACGTCACCGGACCGTCATTGGTCAGCGCCACCTGCATGTCGGCGCCGAACCGGCCTGTCTCGACGCGCGGCCATGCCCGGCAGGCCTGGGCCACCAGGTAGTCGAACATCGCCTGTCCGTGCGCCGGCGGGGCGGCGCTGGAGAAGCTCGGGCGCAGGCCCTTGTCGGTCGCCGCCACCAGCGTGAACTGGGACACCAGCAGCAATCCTCCCTCGACCTGCTGCAGGTTGCAGTTCATGCGGCCAGTGTCGTCGGCGAATACGCGGTAGTGCAGCAGCTTGTGCAGCAGGCGATCGGCATGGGCTCGGTCATCGGTCGCTTCGACGCCGACGAGTGCCAGCAGTCCCGTACCGATACGTCCCACGATCTCGCCTTCGACGCTTACCGACGCCTGGCTGACCCGTTGAATCAGAGCTCGCATCGCAGCCTGGCATCCTGTCTGAAATTGGGGGTGGAAAGGTAGACGAAAGATTAGCACGCCGGGCCGGCATTGGAATGATCGGGATCAATAGCAAGCAAAGCGTTATTGAAAACAGACGCTACTAGAACGTATGTTTATGTTACCAGTGTCTCGAGGGAGCGATGAGGGCCCGGATCGGGCGAAACCCGGCAGTTCGACCACTGCCGGAAGCGAGAAAAGCAGGCCGGATACCCGATCCGGGAGGCTCTTGGGGTGACATTGTCATGATTCAATAAAGGCTTTGACGCCCGCCGCTGGGGTGGTGCTACTATCCAAGCGGACCAAGCTTTTGCAAATTGTCCTGGTTTGTCGACAGTGGATCATGACAATTATGGCGAGGCCACGCCGGCCTGGGCGCGATGACAAGCGACAATGCGCCCATCATCGAGAACTCGAGTCAAGCGTGACCCGCCGCCGCGGGTCCGAATCTTGCAGACGGAGAATCTGAACGATGCGATACAACATCAATAAAGGCGTCACGACACTGATTGCCGGTTCCGTGCTTTCCTGCCTGGCCGTCGGGGTCGCGCAGGCCGCTTCACTCCAGGAGATCAAGGACTCCGGCTCGGTCAAGATCGCCGTGGCCAACGAAATCCCCTACGGCTATATGGACATGAGCGGGGAAGCCAAGGGCGCGGGTCCCGATGTCATCCGCCATATCATGAACGAGATGGGGATCGACGATATCGAGTGGGTCACCACCAACTTCAGCTCGCTGATCCCCGGCCTGCAGGCCAATCGCTTCGACATCGCCGCGGCCGAGATGGCGGTACTGCCGGATCGCTGCCAGCAGGTGATCTACTCCGAGCCGAACTCCTCCTACGGGGAAGGACTGCTGGTCAAGGAGGGTAACCCCAAGGACCTGCACGCCTTCAGCGATTTCGTCGACGGCGATGCCAAGATCGCCATCATGGCGGGTGCCGACCAGTTGGACATGCTGCAGGCGCTCGGCGTGCCGCAGGAAAACATGGTCACCATCTCCAGTAACGCCGATGCGATCTCCACGGTCTCCACCGGACGCGCAGACGCCTACGCCGCAACCAGCCTGACGGTCAGCGAGTTGGCCGACAAGAGCGATGACGTCGAGTCCGCCGGTGATTTCAAGGATCCGGTCATCGATGGCGAAGAGGTGCGAAGCTGGGGGGCGTTCGCCTTCAACAGCGACAACACCGAGCTGCGCGACGCGGTCAACCAGGCGCTGGAGGAGTACAAGCAGACCGACGACTGGCGCGAGACCCTGATGGGATACGGCTTCAGCCAGGCCGATGTCGAGGGTTCGAGCCACCACACCACGGAAGAGCTCTGCACCGCGGATTCCTGAGCTCAGCCAGGCTTTTGAACGCGATGTGATTGCGCATGTGCGCCAGAGCGATGGCCTCGAGCGCGCATGCGTGCCGTGATTGAACGGTGCCGGTGACCACCGGCACCGTTCGTCAGCGAATGCGGAGTCTTTCCGATGGAATGGACGAGTTATCTCGCCCCATTGTCCCAGGGCGCGTGGGTGACCGTGCAGCTCACGGTCTATTCGACGATTTTGGGGGGTATCTGCGCCTTTGTCTTCGGTCTCGGCAAGCTGTCCCACAATCCCCTCCTCAAGGGGTTCAGCGTTGCCTACATCGAGATATTCCGTGGCACCTCCCTGCTGGTGCAGCTGTTCTGGATCTACTTCGCGCTACCCATCATGGGGCAGGCGATCGGGCTAGACCTGCGGTTTCCACCGGTGGTGGCGGGGGTTGTCGCGCTGGCGCTGAATATCGGCGCCTATGGTGCCGAAGTCGTCCGCGGCGCCGTGCAGGCGGTACCCAAGGAGCAGTACGAAGCGGCGACCGCGCTCAACTTTACCGGGCGCAAGCGGCTGTGGCGCATCACCCTGCCGCAGGCGATTCCGGAGATGATGCCGACCTTCGGCAACCTCGCGGTACAGAACCTCAAGGACACGGCGCTGGTGTCGCTGATCTCGCTAGGCGACCTGGCCTTCCGGGCCGAGCAGATCCGTAATTTCACCCAGGACAGCGTGACCGTCTATACCCTGGTCCTGTTCATGTACTTCGGCATGGCGCTGGTGCTCACCGCCTGCATGAAGCTGCTGGAACGCTACGTTGGCCGCTGGCGCGCGGCGGGGGGATAACGCATGTTTTTCGGCATCGAGTGGGATACCAGCAGCCAGTGGGCCTTTGCGGTCTCGATCTTTCCGATTCTGCTGCACGGCCTGGTGGTGACGCTGCAGGCCACCGTGGTCGGTTTCTTCATCGCCCTGATCCTGGGGCTGATCCTGGCGGCGCTGAAGAGCGCGCCGACCCGCTTCATCCGCTGGCCGGCCAAGCTGGTGACGGAGTTCATCCGCGACACGCCACTGCTGATCCAGCTGTTCTTCCTGTTCTACGTGCTGCCCGAGTTCGGATTGACGCTGCCGGCGTTCCTGACCGGCGCGCTGGCACTGGGCGTGCAGTACAGCGCCTACACCTCCGAGGTCTATCGTGCCGGCCTGGAGGCGGTGGCCAAGGGGCAGCGCGAGGCGGCACGCGCACTCAACCTGGCGTCCGCCAGGGCCTTCACCCACATCATCCTGCCGCAGGCGATCCCGCGCATCATTCCCGCGCTGGGCAACTATCTGGTCTCGATCATGAAAGACGTGCCCGTGCTGTCGGTCGTGACCGTGCTGGAGATGCTCGGCGTGGCCAAGATCATCGGCGATCGCACCGGCGGCTACCTGATCCCGCTCTCCATGGTTGGCGGCCTCTATCTGGTGATGACGATCATCGCCTCCTTCGGCGTGCGCTACCTGGATACCCATCTGCCCAAGCGAGGCCTCTCCCTCAAATGAACGACGCCACCGACATTTGCGATCCCATCATCAAATTCGACAAGGTCGTCAAGCGCTTCGGCGATCATGTGGTACTCGACGAACTCGATTTCGAGGTCCAGCGCGGCGAGAAAGTGACGATCATCGGCCCCTCCGGCTCGGGCAAGTCGACGGTGCTGCGCATCCTGATGACGCTGGAGAAGATCAACGACGGCGTCGTCTATGTCGGCGGCGAACCGCTCTGGCACCAGCGCAAGGGCGAGTCGCTCGAGCCGGCCGGCGAGCAGCACCTGCGCCAGATGCGCAGCCACCTGGGCATGGTGTTCCAGCAGTTCAATCTGTTCCCCCACATGACGGTGCTGCGCAACCTGACCGAGGCGCCGGTACAGGTGCTCGGTGTCAGCAAGGCCGAAGCGAGGAAGCGCGGCATGGAGCTGCTGGAGATGGTGGGACTCACCGACCAGGCCGACAAGTACCCTCACCAGCTCTCCGGTGGCCAGCAGCAGCGGGTGGGCATTGCACGGGCGCTGGCGATGCGGCCCAAGATCATGCTGTTCGACGAGCCGACCTCGGCGCTGGATCCGGAGCTGGTGGGGGAGGTGTTGAACGTCATCCGGACCCTGGCCGACGAGCACGACCTGACCATGCTGCTGGTGACCCACGAGATGCATTTCGCGCGCCAGGTTTCCGATCGTATCTGTTTCTTCGACAAGGGGCGGATCAAGGAAGAGGGCAGGCCGGAGGAGATCTTCACCGCGCCGAAGGAGGAGCGTACCAAGGCCTTCCTGAAGGCGGTGCTCGATCCGGACGATTGAGCTACGGGCTTCGGGCTTCGGGCTTCGGGCTTCGGGCTTCGGGCTTCGGGCGAGAAATGCCAGCGTCGCTGGCATTTCTCTCTCAAGGGCAACACCCTGATTTTCGCGGCTCGCGGCTCGCGGCTCGCTGTCTACCACCAGGCATGAAAATGGTGCGGCGGCCCCTTGCCCTGGCCCACGGTGAGGCGGTCGCTGGCTTCGAGGGCCTCAAGAAGCCACTGCTTGGCGGCTTCGATGGCCGCCTCGACGTCGGGGCGGGCTGGCGGAAGGTGCGCCAGCTGGGCCGCGATCGCCGACGAGAGTGCGCAGCCCGCACCGTGGAGATTGGGCGTCAGCAGGCGCGGCGCATCCAGCCAGCGCGTCGCGTGCGGCATCCACATCAGGTCCGGGCAGCGATCCAGCGGTAGATGGCCCCCCTTCAGCAGGCCGTAGGGGGCCCCCAGCGCCGCGAGATCGCCCACCATCGCCTCCATGGCGGCGGTATCGCGCGGCACCTCGGTCCCGAGCAGGGCTGCCGCCTCGGGGAGGTTGGGCGTGATCACGTCGGCCAGGGGGATCAGGATATCGCGCACGGCGCGCAGGCCCTCATCGTCCACCAGCCTGTCGCCGCTCTTGGCGACCATCACCGGGTCGAGCACGATCCAGCGCGGCCGGCGCCGCGTCAGCGCCTCGGCGATCGTCTGCGCCACGTCGCGGCTGGCAACCATGCCGATCTTGACCGCATCGATCTCGACGTCGTCGAGCAGGTTGTCCAGTTGGGTGCGGATCAGCGCCACCGATACCGGCTCCACCGCCACCACGCCTCGCGTGTTCTGCGCGATCACGGCGGTAATCACGTTGGTGGCATAGACGCCGAGCGCCGAGAACGTCTTGATATCGGCCTGCAGTCCGGCGCCACCGGACGGATCGGATCCGGCGATCGTCAAGGCATTGGGAGTCGAATGAGAAACCATGGCTGGACATTGCAAGCGGCAGGAAAGCGTCTAGCCTAAGACAAGATGCTGCCATTGCCCAATGGCAATGATGCCGATAAAGGATAGAGTGACGAAGACGGCCGCCTGATCCCGGCACGCCAGATTTGTCGGCGGGGTGCAATAGGACTAATTAGCAGGCTTGTTACCAAGTCGTCATCGTGTAAACTCGTAAACTTACGAACCTGTCAGTCTGGTTCGATATCGCCGAGTTCAGGTTCCATTACGTCTGCGAGGGAAGGCATGTCCGATCCGGTCTCCGCATGGATTGCCAGCTACTGGGCTACCGGGCTGTTCGTGGTGGCCGTCGTTGCACTCTGTGGATTGATGATCGGCGCTGCCAGCCTGCTCGGTGGCCGCAGTCATGGCCGCAGCAAATCCCTCCCGTTCGAATCCGGCATCGTCGGCGCCGGCACTGCGCGCCAGCGGTTCTCGGTCAAGTTCTATCTCGTTGCCATGCTGTTCGTCATTTTCGACATCGAAGCCGTCTACCTGTTCGGCTGGGCCGTCTCCGTGCGCGAGGTGGGCTGGACGGGATTCGCGGCAGCGACAGTTTTCATCCTCATCCTGCTGGCCGGACTCGTCTACGACGCGCGCGTCGGTGCGCTCGACTGGGCGCCGCGCAAGAGAGGGCGCGAAGACGCCTCGAGAGCGCGCGAGCTGGCCGCCGTGCCGGGAGTCGAGCGTCATGCACGCTGACAACGTCGGCCATCGCGTGGCAGCGCTAAACGCCGAGCCCGGCAGGCAAGGTCGCCATGGCGATCGACAAGATTATAACGATGGGAGCCAGGCATCCGTGACCGGCCCGCGCTTCCTCGACCGTTTTTCTATCAGGTTTGTTGAGGCCCACTATGCAGTACACCCTGACCCGTGCGGAGGGAGGCGATTCCGCGGCTGATCGTTACCCACTTGGCGAGCGTGAGATCGTCGATGATCCGATGAAGCAGCAGGTTCATCGCAACGTATTCATGGGCAAGCTCGAGGACGTGCTCCACTCGGCCGTCAACTGGGGACGCAAGAACTCCTTGTGGCCCTACAACTTCGGGCTCTCCTGCTGCTACGTGGAAATGACCACGGCGTTCACCGCGCCCCACGACGTCGCCCGTTTCGGGGCCGAGGTCATCCGCGCCTCGCCACGGCAGGCAGACTTCATGGTCATCGCCGGTACCTGCTTCATCAAGATGGCGCCCGTCATCCAGCAGCTCTACGACCAGATGCTCGAGCCCAAGTGGGTCATCTCGATGGGATCGTGCGCCAACTCCGGCGGCATGTACGATATCTACTCCGTGGTTCAGGGCGTCGACAAGTTCCTGCCCGTGGATGTCTACGTGCCCGGCTGCCCGCCGCGCCCCGAGGCGTTTCTTCAAGGTCTCCAGCTCCTGCAGGAGTCGATCCAGGAAGAGCGCCGCCCGCTCTCCTGGGTGGTCGGAGACCAGGGCGTCTATCGTGCCGAGATGCCGTCGCAGCGTGAAAAGCACCGCGACCGGCGCATCGCGGTCAAGGAGCTGCGCACCCCCGATGGCATCTAGCCCGATCGCCCACGTCGATCGTTCCTGCCATTGATCCTTGTGGTCATTTTCGACCATTGATTCTGCACCGGGGGCCGCCAGCCATGACCGCAGCCGATGATTCTCAAAACGAGAGCGCGACGACCTTTAGCGCCTCCCATGCCGCCGGTCAGCCCGACGTCGTGGCCGAACTGGTGCGCCAGTTCGGCGAGGCCGCCTTCACGCCGCAGGAGACGCTGACCGCCATGCCGGTCATCTGGGTCGCCCGCGAGCAGCTACGGGACGTGCTCGGCTTTCTGCGGCGCGTGACCGGTCCATTTTCGATGCTGTTCGACCTGAGCGCCGTCGACGAGCGTCTGCGCACTCACCGCCGGGGGCTGCCACCGTCCGATTTCACCGTCTTCTACCAACTGCTGTCGGTGGAGCGGAACGCCGATCTGATGATCAAGGTCGCGCTGCACGAGCGCGATCTCTCGCTGCCCTCGATCAGCGATATCTTCGTCAATGCCAACTGGTACGAGCGTGAAGTGTTCGACCTGTTCGGCATCGATTTTGCCGGCCATCCGCATCTGACCCGGATCATGATGCCGCCGACCTGGACCGGTCACCCGCTGCGCAAGGATTACTCCGCCCGCGCCACCGAGTTCGATCCCTACACCCTGACGGTCAAGGGCCAGGAGGTCGAGCAGGAGGCGCTGCGCTTCGATCCCGCGGCCTGGGGGATGAAGCGCGAGGGGGAAGAGACCGAGTTCATGTTCCTGAACCTCGGGCCCAACCACCCCTCGGCCCATGGCGCGTTTCGCATCGTGCTGCAGCTCGATGGCGAGGAGGTGGTCGACTGCGTGCCGGACATCGGCTATCACCACCGCGGCGCCGAGAAGATGGCGGAGCGCCAGTCCTGGCACAGCTTCATCCCCTATACCGACCGCATCGACTACACCGGTGGGGTGATGAACAACCTGCCCTACGTGCTGGCGGTGGAAAAGCTGGCCGGGATCACGGTCACCGATCGCGCCAAGACGATCCGGGTGATGATGGCGGAGATGTTCCGTATCAACAGCCACCTGCTGTTCCTGGGGACCTACCTGCAGGATCTGGGGGCGATGACGCCGGTGTTCTTCACCTTCACCGATCGCCAGAAGGCCTACGAGGTGATCGAGGCGATCACCGGTTTCCGCATGCACCCGGCGTGGTATCGCATCGGTGGCACCGCCCACGATCTGCCCACCGGCTGGGACAAGCTGGTGCAGGGGTTCGTCGACTGGATGCCCAAGCGCCTCGCCGAATACGAGAAGGCGATGATGGACAACGCCATCGTGCGCGATCGCACCCGCTTCGTCGCCGCCTTCGACACCCGGCAGGCGCTGGACTGGGGCGTCACCGGCCCCAACCTGCGCGCCACCGGGCTCGANTTCGANCTGCGCAAGAAGCGCCCNTACTCCGGCTACGAGAACTTCGATTTCGAGGTGCCNACNGCCGTCAANGGCGANGCCTTCGATCGCGGCATGNTGCGNATNGAGGAGATGCGNCAGAGCGTGCGCATCCTNCAGCAGTGCATCGACCANATGCCGGCNGGCGACTACAAGGCCGANCATCCGCTGACCACGCCGCCGCCGCGGGAAAAGATGCTNCAGCACATCGAGACNCTGATCACNCACTTCCTGCAGGTNTCNTGGGGGCCGGTGCTGCCGGCCGCCGAGTCGATGCAGATGATCGAGGCGACCAAGGGNATCAACAGNTACTACCTGACCAGCGACGGCAGCACCATGAGCTACCGGACGCGCATTCGCACGCCCAGCTTTCCGCATCTGCAGCAGATCCCCGCCGTCATGCGCGGGGGGTTCGTGCCGGATCTGATCGCGCACCTGGGCAGCATCGACTTCGTCATGGCCGATGTGGACCGATGAGGCAGCCATCATGACTACTACCGCGACTATTGGAACGACCATTGCCAGCGACGGTTTTGCCCTCGATCCCGCCGACCGCGAAATGATCCTCGAGGAGCGGGCGCACTATCCCTATCCGCAGGCGGCATGCATCGAGGCGTTGAAGATCGTGCAGAAGCGCCACGGTCACGTGCCGGATGGCGCGATTCCGGCGATCGCCGAAACGCTGGGCATTCGCGTGGCCGACGTCGAGGGCGTGGCGACCTTCTACAGCCTGATCTTCCGTCAGCCGGTCGGCCGCCACGTCATCCTGATCTGCGACAGCAGTTCCTGCTTTTTGACCGATTACGAGGCACTGCGCGACGCCTTCATCGAGCATCTCGGCATCCAGGTGGGGCAGACCACCGCAGACGGGCGCTTCACCCTGCTGCCGGTGTGCTGTCTCGGCGCCTGCGATCGCGGGCCCACGATTCTGATCGGCGAGGATCTGCACGGCCCGGTGACCCCGGACGAGATCCCCCGGCTGCTGGAGGCGTACGCATGACGTTCAAGAACCTGATGCGGGAGGGCGAGTCATGAGCCGCATTCTGCAATCCGCCGGCGAACGCCGCGCCGAGACCCACCCGCTGACCTGGCGCCTGCACGACGATCAGTCGCCGGTGCTACTCGAGGAGTATCTCGACACGCAAGGCTACGCCGCGGTCACCAAGGCGCTCGAGCAGCACACCTACGAGTCGCTGACCGAGGAAGTGAAGAGCGCCAATCTTCGCGGCCGTGGCGGCGCCGGGTTCTCCGCCGGGTTCAAGTGGAGCCTGACCATGAAGGGCGAGGGCGTCCCCCGCGGTTACATCGTCTGCAACGCCGACGAGATGGAGCCGGGCACGTTCAAGGATCGCCTGCTGATGGAGCAGCAGCCGCACCTGCTGATCGAGGGCATGATCCTGGCCGGCATCGCCAACCGTGCCAAGCAGGGCTACATCTTCCTGCGCGGCGAGTACCATCTGGCTGCCGCCGCGATCCAGCGTGCCCTGGCCGACGCCCGGGCCGATGGCTGGCTGGGTGCGGACGTGCGCGGCAGCGGCTGGGACTTCGATATCGCCCTGCACACCGGTGCCGGTCGCTATATCTGCGGCGAAGAGACCGCGTTGATCAACTCCCTCGAGGGCAAGCGCGCCAATCCTCGCGCCAAACCGCCGTTTCCCGGCCAGTCCGGCGCCTGGGGGCTGCCGACGGTGGTCAACAACGTCGAGACGCTGTGCAACGTGCCGGGTATCGTCAATCACGGTGCCGACTGGTTCCAGGCGCTCTCCGGCGACCTCAGCAGCGACGGTGGCACCAAGCTCTACGGTGTCTCCGGCAAGGTCAACAATCCTGGGCTGTGGGAACTGCCGATGGGCACCACTGGCAATCGGATCCTCGAGCTCGCCGGCGGCATGCGTGACGGCCTGACCCTCAAGAGCTGGCTGCCCGGCGGCGGCAGTACCGGCTTCCTGCTGCCCGAACATCTCGAGTTGGCGCTCGATTTCGACACCATCGGCAAGACCGGCAGCCGCATGGGAACGGGGCTGCTGACCGTGGTCGCCGATAACCAGAGCATGGTCTCGCTGACCCGCAACCTCGAGGAGTTCTTCGCCCGCGAGTCCTGCGGCTGGTGCACGCCGTGCCGCGACGGCCTGCCCTGGAGCGTCAAGCTGCTGCGGGCGCTGGAGGCTGGCGAGGGCGAGGCTGGCGATATCGAGCTGCTGGAGCAGATGGCCCGCGACCTGGGGCCGGGCAAGACCTTCTGCGCGCATGCGCCGGGGGCGGCGATGCCGCTGGCATCCGCGATCCACTATTTCCGTGACGAGTTCGAGCGCGGCATCACCCGACCCAAGGGTGAGGCGCACGCGGACCCGATCCCGGTCGGCAGCGTGTAGGAGGAGTTCGACGCCATGGCCACTATTCACGTCGACGGCAACGACTACGAAGTCGAAGACAGCGACAACCTGCTCCACGCCTGCCTCTCGCTGGGACTGGATATTCCCTATTTCTGCTGGCATCCGGCGATGGGCAGCGTCGGTGCGTGCCGCCAGTGCGCGGTGAAGCAGTACAAGGACGCCGACGATGACCGCGGCATGCTGGTGATGTCGTGCATGGCCCCGGTCAAGGACGACGCCTACATCTCCATCGCCGACGAGGAGGCCAAGGTCTTCCGCGAGACGGTGATCGAGTTCCTGATGGTCAACCATCCCCACGACTGCCCGGTCTGCGAGGAAGGCGGCCACTGCCATCTGCAGGACATGACGGTGATGACCGGTCACGACCGCCGCCGTTACCGTTTCCGCAAGCGCACCCATCGCAACCAGAACCTGGGACCGTTCATCGCCCACGAGATGAACCGCTGCATCACCTGCTATCGCTGTACGCGGTTCTACCAGGATTATGCCGGTGGCGAGGACCTGGGTGCCTTCGGCGCCCATGACAACGTCTACTTCGGTCGCGTCACCGACGGCACCCTGGAGAGCGAGTTCTCCGGCAACCTGACCGAGGTCTGCCCGACCGGCGTGTTCACCGACCAGACCCACTCCGATCACTACACCCGCAAGTGGGACCTGCAGTTCGCGCCGAGCGTCTGCCACCAGTGCGCCAGCGGCTGCAACATCAGTCCCGGCGAGCGCTACGGCGATATTCGCCGGATCGAGAATCGCTACAACGGCGACGTCAACGGCTACTTCCTCTGCGACCGCGGCCGGTTCGGCTACGGCTACGTCAACCGCAAGGATCGGCCGACACGTCCCGAATGCCGGGAGGCCGGTGGTGAGGCGCGCACGATGGAAGTCGACGAAGCGCTCGATCTGGCCGCGGATCGCCTGCGTGGCGCCAGGCGGCTCATCGGCATCGGCTCGCCCCGGGCCAGCCTGGAGAGCAACCACCGCCTGCGTCAGCTGGTCGGTGCGGCCAACTTCTCCACCGGTATCGAGGCCGGAGAGCTGGCGCGGGTCCGACGGATGGAAGCGCTCAACCGCGACGCCGGCCTGACCACGCCGAGCCTGCGCGAGGTCGAGCAGTGCGACGCGATCCTGGTGCTCGGCGAAGACCTCATCCAGAGCGCCGCCCGTGTCGCGTTGTCGGTACGTCAGGCGGTGCGCGGCAAGGGCGCGGAG
>NZNW01000152.1 GCA_002695065.1 Salinicola sp. | reverse complement strand
TGCCTTCGGCGCCGACGACAGCTTTACGCCGACGGTCTCGACCCGGGCCGACGACCCACTGCTGCTCTACTTCACCTCCGGCACCACCTCGCGGCCCAAGCTGGTGGTACACACCCATCAGAGCTATCCGGTGGGATCACTGTCGACGCTCTACTGGATCGGCCTGCAGCCGGACGACATCCACTACAACATCAGCTCGCCGGGCTGGGCCAAGCACGCCTGGTCCAACGTCTTCGCGCCCTGGAACGCCGGCTGCACCATCTTCGTCTATCGCGCCGCGCGTTTCTCTGCCGCGGCGACCCTGGACGCCATCGCACGCTACGGTGTCACCACCCTGTGTGCCCCGCCGACGGTGTGGCGCCATCTGATCCAGGAGGATCTGGCCAGCTACCGGACCCAACTGCGCGCCCTGGTCGGTGCCGGCGAGCCGCTCAACCCGGAAGTGATCGACCGCGTGCGGCGGGCCTGGAACCTGGAGATTCGCGACGGCTACGGCCAGACCGAGACCACCGCCCAGATCGGCAACCCGCCGGGGCAGCCGATGCGTGCCGGCTCGATGGGGCGGCCACTGCCCGGATATCGCATCGCGCTGCTCGACGCCGACGGCCAGGAGCGCGACGAGGGCGAGATCGCGATTCGTCTCGACGAGCGCCCGGTGGGCCTGATGCAGGAGTACCGCGACGATGCCGCGCGCATGCGCCAGGTGCTCGACGAGGGCTACTACCGCACCGGCGATGTCGCCCGCCGCGACGCCGACGGCTACTACTGGTACATCGGCCGCGCCGACGACGTGTTCAAGAGTTCCGACTACCGCGTCAGCCCGTTCGAGCTGGAGTCGCTGCTGATCGAGCATGAAGCAGTCGCTGAGGCCGCCGTGGTACCGGCCCCCGACGAGCTGCGCCTCAACGTGCCCAAGGCGTATCTGACCCTGCGCCAGGGCTTCGAACCCGACCGCGACACCGCGCTCTCGATCCTGCGCTTCGCCGCCGCCCGGCTGGCGCCCTACCAGCGCATTCGCCGGCTCGAATTCTTCGAACTGCCCAAGACCATCTCCGGCAAGATCCGCCGGGTCGAGCTGCGCGCCCATGCAGCGACCGCCGCCGCTGACCCGGATGGCGCCCAGGACGAGTACCGCGAGAGCGACTTTCCCGAACTGCGCCAGCCGCCCGGCACCCATTGAGCTCACACGCCGGCGTCCAGGCCGTCATTCCAAGGAGTTTTCAAATGCAACTGGCCGACCACACCTTCATCGTCACCGGCGGCGGCTCCGGGCTGGGCGCCGCCACCGCCCAGCGGCTGGTGGCGGCCGGGGCCAACGTCACCCTGGCCGACCACGACGAGACGGCGGCGCAAGCCCACGCCGAGTCGCTGGGGGCGAACGCCCTGGCAGTGGCCGCCGACGTCACCCGGGAAGCCGACGGCGAGCATGTCATCGCCGCCACCCGCGAGCGCTTCGGCGCCCTCCATGGGCTGATCAACTGCGCCGGGGTGGCGCCGGCGGAGAAGATCCACGGCAAGCGCGGCGTGCACGGTCTCGACAGCTTCCGCCGGGTGGTCGACATCAACCTGATCGGCACCTTCAACATGCTGCGCCTGGCGGTGGCGGCGATGCAGGAGAACCCGGCGACGGAGGACGACGGCGAGCGCGGGGTGGTGATCAACACCGCCTCGGTGGCCGCCTTCGAGGGCCAGATCGGCCAGGCCGCCTACGCCGCCTCCAAGGCCGGCGTGGTCGGGCTTACTCTGCCCGCCGCCCGCGAGCTGGCCAGCTCGGGCATCCGGGTGATGGCGATCGCCCCCGGCATCTTCGACACCGCCATGATGCAGGGCATGCCTGAGGAGGTGCGCGAGAGCCTCAATGCCAAGGTGCCGTTCCCGCCGCGCATGGGCCACGCCGAGGAGTACGCCGCGCTGGCCTGCCAGATCCTGGAGAACCGCTATCTCAACGGCGAGGTGATACGTCTCGATGGCGCCATCCGTATGAGTGCGCGGTGAAAAGCGACTGAGCATCGCTCAGCCGCTTATTAGGATGGAGTAAGACAGCAGCGACTGATCGATCCCTCACCAGTATGGGAGAGCTGAACATGAACACCCCAGACCCGATCGTCATCGTCGGCGCCAAGCGCACGCCGATGGGCGCCTTCCAGGGCGCCCTGGGCGGGCTTGCCTGCCCGCAGCTGGGTGCGGCGGCGATCCGCGGCGCCCTCGAACAGGCCCGGCTAACGCCAGACAGCCTCGACGAGCTGATCATGGGCTGCGTGCTCCCCGCCGGGCAGGGCCAGGCGCCGGCGCGGCAGGCGGCACTCGGCGCGGGCCTGGCCGAGTCGACGCCCTGCACCACCGTCAACAAGATGTGCGGCTCCGGCATGAAGGCGGTGATGCAGGCGTTCGACACGCTGTCGCTGGGTCACGCCGCCCACGCCATCGCCGGCGGCATGGAGAGCATGAGCAACGCCCCCTACCTGCTGCCCAAGGCGCGCGCCGGGCTGCGCATGGGGCATGCCCAGGTGCTCGATCACATGTTCCTCGACGGGCTCGAGGACGCCTACGAGCCGGGGCGGCTGATGGGCACCTACGCCGAAGATTGCGCCCAGGCCTTCGACTTCGGCCGCGAGGCCCAGGATGCCTACGCCATCGCCTCGCTGACCCGCGCCCGCCAGGCGATCGAGAGCGGCGTCTTTGCCAAGGAGATCGTCGCCCTCGACGCCCCCGCCGGCCGCGACACCCGCCGGGTCGACCAGGATGAACAGCCCCACAAGGCCAATCTCGAGCGCATCCCCCAGCTCAAGCCCGCCTTTCGCGACGGTGGCAGCGTCACCGCTGCCAACTCCAGCTCGATCTCCGATGGCGCCGCGGCGCTGGTACTGATGCGCCAGCGCGAGGCCGAACGCCAGGGGCTGACCCCGCTGGCGCGCCTCCACGGCCACGCCAGCCACGCCATGCGCCCGGGCGACTTCCCGGTGGCGCCGATCCACGCCGTGCGCAAGCTCTACCAGCGCCTCGGCTGGACGCGAGAGAGCGTCGACCTCTACGAGATCAACGAAGCCTTCGCGGTGGTGGCGATGGCGGCGATGCGCGAACTCGATCTCGACCACGAGCGGGTCAACGTGCACGGCGGCGCCTGCGCCCTGGGCCACCCGATCGGCGCCTCCGGCGCGCGGATTCTGGTCACGCTGCTCAACGCGCTCGCCCATCACGACCTGACCCGGGGTGTGGCGGCGATCTGTATCGGCGGTGGCGAAGCCACGGCGGTCGGCATCGAACGGCTCGTGTAGCCGAAGACGCGAGTGCCGGCATCCCTGCCGCACGACATCCAATCCAGGGGAGAGATGACGATGAACGGGCCTGCCAGCGCCAACCACAGTCACGAACCCAGCTACGTCAGCGGCACCAGCGACCGGCCGCTGCTGGGCCTGACCATCGGCGACTGCCTCGATGCCGCCGCCAGCGAATGCCCCGACCGCGAGGCGCTGGTGAGCTGCCATCAGAACCTGCGCTACACCTACGCCGAGCTGCGCGCGGAGGCGGACCGCATCGCCCGCGCCCTGATGGCGCTGGGGGTGGAGCGCGGCGACCGGGTCGGCATCTGGTCGCTCAACTGTGCGGAGTGGGCGCTCACCCAGCTGGCGACGGCCAAGGTCGGCGCGATCCTGGTCAATCTCAACCCGAGCTATCGCGCCCACGAGCTCGAACACGCGCTCACCCAGTCCGGCCTGTCCGTCCTGATATTGCAGGGCGCCTATCGGACCGGCGACGTGATCAAGTCACACTACGTCGACATCCTCTGCCAGCTCGCCCCGGAGCTACGCACCCCGTCGATGTCTGAAGATCGGCTGCTGGAGTGCGCGGCCTTGCCCCGGCTCAGGCAGGTGGTGTGTCTCGACCCTGAACTCGCCACCCCGGGCATGTGGCACTGGGAGGAGCTGCGCGCCCTCGCCGACGACGTCTCCGCCGAGCGGTTGGCGAAGCGGCAGGCCGAACTGCAGTTCGACGACCCGATCAACATCCAGTACACCTCCGGCACCACTGGCGCACCCAAGGGGGTGACGCTGACCCATCACAACATTCTCAACAACGGCTACTTCGTCGGTGGCGGGATGAACCTGCAACCCGGCGAGCGGGTGGTGATCCCGGTGCCGCTCTATCACTGCTTCGGCATGGTGATGGGCAATCTGGCGTGCCTGTCGCACCGCGCCACCGCGATCTATCCCAACGACGGCTTCGACCCCGAGGCGACGCTGCGCGCGGTGGAGGCGGAGCGCGCCCAGGCGCTCTATGGCGTGCCGACGATGTTCATCGCCGAACTCGAGCACCCCGAGTTCGCGCGCTTCGATCTCTCCAGCCTGCGCACCGGCATCATGGCCGGCTCCAACTGCCCCATCGAGGTGATGAAGCGGGTGATCGAGCGCATGCACATGCAGGACGTCACCATCGCCTACGGCATGACCGAGACCAGTCCGGTGAGCCTGCAGACCCGGCCTGACGCCCCGCTGGCCAAGCGCGTCGCCACCGTCGGCACCATTCACCCGCACCTGGAGGTGAAGATCGTCGACCCGGCCAGCGACCAGGTGGTCCCGCGCGGCACCAGCGGCGAACTCTGCACCCGCGGCTACAGCGTGATGCTCGGCTACTGGGACAACGACGAGGCCACCCGCCAGGCGATCGACAGCCAGGGCTGGATGCACAGCGGCGACCTGGCGATGATGGANGACGACGGCTTCGTCGCCATNACCGGNCGCATCAAGGACATGATCATNCGCGGCGGCGAGAACCTCTACCCNCGCGAGATCGAGGAGTTTCTCTACACCCACCCGGCGATCTCCGACGCCCAGGTGTTCGGCGTGCCGGACCCCAGGTACGGCGAGGCGGTGGCGGTGTGGGTCCGGCTGGTGGAGGGCGCCGAGCTCGACGAGGAGGCGATCCGCGCCTACTGTCGCGACCGTATCGACCACCACAAGATCCCGCGCTACGTCCGGTTCGTCGACGAATTCCCCATGACCGTCAGCGGCAAGGTGCAGAAATTCCGCATGCGTAAGGCCACCAGTCACGAACTGGGATTGGAGTCGCCATCGGGCACGGCCTGATCAACCGCCAAGTCGTGTCCCACCGCGACCCAGGCAACCGGCCACTTCGGATTGCCACACCACGACGATCGCACTCGATGACGCTATACCTGGGCGTAGCCGCCATCGACGAAGACCTCGCCACCGGTCATGTAGCTGCTGTCACTGGAAGCGAGAAACGCGGCTACCGCGGCCGTTTCGGCGGGATCCCCCATCCGTCCCAGTGGCGTTGCCTGCATCTGTCCGGTGAGGATGTCGTCGTTCAGTAGCCCTTTCACCGTGTCCGTCTCCGTCAGGCCGGGAGAGAGCACATTAACCCGAATACCGCTGCCTCGGAGATCCTGGGCCCAGCTCCTGGCGAGATTGCGAACGGCCGCCTTGGAGGCGCTGTAGACGCTCATTGCCGGCGTCCCCGTCACCCCCACCGTCGACCCCGTCAGAATGATCGAACTGCCGGCTGGCATCAGAGGCAGTGCCTTTTGCACCGTGAACAGCGTGCCCCTGACGTTGATATCGAACGTCCGGTCGAAATGCTCGGGTGTGATCGCACCGAGAGCCACCAGCTCACCGACCCCGGCATTCGCGACCAGGATATCGAGACTGCCCCTTTCGGATTTCACCGCCGAGAACAGGCGATCGAGATCTGCCGACTTCGTGACGTCGCCCCGGACGGCACGCGCATGGGAGCCGAGCTCGGCCACTGCCGCGTCGAGCGCTTCCTGTCTGCGCCCGAAGAGATAGACGAACGCCCCCTCCGCCGTGAAGCGCTTCGCCGTGGCCAGGCCGATTCCCGATGCGCCGCCGGTGATCACGGCGGTCTTTCCCTGTAGCTTACCCATCCGTCTGCACTCCTGGTATTGAGAGGAGGCAGGTTAAGAATTAACATTCTTTTCTACAAGTATGCACCTTTTGGTAAGTATCAAAATGAACGAGAAACCCTTGGCACCCTCGCCTTTCATCTGTGGTCTCGACGCCACGCTCCATGTCATGGGCGGCAAGTGGAAGCCGCTTATCCTCCACTTCCTGGCGGGTGGCTCGCTGCGCTACGGCGAACTGAAGCGCAGCATCCGTGGCATCAGTCACAAGATGCTGATTCAGCAGCTCAAGATGCTGGAGCGGGATGGCGTCGTGTCGCGGACGGATCACGGGGAGATTCCTCCCCGCGTGGATTACGCACTGACGCCGCTTGGCCACAGCCTGTGCGAAGCGCTCAGGCCACTGTGCAGTTGGGGAGACCAGCACACCGCGACGATCGCCGCCATGCTGGAAAAGCGCGAAGCGTAGCCACCCGCGCGTTCGGCCCTGGGTTGACGGCGTCAGTGAGTCAGCCCCGATTGACCACCGCCATGGTCAGCCGCGACATGCACACCAGCCGGCCGCGCTCGTCCTCGATGCGGATCTCCCACAGCTGGGTGGTGCCACCGATATGCAGCGGCCGGGCGCACCCCTCGACCCAGCCCTGGCGCACCGCGCGCACGTGGTTGGCGTTGATCTCCAGGCCCACCGCCATCTTGCTCTCGTCGGCCAGGCAAAGGTTCGCCGCAATGCTGCCCAGCGTCTCCGCCAGCACCACCGAGGCGCCGCCGTGGAGCAGGCCGTAGGGCTGGTGGGTGCGCGCATCCACCGGCATGCGTCCGCGCAGGCTCTCTTCACCCAGCTCGGTGAACTCGATACCGATATGCTCGACCAGCGTCCGCCGGCACTCGGCGGCGAGGGTTTCCAGGGAAGATTCGCGTTTCCAGATCGACATGACAGGGATCTCCGGTGACGACAGCGGAGGAGGCCGACGCCTCCCTCTTTAGGCTAGTTCTCGTATTAACACGTTGACGTTAACGTTAATCAATACCTATCGTCATCTCGTCTCGACGTGGTCCCGAATCGGGCAGGCGTGCTTATTCACACCCTTACCGGGACTTACCCACGACTTATCCACAGCAACTCTCAACCATAACAACGCCCATTCACAACGACGTCCATCCACAACAACGTCCATCCACAACAACAATGCTCTCGCTACCAGTCATGGTGACGGAGCTCCGACCAAGGCCATCGACCCATGAGTACACTGGCTATCGTTGTCTCGCTGATCCTGCTGATCGTCCTCGCCTATCGCGGCATCACCGTGCTGCTGCTGGCGCCGCTGATGGCGTCGCTGGCGGTGCTGCTGTCCGGGGAAGCCGGGCTGCTGCTGCCGATCTACACCGGCACCTTCATGAGTGCGCTCGGCGGCTATCTGATCAAGTTCTTCCCGCTGTTCATCCTCGGCGCCCTGTTTGGCCAGTTGATGGCCGATTCCGGCGCCGCGCATGCCATCGCCAACTGGATCATCAAGCGCCTCGGCACCCGCCACGTGGTGCTGACCGTGGTGCTGGCCTGCGCCATCCTGACCTACGGCGGCGTATCGCTGTTCGTGGTGGCGTTCGCGGTCTTCCCCATCGGCGCGGCGCTGTTCCGCGAGACCGGCACGCCCAAGCGGCTGATCCCCGGTGCCATCGCGCTGGGTTCGTTCACCTTCACCATGACCGCCCTGCCGGGGACGCCCGCGATCCAGAACGCGATCCCGATCCCGTTCTTCCAGACCACCAGTTTCGCCGCGCCGGGGCTCGGCATCATCGCCGGCTGCCTGATGCTGGGGCTTGGCACCTGGTGGCTGCAGTCCCGTGCCAGCAAGGCGATGCGCCAGGGCGAGGACTACGGCCATCACCCCAACGAGAAGATCGACGTCGCCGAGGTGCCCGTCATCGGCACCGTCGCCGCCTTCACGCCGCTGGTGATGGTGATCCTGCTCAACGGCCTGCTGACCTACTGGATTCTGCCGAGCCTCGATTTCTCGCAGCTGCCGGAAGCGCGCTTCGGCGCCCTCGATCCCAACTCGATGCTCGGGCTGTGGGCGATCATCATCGCGCTGCTGGTGTCGTGTGCCTGGCTGGTCGTCACCCGCTGGCGGCACTGGGCGGACCTCAAGGAGACCATCAACAAGGGCTGTTTCGGCTCGATGCTGCCGGTGTTCAACACCGCCTCCGAAGTGGGTTACGGCGCGGTGATCGCCAGCCTGGCCGGCTTCGTGGTCATCCGCGATGCGGTGCTCAGCCTCGCCCCCGGCAACCCGCTGATCTCCGAGGCGGTGTCGATGAACGTGCTGGCCGCCATCACCGGTTCCTCCTCCGGCGGCATGAGCATCGCCCTCAGCGTGCTCGGCGACGACTACCTGCGCATGGCCAACGCGGTCGGTCTCAACCCCGAACTGCTGCACCGGGTCGCCACCATCGCCGCCGGCGGCATGGACACGCTGCCTCACTCGGGCGCGGTGATCACGCTGCTGGCGATCTGCGGCCTCACCCACCGTCAGTCCTATCCCAACATCGCCATGGTCACCATCGTGGTGCCGATGATCACGCTGGTCGCGGTGATCACCCTGGGCACCCTGTTCGGGAGTTTTTGAGCCGATGAACGACGCCCAACCCACCGCACTGCTGACGCCAGGGGTCGAGTACGACCGCCTCTACGATGACTTCGCGTGGGAGGTGCCGGCGCAGTTCAATATCGCCGTCGTCTGCTGCGACCGCTGGGCGGAGGACCCGGAGCGCCTGGCGATGATCGAAGTCCACGACGACGGCAGCGCCCGCGAGATCACCTTCCTGGAACTCAAGCTCGGCGCCAACCGGCTGGCCAACAGCCTGATCGCCCACGGCGTTCAGCCCGGTGACCGCGTCGGTGTGCTGCTGCCCCAGCGCCACGAAACCGCGCTGGCGCATCTGGCCTGCTTCAAGCTGGGGGCGATCGCGGTGCCGCTGTTCAGCCTGTTCGGCCCGGAGGCGCTGCACCACCGGCTTGCCGACTGCGGCATGCGCGCCATCGTCAGCGATGCGCGCGGCATGGCGACGCTCGACGAGATCCGCCACCAGCTGCCGGCGCTGACCGCGATCTACACCGTCGATGCCGTGCCCGGGGCGGGCCGGCCCACCGCTGACGCGCTCGACTTCCACGCCGAGCTGGCCGCCGCCGGCGACGCCTTCGTCACCCGCGATACCCGCGCCGACGACCCGGCGCTGATCATCTACACCTCCGGCACCACCGGCAGCCCCAAGGGCGCGGTACATGGCCACCGGGTGCTGCTCGGCCACCTGCCGGGGGTGGAGATGTCCCACGACCTGTTGCCGCAGCCCGGCGACCGTTTCTGGACGCCGGCCGACTGGGCCTGGATCGGCGGCCTGCTCGACGTGCTGCTGCCGTCGCTCTACCACGCGGTGCCGATCGTCGCCCACCGCATGCTCAAGTTCTCGCCCGAGGCGGCGTTCGCGCTGATCGAGCGCCACCGCGTGCGCAACCTGTTCCTGCCGCCGACCGCGCTCAAGCTGATGCGCCGTGTCGAGCAGCCGCAACGCCGCTGGCGGCTCGACGTACGCAGCGTCGCCAGCGGTGGCGAGTCCCTGGGCGAAGCGCTGCTGGCGTGGGGACGGGAGACCTTCGGTGTCACCATCAACGAGTTCTACGGCCAGACCGAATGCAACATGGTGCTGTCGGCCTGCGCGTCGCTCGACGTGCACCGCCCCGGCGCGATCGGCAAGGCGGCGCCGGGGCACGAGCTGGCCATCGTCGATGCCGAGGGCCAGCGCCTCGCCGATGGCGAGACCGGCCATATCGCGGTGCGCTCGCCGGACCCGGTGATGTTCCTGCACTACTGGCAGAAGCCGGTGGCGACCGCGGCCAAGTTCGCCGGCGAGTGGCTGCTGACCGGCGACATGGGCTTTCGCGATGCCGAGGGCTACTTCACCTTCCTCAGCCGCGACGACGACGTCATCACCAGCGCCGGCTACCGCATCGGCCCGGCGCCCATCGAGAACTGCCTGCTGGGCCACCCGGCGGTGCGCATGGCCGCCGTGGTGGGCAAGCCGGACGAGCTGCGCACCGAGATCGTGGCCGCCTACGTGGTGCTCGCCGAGGACTGGGAACCCACCCCGGCACTGGTGGAGACGCTGCAGCAGCACGTGCGCTCGCGCCTGGCGGCCCACGAGTACCCGCGCGAGATCCACTTCGTCGACGAATTCCCGATGACCGCCACCGGCAAGATCGTGCGCAAGGCACTGAGAACGCTGGATCGCGACGAGACCCCATGAACACGCCCCTTCCGCGCCCTGGAGTGACCGCATGAACTTTGTCGGCAACGCCTTCGACGAGATCGCCATCGATGACACCTTCGGTCAGACCCTGACCATCACCGAGGCGCATATCGTCCAGGCCTGTGGCCTGTTCGGCGACTTCAACCCGCTGCACAGCAACGAGGCCTTCGCCAAACGGACACGCTTCGGCCAGCGCATCCTGCACGGGCCGATGACCTCGGCCTACATGACCGCCTCCATCGGCATGTTCTTCTACGCCACCGCCGAGGCCTATCTGGAGCACGCCTGCCGCTTTCTCTCCCCGGTCTTCGCGGGTGACACCCTGACGGTGAACTGGCGGATCGCCGAGCTGATTCCCAAGCCCAGGCATCGCGGCGGTATCGCGGTGCTGGCGGGTAGTTGCTGCAATCAGCGCGACGAGGTCGTCGCCGAGGCCGACGGCAAGATCCTGCTGCTGGATCGTGAGGCGGTCAGCCACCCGAAGGGCATTCGATGAGCGGCATCTCCTAAGACCATGGTCGAGGGGCTCTAGCCGCATCTGAATATTGACGTTAACGTCAACGTATCAAGACGGAGAAGCTGTACCCGACAGCGAGGATGCCACCATGCACGCCCCCTATACCGAGCTCGATTTCGGGCTCGCCGACGAGCTGAACATGCTGCGCGAGCAGGTCAACGCCTTCGCCCGGGACGAGATCGCCCCGCGCGCGGCCCAGATCGACCATGACAACGCCTTCCCCGCGGATCTGTGGCAGAAGTTCGGCGACATGGGCCTGCTGGGAATCACCGCCGGCGAGGAGGATGGCGGCAGCGGCATGGGCTATCTGGCCCACTGCATCGCCATGGAGGAGATCTCCCGGGCCAGCGCCTCGGTGGGGCTCTCCTACGGCGCCCATGCCAACCTCTGCGTCAACCAGATCAAGCTCAACGCCACGCCCGAGCAGAAGGCCAGGTACCTGCCCAAGCTGATCAGCGGCGAGCACGTGGGGGCACTGGCGATGTCCGAGCCCGGCGCGGGGTCGGATGTGGTCTCGATGAGCCTGCGTGCCGACAGGCACGGCGATCACTACGTGCTCAACGGCAACAAGATGTGGATCACCAACGGCCCCGACGCCGACGTGCTGGTGGTCTACGCCAAGACCGACCCCGAGGCCGGCGCCAAGGGCATCAGCGCCTTTCTGGTCGAGAAGGGGTTTGCCGGTTTCTCCACCGCCCAGAAGCTCGACAAGCTGGGCATGCGCGGCTCCAACACCTGCGAGCTGGTATTCGAGGAGTGCCAGGTACCGGCGGAGAACGTGCTGGGCGAGGAGAACCGCGGCGTGCGCGTGCTGATGAGCGGGCTCGACTACGAGCGCACGGTGCTCGCCGCCGGTCCTGTCGGCATCATGCAGGCGTGCCTGGACGTGGTGGTGCCCTACGTCCATGAGCGCAAGCAGTTCGGCCAGGCGATCGGCGAGTTCCAGCTGATCCAGGGCAAGCTCGCCGACATGTACACCACGCTCAACGCCTGCCGCGCCTATCTCTACGCCGTGGCCGGCGCCTGCGACCGCGGCCGGGTCAGCCGCAAGGACGCCGCCGGGGTGATCCTCTACTGCGCCGAGAAGGCGACCCAGATGGCGCTGGATGCCATCCAGCTGCTCGGCGGCAACGGCTATATCAACGAGTACCCCACCGGGCGGCTGCTGCGCGACGCCAAGCTCTACGAGATCGGCGCCGGCACCAGCGAGATTCGGCGGATGTTGATTGGCCGAGAACTGTTCTCCGAATCGGCATAAATCAGCATCGAGCTTCGGGCTTCGAGCCTCGAACTGCTCGTAGCTCGTAGCTCGTAGCTCGTAAGAGGATTTCCATGGCCATACTGACTAGCCAGATCAACCCCCGCGCTGAGGCCTTCCAGGCCAACGCCCAGGCGCTGCGGGCAGAGGTCGACAAGCTCCACGCGCTGACCGCCAGCATCGCCCAAGGCGGCGGCGACAAGGCCCGCGCGCGGCACGAGTCCCGCGGCAAGCTGTTCGTCCGCGACCGGATCGACCATCTGCTCGACGAGGGCTCGGCGTTTCTGGAGATCGGCGCCCTGGCGGCGCACGAGGTCTACGACACCCCGGTGCCCGCCGCCGGCGTGGTCGCCGGCATCGGCCGGGTCAGCGGCGTGGAGTGCGTGATCGTCGCCAACGACGCCACGGTCAAGGGCGGCACCTACTTCCCGCTGACGGTGAAGAAGCACCTGCGCGCCCAGGAGATCGCCCGCAAGCATCGCCTGCCCTGCCTCTACCTGGTGGACTCCGGCGGCGCCTACCTGCCCGAACAGGACGAGGTCTTCCCCGACCATGACGACTTCGGCCGCATCTTCTACAACCAGGCCACGCTCTCCGCCGCCGGCATCCCGCAGATCGCGGTGGTGATGGGCTCCTGCACCGCCGGCGGCGCCTACGTGCCGGCGATGGCCGACGAATCGATCATCGTGCGCGGCCAGGGCACCATCTTTCTCGGCGGCCCGCCGCTGGTGAAGGCCGCCACCGGCGAGACCATCAGCGCCGAGGATCTGGGCGGTGCCGACGTCCATGCCAAGATCAGCGGTGTGGTCGACCACTACGCCGAGAACGACGCCCACGCGCTGCAGCTCGCCCGGCGCGCGGTCTCCCGGCTCAACTGGCACAAGCGCGGTCAGCTGGCGATGAAAAAATCCGCGCCGCCGCGGCTCGACCCGTCGGAGCTCTACGGCATTGTCGGCACCGACCTGCGCAAGCCGTATGACGTCCGCGAGGTGATCGGGCGGCTGGTGGACGATTCCGACTTCGACGAATTCAAGCGCTACTACGGCGACACTCTGGTCACCGGCTTCGCCCACTGGTGCGGCCATCCGGTGGGGATCGTCGCCAACAACGGCGTGCTGTTCTCGGAGTCGGCCCAGAAGGGCGCCCACTTCATCGAGCTCTGCGCCCAGCGCCAGATTCCGCTGATCTTTCTGCAGAACATCACCGGCTTCATGGTCGGCTCCAAGTACGAGCAGGAAGGCATCGCCAAGCACGGCGCCAAGCTGGTCACCGCCGTGGCCTGTGCCAAGGTGCCCAAGTTCACCGTGCTGATCGGTGGCAGCTTCGGTGCCGGCAACTACGGCATGTGCGGCCGCGCCTACGATCCGCGCTTCCTGTGGATGTGGCCGAACGCGCGGATCGGCGTCATGGGCGCCGCCCAGGCCGCGGGCGTGCTCACCCAGGTCAA
>NZNW01000151.1 GCA_002695065.1 Salinicola sp. | reverse complement strand
ACTTTCGCGGCTCGCGGCTCGCGGCTCGCGGCTCGCGGCTCATCACTCCAGATACGTATAGCCGCTGAGCCCTTCCGACAGTTCACTGACGAACAGTTCGCGCTCTTCGACGCTCAGCGGGCTGGCGATCAGCTGTTCGGTGAGCTTCTGCTTGAGCGCCACGGCGTCGAAGTTGACGTAACCGAGCACGTCGGCGACCGCGTCACCCTGCTGGACGTGGGAGAGCCGCCACTCGCCGTTGTGGTCGAGGGCGACGTCGACCGAGTCGGTATCGCCGAACAGGTTGTGCAGGTCGCCGAGGATCTCCTGATAGGCACCGACCAGAAACAGCCCGATCAGCTTGTCGTCATCGTCGTCCCACTCCGGTAGCGGCAGCGTGCTCTCGAGTCCCTGGCCGTCGACGTAGAGATCGATCCGGCCATCGGAGTCGCAGGTGATGTCCTGGATCACGCCGCGGCGGGTCGGTTCGCGATCCAGCCCGGTCAGCGGCAGCACCGGGAACACCTGATCGATCCCCCACACGTCCGGCAGCGACTGGAACAGCGAGAAGTTGGCGAACAGCTTGTCGGCGAGCTTCTCCGCCAGCTCGTCGGCGATTTCCCGGTGGGCACGGTTGCGGTTGTCGAGACGCTGGTGCAGACGCTGGCACGCGGCGAAGTAGACCGACTCGCCCTCGGCTCGGGCCTGCATGTCGGCCAGTCCCAGCACGAAGCGATCCTGCAGTTCCCCCACGGCCTGGACCACGTCGTGATAGGCCTCGACCAGGTCCCGCGGCTCGCGCATGCCCTCGAGGCGATCGTAGACCCGCCACAGCTCGGCGACGTGGGCGTCGCCCTCGACCCGGCGCTCCGGTTCGATGTGCCCGAGCCGCTCCTCGCCGATCACGTTGGTGACCAGTACCGCATGGTGGGCGGTCAGCGCGCGGCCGGATTCGGAAATCAACCGGGGGTGCGGCAGGTCGTGGGTTTCGCAGATCTGACGGAAGGCCCACACCACGTTGGTGGCGTACTCCTGCATCGAGTAGTTGATCGAACAGAAACTGCGCGAGCGGGTGCCTTCGTAATCCACGCCCAGGCCGCCGCCGACGTCCACCGTATCGATCGGCGCGCCCAGCTCGCGCAGGCTGTGGTAGAAGCGCGCGCATTCGCGCAGGCCGCGCTGGATATCACGGATGTTGGCGATCTGCGAGCCGAGGTGGAAGTGCACCAGTTGCAGGCTGTCCAGGGCGTCGGCGTCGCGCAGCCGCTCGGTGATGGCCAGCAACTGGCTGGCGGTAAGCCCGAACTTGGATTTCTCGCCGCCGGTGTCCTGCCATTTGCCTTTGCCGACGGAGGAGAGCCGGGCGCGCAGGCCGATACGCGGTTTGACCTTGAGCTTCTCGGCCTCCTCCAGGATCAGGCTCAACTCGGAGTATTTCTCGACCACCAGGTAGACCTTGTGGCCGAGCTTTTCCCCCATCAGCGCCAGGCGGATGTACTCGCGATCCTTGTAGCCGTTGCAGACGATCAGCGACGAGCCCTCGTCGCCGGAGAGCGCCAGCACCGCCATCAGCTCCGGCTTGCTGCCCGCTTCCAGCCCGACCCGGCCATGGCCACGCTCCTGGGTGGCGAGAATCTCCTCGACCACGCGACGCTGCTGGTTGACCTTGATCGGATAGACCGCGGTATAGCTGCTCTGGTAGTCCTCCTCCTTCATCGCTCGGTCGAAGGCCATGCAGAGCTGCTCGACGCGGTCGTGGAGGATATCGATGAATCGCACCAGCACCGGCAGACGCAGCCCGGCGTCGCGCAGGCGGTCGACCAGGGTGTCGAGCACCAGCGTCGGCCCGGGCGTTTCGCTGCCCAGCGGGCGGACCAGCGTGCGGCCCTGATCGTCGACATCGAAATAGCCGCTGCCCCACTGATCGATGTTGTAGGTACGGCGGGCCTTGGCGGCGGGGGAAGAATGCTTCATGACGCTCTCCGATCGACCGGCGGTGAACACCCGGCGTGAACGATGACGGTGCCGGGAACGCATTTGGCGCGCATTATGACGATCACGGCCCTGGATGTCAGGGAAAAGCTAGTCGAAAGTCGCCACAGGTACAGTGATTGGCGTCGTTGGCCCGTCTGACGGCGTCGGCTCAGGCGATGGCGTCGGGGAAACCGGGGGGCGCGGCCTCGAGCCGTTTGCCCAGCAGCGTGCGGAAGCGCGCCGGGTCGTGGGGCGTGATGTCGTGGGCCGGCGGATCGACGTGGATCACCAGCAGCCGCGACAGCCAGTAGCGCAGTGCCGTCATCCGCAGCATGGTCGGCCACAGTGCACGCTCGCTGGCGGATAGCGGCCGATGTTGCAGGTAGGGCGCCAGGATCGCCTCGTAGCGCGCGACGTTCAGGCTGCCATCGGCGTCGCTGGCCCAGTCGTTGATCACGATTGCCAGATCGAACAGCAGCTCCCCGGTGCAGCCGTTGTAGAAATCGATGATGCCACCGAGTCGGTCACCGTCGTAGAGGGTATTGTCGCGGAACAGGTCGCCGTGGATGGCGCCCGAGGGCAGCTCGATGCCGTCGAACGCCTGGGTGTAGTCGGCGATCTCGCGGCTCATCAGGGCCTGGTCGTCGTCGGAGAGAAACGGCAGCACCTCGCGATGGCGCCGCATGAGCCAGTCGAGATCCCGCGGGTTGGCGCGCTCGCCGGTGAAGTGCTGCGAGGCCTGGTGCATCCGGCCCAAAGCATCGCCGAGCGCGGCGCACTGGGTCAGGTTCGGGGCGCTGGGGTGGCTGCCCGGCATGCGCGGAAACAGCAGTGCGGGGCGACCGGCCAGGCGCTGCAGGGCGACGCCGTCGCGATCGTGAACCGGCCCCGGCACCGGCAACCGCCGTGCGGCCAGATAGTCCAGCAGGTCGACGAAGAACGGCAGATCCTCGAACTCCCCCTGCTCGAACAGCGTCAGCACCCACTCGCCCTGTTCGGTGGTGACGAAGAAGGTGCTGTTCTCGGTGCCCTGCGGCACGCCCTTGAGCGTCTGCAGGCGGCCGACGGTGTAGCGTTCGAGAAACTCGGCGACCTGATCGTCGCTCAATGGGGTGAATACGGCCATGGGATCTCGGAATCTGGGGCGGACATTAGTGATAAAAAACCGCTGATGAAAAACCGCAGGATAAAAAGGCAGCGCGCATTGTAGCGGCTCGCGAGGCGCTCTCCTACCGGCGATCCAGGCGCTGGTCGGTGTGCGGGCCGGACCGCGGGTGCCTCGAGCCGAAACGCCCGCGGTCCGGCGCCGGCATCACTCCTGTTTGACCCACGCCGGTACCGCAACGCTGGACGCCTCGACGCGGCTGAAGTCGCCGTCGCCGTTGTCGTCGTAGAGGAAATAGGGCTTGCCGTCGGCGGGCACGATGCGGATCGCGTAGAGCTTGCCGTTGACGCGGTACTCGTCGATCGTGCGCTGGCCGTCCTGCTGCGAGGTGATGCTGGGCTGCTCCGCGGGCTGCGCCAACGCGGGCAGCGCCGACCCAGCGATCAGCAGCGCCAGCAGCAGGCTCGCCAGCAGTGCCGTCGTTCGCGATCTTGAGGTCTTTCGCGGCCATCGTGACATGGCGGACTCCTTCGCTGGTCTCGGGGCACGGGCCCCCGGGGGTACGGACGAACCCAGTGTATCGCTTTCCACCCCGCCGACGCAGGGGGGCGAACGCCCTGACGCCGAGCCGTGGCTTGCGTATCATGAGGAGATCGAAAGCCAGCCACGGATCACGCAGCTCATGGCAGATGCCCCCATCGTCCTCGTCGACGGATCGTCCTATCTCTATCGCGCCTTTCACGCGCTGCCGCCGCTCTCTACCTCCGATGGGCAGCCCACCGGCGCCGTCCGCGGCGTGCTGGCGATGCTCAAGAGCCTGATCAAGCAGTATCCGCAGAGCCCGATGGCGGTGGTGTTCGATGCCAAGGGCAAGACCTTCCGCGACGAGATCTACGCCGAGTACAAGGCCCACCGGCCGCCGATGCCGGATGACCTGCGCCCGCAGGTCGAGCCGCTGCACGACTGCGTTCGCGCCCTCGGGCTGCCGCTTTTGTGCATCGAGGGCGTGGAGGCGGACGACGTGATCGGCACGCTGGCACGGCTGGCGACGGAATCCGGCCGCGATGCGGTGATCTCCACCGGCGACAAGGACATGGCCCAGCTGGTCAACCAGCACATCACCCTGGTCAACACCATGAAGGGCGAGACCCTGGATATCGCCGGCGTCGAGGCCAAGTTCGGGATTCCGCCGTCGCTGATCATCGACTACCTGGCGCTGATGGGGGACAAGATCGACAACATTCCCGGCGTGCCGGGCGTGGGGGAGAAGACGGCGCTGGGCCTGTTGCAGGGCATCGGCGGCGGGCTGGACGCGATCTACGCCGACCTCGAGAAAGTCACCACGCTGAGTTTCCGCGGCGCCAAGACGATGCCGAAGAAGCTGGAGGAGAATCGCGAGCAGGCCTATCTCTCCTACCAGCTGGCCACCATCAAGACCGACTGCGAGCTGCCGGTGGGGCTCGACGACCTGCACTTGGCCTCACCCGACCGCGAGGCGCTGAAGGCGCTCTACACCCGGCTCGAGTTCAAGAACTGGCTGGGCGAGTTGCTCGAAGGCAAGGACGAGGGCGTCGACGATGTGGGCGCCGAGAACGCTGGCAAATCGGAAATCGACGAGGACGTGACGCTGACCAAGCCGGCGCGCCACGACCAGACGCTGCTGACGCAGGCGGAATTCGATACCTGGCTCGAGCGGCTGAAAGCCAGCGAAGCGTTCTGCTTCGATCTGGAAACCACGAGTCTCAACTACATGGAGGCCGATATCGTCGGTATCGGCCTCTCGCTGGAGCCCGGCGAGGCGGCCTACATCCCCGTCGGTCATGACTATCTCGACGCGCCGGCGCAGCTGGACCGCGACGCCGTGCTGGCGGCGCTCAAGCCGCTGCTGGAAGACCCCGAGATCGGCAAGATCGGCCAGAACCTCAAGTACGATATTTCGGTGCTGGCGCGCTACCGGATCCGGGTCGCCGGCGCGCTGAACGACACCATGCTCGAGTCCTACGTGCTGAACTCCACCGCGACGCGCCACGACATGGATTCGCTGGCGCTCAAGTATCTCGGCGAGAAGACCATCGGTTTCGAGGAGATCGCCGGCAAGGGCGCCAAGCAGCTCACCTTCAACCAGATCGCGCTGGAAGAGGCCGTGCCCTACGCCTGCGAGGACGTCGACATTACCCTGCGTCTGCATCGCGAACTGCGGCCGAAGGTGGAGGCGTCCGGCCGTCTTGCCGAAGTGCTCGATACCCTCGAGCGACCGCTGATTCCGGTGCTCTCGCACATGGAGCGCAATGGCGTCGCGCTGGATGCCAAGCGCCTCCACACCCAGAGCCAGGAACTGGAAGTCCGTATTCGCGAGCTGGAAACCGAAGCCTTCGAACTGGCCGGCAAGGAGTTCAACCTGGGCTCGCCCAAGCAGCTGGCGGAGATTCTGTTCGAGGAGCAGAAGATCCCGGTGATCAAGAAGACGCCCAAGGGCGCGCCGAGTACCGCCGAGGCCGTGCTCGAGGAGCTGGCGCTGGACTACCCGCTGCCCAAGCTGATCATGTCCCATCGCGGCATGACCAAGCTCAAGTCGACCTACACCGACAAGCTGCCGCGACTGGTCAATCCGGCCACCAACCGGCTGCACACCAGCTACCACCAGGCGGTGACGGCGACCGGGCGGCTGTCGTCTTCCGATCCCAACCTGCAGAACATCCCGATTCGCACCGAGGAGGGGCGCAAGATCCGCCAGGCGTTCGTCGCCCGCGACGGCTACCGGATCGTTGCCGCCGACTACTCGCAGATCGAGCTGCGGATCATGGCGCATCTCTCTGATGACAAGGGCCTGCTCGATGCCTTCGCCAACGACCGCGACATCCACGCCGCCACCGCGGCGGAAGTCTTCGGCGTCGCGCTCGACAAGGTCACGACCGATCAGCGTCGCAGCGCCAAGGCGATCAACTTCGGCCTGATCTACGGCATGAGCGCCTGGGGGCTCTCACGGCAGCTGCACATCGAGGCCAAGCAGGCCAAGGTCTACATCGATCGCTACTTCGACCGTTACCCGGGCGTGGCCAGGTTCATGGACAACATCCGCGCCCAGGCCGGCGAGGATGGCTTCGTCGAGACCGTGTTCGGCCGCCGGCTCCACCTGCCCGAGATCAAGGCCCAGAACCACGCCCGCCGCCAGGCCGCCGAGCGTACCGCGATCAACGCCCCGATGCAGGGCACCGCGGCGGACATCATCAAGCTGGCGATGATCGACGTGCACCACTGGCTCAATCCGGCCAAGGGGCAGGCGGCGTTCGACGCCTGGATGGTGATGCAGGTGCACGACGAACTGGTGTTCGAGGTCAAGGAGAGCCAGGTCGACGACTTCCTCGTCGCGATCCGGGGCAGGATGCAGGATGCGGCCGAACTCAATGTCCCGCTGATCGTCGATGCCAATAGTGGGGCCAATTGGGACGAAGCGCACTGAAACCTGCGCCCGGCTGTCTTACACTGGTTCGACCTGTACGGATTCGACTTACATTGACGTATCGTTTATCGCCGCGTGACGGCTTTATTTTCGCAAGGAGCACAAGGTAATGGCCAAACAGCAAATCGGTGTCGTCGGCATGGCCGTCATGGGGCGCAATCTGGCGCTCAACATCGAAAGCCGCGACTACACGGTATCGATCTTCAACCGCTCGCGGGAGAAGACCGATGAAGTGATGCAGGAAAATCCCGACAGCAAGCTGGTGCCGTTCTATAGCGTCGAGGAGTTCGTCGCCTCACTGGAAACGCCGCGCCGCATCCTGCTGATGGTCAAGGCCGGCGATGCCACCGACAAGACGATCGCGTCGCTGACGCCGCACCTCGACCAGGGCGATATCCTGATCGACGGCGGCAACACCCCGTTCGAGGACACCATCCGGCGCAACAAGGAGCTCTCCGAAGCGGGCTTCAACTTCATCGGCACCGGTGTCTCCGGTGGCGAGGAGGGCGCGCTGAAAGGGCCGTCGATCATGCCGGGCGGGCAGAAGGAAGCCTACGACATGGTGGCGCCGATCCTCGAGAAGATCGCCGCCCGCGCCGACGACGGCGAGCCCTGCGTGGCCTATGTCGGCCCGGATGGCGCCGGCCACTACGTCAAGATGGTCCATAACGGCATCGAATACGGCGACATGCAGCTGATCAGTGAAGCCTACGCGATCCTCAAGGGCTCGCTGGGGCTCTCCAACGCCGAGCTGGCCGACGTCTTCAGCGACTGGAACGAAGGCGAACTCGACAGCTACCTGATCGATATCACCGCCAGGATCTTCACCAAGAAGGATGACCAGAGCGATCACGACGTGGTCGACATCATCCTCGACTCGGCGGGCCAGAAGGGCACCGGCAAGTGGACCAGCAAGAGCGCGCTGGATCTCGGTGTGCCGCTGCCGCTGATCACCGAGTCGGTCTTCGCGCGCTTCATCTCGGCCCTGAAGGACGAGCGCGTCGAAGCCGCCAAGGTGCTGAAAGGGCCGGCAGAGACGCCGCTCCAGGGCGACAAGGCCGAGTTCATCGAGAAGGTGCGCAAGGCGCTCTTCTTCAGCAAGATCGCCTCCTACGCCCAGGGCTTCGCCCAGATGCGCGCGGCGTCCGAGCAGTACGACTGGAATCTCGACTACGGCGAGGTCGCCAAGCTGTTCCGCGCCGGCTGCATCATCCGCGCGCGCTTCCTGCAGAAGATCACCGACGCCTATAAAGAGAACCCCGGGCTCAAGAACCTGCTGATGGCGCCGTACTTCGGCGAGATTGCCGGCAACTATCAATCGGCGCTTCGGGACGTGATCTCTCATGCGGTCCAGAACGGCATCCCGGTACCCACGTTCTCCTCCGCGATCGCCTACTACGACAGCTACCGCAGCGAGAAACTGCCGGCCAACCTGATCCAGGCCCAGCGCGACTTCTTCGGCGCCCACACCTACAAGCGTGTCGATCGGGAAGGGACGTTCCACACCGAGTGGCTGCAGGACTGAACCTTCGGCGAAAACTGGCTGCGCTCGGCCATACGGCGTTAAAAATCGGGTCGGAATGCTCATTTACAGCTCGTAAACTCCGCTACCTCCCCGATTTTTGCCTTGTCTGGCCATCGCTCGCCGAGTTTTCGCTCGAAGGTTGGGGTTGCAAGCATGCTGACTGCACTAGACCTTCGTCGCAGTCAGCCGCCGTGCCCGCTAGAGATCGGCCAGCCCATGATAGGCTGGCCGATCTCGTTCAGGCCTTCCTGGAAAGGCCTTCCTGAATATCGATGACTTGGGCGGAGAGAATCGTCATGACGCAGCGTGAACGGGTTCGCGAGCACTTGGCGGGTAACACGCCGCCGACGCTCGACGAGAGTGCCCGAGCGCACTATCGGGCGCGTATCGCGGCGCAGTTGAAGGCGCGTAATGCGGTGCTGGTGGCGCACTACTACACCGATCCCGAGATCCAGGCGCTGGCGGAGGCGACCGGTGGCTGCGTGGCCGATTCGCTGGAGATGGCGCGCTTCGGCAAGGATCACCCGGCGACCACGCTGATCGTCGCCGGCGTGCGTTTCATGGGAGAGACCGCCAAGATCCTGAGCCCGGAAAAACGCGTGTTCATGCCGACGCTGGAAGCGACCTGCTCGCTGGATATCGGCTGTCCGGCCGATGCCTTTTCCGACTTCTGCGACCAGCATCCGGAGCGTACCGTGGTGGTCTACGCCAACACCTCGGCGGCGGTGAAGGCGCGCGCCGATTGGGTCGTGACCTCTTCCATCGCGGTGGAGCTGATCGACCATCTCGACCGGCAGGGCGAAAAGATCCTGTGGGCGCCGGACCGCCATCTGGGCAACTATGTCCGCGAGCGCACCGGTGCCGACGTGCTCTGCTGGGAGGGCGAGTGCATCGTCCACGACGAGTTCAAGGCCAAGGGGCTTCTCGAGCTCAAGGCCTTGCATCCGGAAGCCGCGGTGCTCGTGCATCCGGAATCGCCGGCGTCGGTGGTGGAGGTCGCCGACGTGGTCGGCTCGACGTCGCAGCTGATCGCGGCGGCGCAGCAGCTCGACAACCCCAGCTTCATCGTCGCCACCGATCGCGGCATCTTCTACAAGATGCAGCAGCTGATGCCCGACAAGACCTTCATGGCTGCGCCCACGGCGGGCAACGGTGCGACATGTCGCAGTTGCGCCAGCTGTCCGTGGATGGCGATGAACGGGCTGGAGAACACGCTGGCGGTACTCGAAGACGCCAACGGCTGCGGCCAGGAGATTCACGTCGATCCCGAGATTGCCGCGCGTGCGCTGGTGCCACTGGATCGGATGCTGGAGTTCGGCGCCGAGCTGAAGCGCCGCTAGGGAACCACTGCATAAATGCCTGCACGAGCGAATGGCTGCGTTGCGCGGTACTGGAACGCCAGCCCGGTCGAAAGCTCGCTTAACCCCATGTTATGTCTCGCCTTCTGCGTTCCGTGCGCCTTGCCCTTCATCTCGTTCGGCGATTTATTCAGCGCTTCCTTAGGCACTGTACGCTGAGAAACGACAGCGCCCGCCCCGGCTGACACCGGGGCGGGCGCTTTTATGTCTCTAAGATTACGTCGCTAGAATTTAGATCTCTACGACCTAGAAATGATAATTGACGAACGCGCCCGCCCGCCACTGGGTCGCATCGCCGATATCGTCGACGATCGAGCTGTCTGCGGCATCGCCGGTCAGGCGCGAGACGCCGACCAAGCCGGTGATCGACCACTGCCGGGTGAGGTAGTAGCTGAGCGAGGCGTCGCCACCGATCGAGAAATAGCCGTCATCCGGGTCATAGGCATCGATACCTGAGCGCGCGCTCTCGCGGTTCGAGACGCCGAACATGTCGTCCGTCCAGGCGGCGCTGGTGTACTCGAAACGTGGCCCGATGGTGAAGGCCATGCGTTCGCCGAGCTTGGTGACATGAGTCGCCTTGAACCTGACGCGGTAGCCATCGATATCGCCGCTGAAGGGCGTCTCCGCAGCGGCACTGTAGCGCCACGCCTCGTCGAGATAGCTGACGCGGAGTCCGGCGGTGGCGCCGCCGTCAACCTGGTCGAGGTCATCGATGTCGCCGGTATCGTCACGGCCGAAGGTGTAGCCGATGAACGGCGCGACCCGCCAGTTGTCCCGCTTGATCACGTTCCAGCCGATGCCGTCGGTGACGCTGACGAAGAAGGTGTCGCCGTAGGTGGCATCCAGCGACGGCCAGGCGTTCCATTCATAGTCGTCGCTACCCAGGTAGTCCGGGCTGTAGATGGCCCCGGCGCCGACGGTGCCTTCCCATTCGGGCTGGGCGGCGGCGGCCGAGGCGCTGATCGATAGGCCACCAGCGATTGCCAGCAACCAGATGCCATTCCGTGAAGCAGTCATGTCTCATATCCCTGTGACGAAGCGGGTTCGGCAAAAACATACGGTAGTGTAGGTAAAAAGGCCAGCCTGTTGAGCATCATGCTCATTCCTCCACGATCGCGGCGGATTGCTCCTGAATGCCATCCGTCGCTTTGCGACCATCGCCAACCTCCTCTAAGTTGACTGTGATGCCGCCGCCTGACACGACGGCGTCCAACCGACTCCCCGGCCAGCGAACTCTCGCTGCCTGCCTCTGCCTCGCGGGCTTGCCAAACGCGCGCGGGCGACATGAGGCGCGCCCGACACGAACGATCTCGATAGCGATAACGACTCGATAGCAATAACGAACAGGATCGGGCGGAAACTGATGAGGATGACTCCATGGACGATAATCAACGATCGAGCACGGGCGTGGGTATCTACGAGCCCGGAAACGACTCGACTCAGCCCCGCTCTCCGGGCCGCCGGCGGTTTCTGCAGACGGCGGGGGTTTCCGGCTTGGCCGTGGCGGCGGCCCCGGCGCTCTCCCAGGTGAGCTACGCCGGCTCGCCGGACCAGCCGGCAACGCAGACCGATGCGCCGCCCGCGAAGGGTAAACAGCGCATTACGCTGGCCGTCAACGGCCAGCGTCAGCAGTTGGACGTGACCCCCAACGTGATTCTGCTCGACGCGCTGCGCCACGGTCTCGGTCTCACCGGTACCAAGAAGGGCTGCGATCACGGCCAGTGTGGCGCCTGCACGATCCTGGTCAACGGCACTTCGATCAATTCGTGTCTGAGCCTGGCGGTCACTCACGACGGCGACGAGATCACCACCGTCGAGGGGCTGGAGAAGAATGGCCAGCAGCACCCCATTCAGCAGGCGTTTCTCGAACACGATGCCTATCAGTGCGGCTACTGCACCGCTGGGCAGATGATGAGCGCGGTGGCGATCCTGCAGGACGAATCGATCGGCACCAGCGATGCCGACGTGCGCGAGGCGATGAGCGGCAACATCTGCCGCTGCGGCGCCTACAAGAACATCGTCGCGGCCATTCAGTCCGTTCGAGGCAACGTGCAGGGAGGCAACGCATGAGACATTTCGAATACGCCCGCGCCGACAGCGCGCAGCAGGCGGTCGCCGCCCACGGCAGCGACCGCGCCGTCTCGTTCCTGGCCGGTGGCACCACATTGCTGGATCTGGTCAAGCTCGACGTCATGCAGCCCGACAAGATCGTCGACATCAACGGTGTCGCCCTCGACGAGATCGAGCGCCTCGACGATGGCCGCCTGCGCATTGGTGCGATGGTGACCAACACCGCCCTGGCGCGGGACGCGCGCGTGGTCGAGAACTACGCCGTGCTGTCCCAGGCCCTGCTGGCCGGCGCCTCGACCCAGCTGCGCAACAAGGCCACCACCGGCGGCAACATCATGCAGCGGGTGCGCTGCCCCTATTTCCGAGATGGGGTCTCCGCCTGCAACAAGCGCGAACCGGGCAGCGGCTGCGCGGCGATCGGCGGCGTCAACCGCACCGTTCACGCGGTGCTCGGCACCAGCGACGCCTGCATCGCCACCCACCCTTCGGATATGTGCGTGGCGATGGCCGCGATCGGCGCCACCGTCGAGGTTCAGGGGCCGGAAGGCACCCGCGAGATCGACTTCGCCGACTTCCATCTGCTGCCCGGCGATACGCCGGAACGCGAACACGCGCTGGAACCGGGCGAGCTGATCACCCACGTCATCCTCGACGCGCCGCTCGAGGGCAGCCGGTCGGGCTATCTCAAGCTGCGCGATCGCCAGTCGTATCAGTTCGCCCTCGCCTCCAGCGCGGTGATCGTGCGGATGGATGGCAACACCATCCGCGAGGCCCGCGTGGCCATGGGCGGCGTGGGCACCAAGCCCTGGCGCGCGCCGGAGGTGGAGGCGGCGCTCAAGGGAAAGACCGCGAGCGAGCAGCTCTTTGCCGACGCCGCAAAGCTCGCTTTCGAGAATGCCATCGCCTACGCCCACAACGGCTACAAGATTCCGCTCGGCCAGCAGGCCATCGTGCGCAATCTTTCCGATCTGACCGCCGCCTGATTGCTTGCGAGGAGAATCGAACATGAGCGACAAACAGCAGAGCATCATCGGCGCCGGCGTGCCGCGTATCGACGGCCCGGACAAGCTCTCCGGCCGCGCCAACTATGCCGCCGACAACCTGCCGCCCAACCTGGCCTACGGCTACGGCGTCTTCAGTACCGTTGCCAGCGGCAAGGTCTCGCAACTGAGCGTCGACGAGGCCCGCAAGATGCCGGGCGTCATCGATATCTTCCACCACAGCCACTTCCCGACGCTGTACCACACGCCATCGAGCTTCGCCCAGGGCAACAAGGTCGAGGAGACCCGGCTGCCGTTCGAGGACGAACGCGTCTACTACGAAGGGCAGTTCGTGGCACTGGTGATCGCGGACACCTTCGAGAACGCCCGGGCCGCGGCGCGACGTGTCAAGGTGACCTACTCGACCGACCAGGCCGTGGCCAATCTCGACCAGGGCGTCGAGGCCAACGGCACCCAGGCCGGCAGTGGCAATCACGATCGCGGTGACGCGGCCTCGGCGTTCGATAGCGCGGCGACCACCATCGACGTGACCTATCGCACGCCGGTGGAGACCCACAATCCCATGGAGATGCACGCTTCCACGGCGTGGTGGGACAACGACGAGCTGACGATCTTCGATGCGTCCCAGGGTGTGGTGGTGGCACGCAACGCGCTCTCCAAGATCTTCGCCATTCCGCCGGAGCGGATCACCGTGCACGCGCCCTACATCGGCTCCGGTTTCGGCAGCAAGCTGTGGACCTGGCCGCACGCCATCGCCACGGCGGCGGTGTCCCGGGAACTCGGGCGCCCGGTGCAGCTCGTGGTGCCGCGCCAGCAGATGTTCACCACCACCGGGCATCGGCCGGAAACGCGTCAGCGCCTGCGCCTGGCGACGGACGACAACGGCAAGCTGGTGTCGCTGCGTCACGAGTCGATCAACACCACGTCCTATACCGACCAGTACGTCGAGACCTGCGGCAGCGTGACCAAGAGCCTCTACAGCTGTCCCAACCTCACGGTCAGCCACGAGACCACCCAGGTGAATCGCGGCACGCCCACCTCGATGCGCGCACCGGGCGCCGCGCCGGGGCTGTTCGCGCTGGAGTCGGCGGTCGACGAGATGGCCGACGCTGCCGGTGTCGACCCGGTGCAGTTCCGGCTCGACAACTACGCCGAGCGCGACGAGAGCCAGGATCTGGATTTCTCCAGCAACCATATCGTCGAAGCGACGAACCGGGCGGCGGAGAAGTTTGGCTGGGCCGACCGCAATCCCGAGATCGGCAGCATGCGCAAGGGCCGCGAAATCGTCGGCTACGGCATGGCCGCGTGCAACTGGGAAGCGCTGAAACGCCCCTGCGACGCGCGGGTCTCGATCCGTGCCGACGGCACGGCGTTTGCCTCCTGCGCCACCCAGGATATCGGCACCGGTACCTACACCATCGTCGCCCAGGCGGTCAGCGATGTGACCGGCATCCCCATCGATCGCATCACCATCAAGCTGGGGGACTCCTCCTATCCGGACGGGCCGGTTTCCGGCGGCTCCTGGGCGACGGCGACCACGCTGCCGGCCATCGCCGGGGCGGCGCGCAACGCCCTCGACGAGATCAAGCGCTATGCCACCGGCAGCAACGGCGTCTTCGCCGGGGCGTCCGGCGACGATCTGGAAGTCACGGACGGCGGCCTGCGCAGCGCCGACGGCAAGCAGGTGAGCTTTGCCGACATTCTGGAAGCCGGTCGCTACGGCAGCGCCGATGGGGAAGCGCATACCGAGGCGGCCGACTCGAAATACTCCTACCGCTCCTTCGGCGCCCATTTCGTCGAGGTGCGCTGGGATCCGGGTATCTCGCGTCTGCGCGTTGCACGGGTCGTCAGCGCCATCGACGTGGGCCGCGTGATCAACGAAACCACCGCGCGCAATCAGGTCGAAGGCGCCGTGGTGATGGGCATCGGCATGGGGCTGTTCGAGGCCACCGAATATGACGAGCGCAACGCCCGCCCGGTCAACAACGACTACGCCGAATACGTGGTGCCGGTGCACGCCGACCAGCCGGAGATCGACGTGATCCTGCTCGACCATCCGGACCTGGCGTTCAACGAATACGGCGCCCGCGGCATCGGCGAGATCGGTGTCACCGGCTTGGCGGCCGCCATCGCCAACGCGGTCCATCACGCCACCGGCAAGCGCATCCGCGAACTGCCGATCACCCTCGACAAGCTGATGGACGACGTGCCCCAGGCACGGAGTGCATGACAGAGAGAAAGGTGCGAAGCGCGTGATGTAGAACGGCACGAAATGCCTGACGGATAGAGGGGCGTGGAGTGCACGGCGGAGAGAGCGACGCCAAGCGCGAGCGTGACCAGCGACTGCGAAACGACGACGCCGGCCTCATGGCCGGCGTTGTTCCGATCGATGGGCTTACAGCGCAATCAGCGAGATGGCCGGCACGTAGGTCACGATCAGCAAGCCGATCAAAGAGACGATCAGGAAAGGGACGACGCCTCGGGCGATACGCCCCAATGGCAGGCCGGTGATATTGGCCGCCACGAACAGGTTGATGCCCACCGGTGGGGTGATGAGGCCGATGGAGAGCGCCGTCATCAGCGCCACGCCAAACCAGGTCGGATCGAGCCCTAGCTGCTGAACCACCGGCATGAAGATCGGCAGGGTGATGAACATGATGGTGATGGCGTCCATGAACATGCCGGCCAGCAGCAGAATGATCATCATCATCAGGACGATGACCCAAGGGCTCTGGCTCACGCCGAGCAGGGCATCGGAGTAGTCGCTGACCAGCCCGTCCACGACCACTACCCAACCGAAGAGGCTGGCGAACGCCACGACCAGCATGACCACCGCCGATGACCCTGCCGATTCCGCCACGCAGGCGAACAACGAGCGCAGGCTGAGTGTGCGATAGATGAAGAAGCCGACGAACATGGCGAATACCGTCGCCACGATGGCCGCCTCGGTGGGCGTGAACAGCCCGCCGTAGATACCGCCGAGAATGACGACGGGGGTGAGCAGACCCCAGAAGGCTTCACGGAACGAGCGTAATAGACGTTTGGCGTAGGGTTGCCCGTCTCCTCGTTCCACTACCCGTCGAAAGGAGGTGTCTGCCGCTGCGCTTTCGCCGGCTGTCGGCGGGGGCATCAGTTTGGCGAACGGCAGTGCGCAGAGCATCAGCACGCCAAGCATCAAGCCCGGCAGAATGGCGGCCAGGAACAGGTCCGAAATGGACGTGCCCGCCAGAATCCCGTAGATCACCAGGCCGATCGACGGCGGAATGATCAGGGACAGGGCGGCGCCCGTCCAGCCCAGGCCCGCCGCGAAGGCGCGGGAGTAGCCGTCGGCGACCATGCCGCGAATGATCAGCGGCCCGATCGCCGCCACCGACGCCGGCCCTGAGCCGCTGACCGCTCCCCAGAACAGGCAGACGACGGTGCCGACCAGCCCCATCCCACCCGGAAGACCGCCCACCAGTGTGCGGAAGAAGTTGATCATCTTCTCGGCAATGCCGGTGATACCCATGATGTTGCCGGCGAGGATGAAGAACGGAATGGCCAGCAGCGAGTACTTGGCGATGCCGGAGACGATCAGGTCACCGACCATGTCGAGGCCGAAGCCCATCACGTACATGGCGGCCATCGCGGAGAGCGCCAGGCTGAATGCCACCGGGACACGAATGAGGACCAGCACGAAGAACAGGATGATCATCTGCGTACCGGCTGAGAGGTCTAGCATGAGGCGTCTCCCGGCCGTCGGAATTCGGCGATGGCCAGCTCGAGCTGGCGGATCATCAGCATGAGGAACCCCAGCGGCACGATCAGCGTGTAGTACCACTGCGGTATCTGCAGCGCGCTGGAAACGACGCCGCTGGTGAATTGGTGGCTCAGCAGCGTCACCGTGAACAGCGTGCATAGCGCCAGGGTCGCAATGATCAACAGCGTCGACAGGACGACCAGAGCCCGCTTAAAGGAAGCGGGAACGAGGTCGTAGAACACCGTGACCGCGAGGTGCTGTCCTTTCTTCGCGGCGATCGCCGCGCCGAAGACCGTCAGCAGCACCATGCCGTTGATGATCAGCTCCTGGGTCGATGCCAGCGAGTAGTTGGTGAGATTACGTACCGCGACATTGATGAAGCCCAGTAGCGTCATGCAGAGAAACACGCAGCCGCAGATGACTTCCTCGAGATGGCGCCAGACTGATCGCATGATGTTCCACCCTCGTTCTGCCTGGACACCCGGCTACTGGCTGTCCGCTTCGCCGACCGACTGCTCGAAGGTCTGCACCAGATCCTCACCCACGCGCGCTGCCCACTGGTCGTAGACGTCGCTGGTAGCATCCCGGAAGGCCTGAAGCTGATCTTCATCCAGCGTGGTGATCTCCATGCCGTTCTGCTTCAGTGTGTCCACCCCGGTGCTCGTCTGCTCGCGGGCCAGGTTTCGCTGGTAGGCCATCGCCTGCTGGGCGGCGTCTCGTACCAGGGACTGCGTGTCGGCGTCCCAGCTGTTCCAGAGTCGTTCGCTGACGCCGACGAAGATCGGGTCGTAGGAGTAGTGCCACTCGGTGAGGTAGTCCTGCACCTCGTAGAGACGCTGCGGCACGATGATCGATCCCACCGGGTTCTCCTGCCCATCGACCACGCCCTGCTGGAGCGCCGAAAAGGTTTCGGTCCACTGGATCTGTTGCGGGTTGGCGCCCAGCGCGTCGAACACATCGATATACATCGGTCCGGCGACGCGGATCTTCATGCCGCGCAGATCGTCGGGCGAGGATACCGGCTTGACGCTGTTGGTCAGCTCGCGGAAACCGTTCTCGCCCCAGGCGAGAATCTCGATACCTTTATCCCGGGCGATATCCTTCACGGCATCGCCCGGCTCGCCCTGGATGGCGCGATCCACCTGTTCGTAGTCGGTGAACAGATAGGGGAGCGAGAACACCGCCATCTCCGGAATCAGCGGGGTGACATTGATGGCCGAGGTGATGACGAAATCGATGTCCCCACGCCCCACCATCTCCGACTGCTTCATCTGGTCGCCGCCGGAGAGCACGGCATTGGGGAAGATGCGCACGCCGATGTCGCCATCGGAAGCCTGTGCCAGCAGCTCGTTGAATTTCTCTGCGCCTTTTTGCCAGGACGTGGCATCGGAAGTGTTGTGCGTCAGGCGATAGGTCTCCGCCTGAGCCAAGTTGGATGATAGCGCCAAGCACAGTGCGACTGCCGTCGGGATTATCGAGAGCTTCATCGTCGTTCGCCTTTAATGTTCCGCAAAGTGGAATTTTATTTCTTGTTGAGCGAAGAGTGACTGACGCCACCTGTCTGCGAAATTGGACGATGGTTGTAAATAGCGTCCAGTTATTTCCAGTTTTTCACTTCATTCGGCGTCATGACACGCTTGTTTCCCCGATGGACAGGGGCGTTGTTATCGACGTTTCGGCATTGCATGGCGCTACGACGTGGGCTTTCTTTGTTCCATAAAATGGAATGTAGTTAATATGTCGTATTGCTGAGGTGGGTGTGGGTTCACGATGCTCCGGGAGTCGGTCATGACTCGGCACCCACTTTCGAAGGATCAGGAGATCGTTATGCCAGTATTCAGACAGGCTTGGATCGTTGCGTTGGGTTGCGCCACTCTCGTGGCGTCGGCAGCAGTCAGTGCCGAAACGCTCAGGCTGTCCAGTGAAACCAGTGACTCCACCAGCCGCAATATGGGCGCCGAGCGTTTTGCGCAGCTAGTCGATGAGGCGACCAACGGTGACATGCAGGTTCGTGTATTCGGCAATGCGGTGCTGTCTGGCGGCGATCAATTGCGCCAGGCGGAAATGGTGGGGCGTGGGGACATCGACTTCGTGCTCTCGACCGCTATATCGGTGTCGCCGTTGATACCGGAAATGGCGGTCTTCTCCCTGCCTTACCTGTATCGCAACTACGACGAGGTCGATGCCACGCTCGAGGGCGAACCGGCTCGTCGGATGGAGCAGATCATGGCAGAGCATGGTCTGGTCGTGCTCGGCTGGGGGGAGAGCGGTTTCCGCGAGCTGACCAACAGCGTCAAGCCGGTATCCTCGCCCGACGATCTGCGCGGCATGAAGGTTCGCGTTGCCGGTCCGATGTTCATCGACGTCATGGATGAGCTGGGTGCCAACCCGCAGCAGATCCAGTGGACCGAAACCTTCTCGGCGCTGCAGCAGGGTGTGGTCGATGGGCAGGAGAATCCTGTCGGCGCCATCATCGTGCCACAGCGGATTTACGAGGTTCAGACTTACCTGACCGACTGGCACTACTCATACGATCCCGCCTTCCTTGCCGTCAGTCGGGCGAAATGGGAGTCCTGGAGTCCCGATATGCAGACGACTATGCGCCAGGCCGCCGAGGAGGCGATGGCGTATCAGAAATCACTCACTCGCGAACAGACCGAGTCCGGATACGACATCCTTGTCGAGCATGGCATGAAGGTCACGCGGCTGGAGGATGCCGAGCTGGCGGCTTTTCAGCAGGCCACGCGCCAGACGTTCGATTCCTGGTCCCGGAAGGTTGGCCCTGAGCTGGTCGAAAGTTTCGAGCAAACCATAGCTGGGGTGCGTGACGCTGAATGACTCGGCATCGGGCATCGAGCCGGCCGTCATGTCCATCGGCCGGTGCACAACAGTTGCGAGGAGGCGAACATGAAGGCGTTGCTGAATGACAGGCGCGTTATGGTTGTGGGGGCCGGCTCCTGTGGTGAGGGCTGGGGGAATGGCAAGGCAGCGGCTGTGGCCTACGCCCGTGAAGGTGCTCGCGTGATCGCCGTGGATCGCGACCTGGAGGCGGCGCGCGCAACCCAGGCCTTGATTCAGGCCGAAGGGGGATTCTGCGAAACGGTAGCGGCAGACGTGAGCCGAACCGATGACATCATTGCAATGGTCGAGGCCGCGATGGGGCATCTGGGGGGTATCGATGTGCTGCACAACAACGTGGGCATTGCCATCACGGGAGGTCCCGAGGAGACGTCGGAGGAGGAGTGGGAGCGTGTCTTGCGAATCAATCAGACCAGCGTTTTTCTGATCTGCAAGCACGTACTGCCGATCATGCGCCGGCAAGGCGCGGGAAGCATCGTGAATATCTCCTCGATTGCCGCGCTGCGCTGGATCGGTTTCGCCTACTCGGCCTACACCACCTCCAAGGCGGCGATCGTCGCCTTCACCGAGAATCTGGCGGCTCAGTATGCTGCCGACGGCATCCGCGCCAACTGCATACTGCCTGGGCTCATGAACACGCCAATGATCCATGCGCCATTGACGGCGGCCTACGGTGGTGATGCCGAGGCGATGATCGAGAAGCGCAATCGCCAATGTCCCATGGGGTTCATGGGGGATGCCTGGGACGTTGCCAACGCCTCGCTGTTTCTCGCCTCCGACATGGCACGATATGTCACCGGCGTCAGCCTGAATGTCGACGGAGGGTTCTCGCTGCGCGCCGCCGTCGGATGAGCCGGACAGTCCGGCTCACCTGGTCATCTGGGCTTTTCGGATCTTCGCCTCGAGGGCCTGGGCTTCCTTTACCAGGCGCGGGCCCAGCTCGCGCTGGCGATCCGGTTGCATGCGGCTCTCGATGGCGGCAACCGAGAGAGAGCCCAGCACCCGGCCGTGACAATCACGCACCGCGGCACCGATTCCCCACGAGCCGGAAACCACCGAGCCGCGGTTGATGCCGTAACCCAGTGCGCGGCACTCGGCAATGCGGGGGCGATGATCCTCGCGCTGATCGTTGGGGAAGCGCGCAGCGCACTCCTCCGCGTTGGCCTCCAGGCACTGCTCGATCTCGTCGTCGTCCATGGCGGCGAGCATGGCGATGCCGCCGCCGCCGACCCCGAGTGGTAGCCGCGTGCCCGGTTGCAGCACATGCGTCTTGATCGGATAGCTGCCGTCCTCGCGGATCAGGCAGATCGAATGCCATTCGCTGCGCAGCGAAAAGAAGGCGCTGTCTCCAGTGTCGGCGGCGATTCGTGCCACCGGCGTCGAGGCGATCTGGCTCAGTCCATAGCGCTGGTTGGCGATCACGCCCAGTGCATAGCACTCCGGGCCGAGAAAGTACCCCTCCTCGTCGCTTCTCTCGACCATGCCTTCGGCCATGAGCGCTTGAAGCAGGCGATGTACGGTGGGTTTGGAGAGTGTCGTCTGCTGGGTGATGTAGGCGAGCGATACCCCTTTGCCCAGTTGTCCGGCGATGGCGCGAAGCACTTGCATGGTGCGATAGGTGGACTGAGCCCCCTGAATATGGCCTGAACTCATCACGTTGGTCCTCGTGTTCCATAATGTGGCCTAATTATTTGGTCGATATCATCGATTTTTATGTTGAAGGCCTGATAGTCGGCGAATAACTTGAAATAAAGCCGATTTGTTTATTCCATTTTATGGAATCAGGAGAAAACATGTCAACTCGAGCGCGGATAGTCGGTTGGTCGCATCTTCCCTTCGGGAAACGTACCGAGCCGGACACGGAAGCGATGATCGGCCAGGTCGTGAAGGACGTTCTGCAGCATGGAGGCGTGCCGGCAGCCGATGTCGACGCCATCTACCTGGGGGTCATGAACAACGGATTCTCCAAACAGGATTTCCAGGCCGCCCTGGTGGCGATGGCGGACGACGAGCTCATGCACACGCCGGCGACACGGCTCGAGAACGCTTGCGCCACCGGCTCCGCCGCCCTGCATGCGGGGCTGGATTTCATCGAATCCGGCCGTGGCAGAATCGCCCTGGTGGTAGGGGCGGAGAAAATGACGTCACTGCCGACCTCGGAGGTCGGCGACGTCCTGCTGGGTGCCAGCTATCGCAAGGAAGAGATGACCGCAGGCGGCTTTCCTGGTGTCTTCGCGAGCATCGCGGATGAGTATTTTCGTCGCTACGGCGACCGGCGCGAGGAACTGGCGCTCATCGCTGCCAAGAACCACCGCAACGGCGTTGCCAATCCTTTCGCCCATGTGCGCAAGGATCTGGGGTTCGAGTTCTGCCATACCGTCAGCGACAACAATCCCATCGTGGCCGATCCGTTGCGCCGTACCGATTGTTCGCTGGTCTCCGACGGTGCCGCGGCGATCCTGCTCGCCGACGAGGAGACGGCGCTGACGCTGGAGCGGGCCATCGCTTTCCGTTCCCGGGTTCAGAAAAACGACATCATGGCCTTGAGTCGCCGTGATCCCCTGGCGTTTACCGGTGCGGCCGGCGCCTGGCGCGCGGCATTGGAGAGTGCCCGGATTACCCTCGATGACCTCGATGTCGTGGAAACCCATGACTGTTTCACGATCGCCGAATTGATCGAGTACGAAGCCATGGGGCTGACGGCTCCCGGTGAAGGCCATCGTGCCATTCGCGAGGGCTGGACTTACAAGGATGGCCGGCTGCCGGTCAACCCTTCCGGCGGGCTCAAGGCCAAGGGCCATCCCGTGGGGGCTACCGGCGTCTCGATGCACGTGATGGCCTGCATGCAGCTGATGGGTGAGGCCGGCGACATGCAAATCCCCGGTGCCAATCTGGCCGGCGTGTTCAACATGGGCGGAGCCGCCGTGGCGAACTACGTCAGCGTCATGGAGCGCAGCCGATGAGCGGGGCGGTACGACAGCCGGCAGGCGGCATCGTGCCGGTCAGCAAGCGAGTGATGAACCTCGCCAACTTCCTGAGCCAGGCGATGCGGCGATATCCCGATGCGCCGGCCTTGGCGATGGGCGAAGCCTCTCTGTCATGGCGCGAGCTGGATCGGCGCGTCAGCGCGCTGGCGCTGGCGCTGAAAGCACGGGGCCTGGGCAAAGGAGATCGATTGCTGGTCCATAGCCGTAACGGTTTCGAGATGGTGGAGACCCAACTGGCGGCGTTTCGGCTGGGGGCGGTGTGGGCACCGGCGAACTTTCGGATCTCCCCCGGCGAGGCCCAGTGGCTTGCCGAATTGACCGAAGCCAGGATCCTTGTCATCGGGGCGGAATTCGAGCGCCACTACGAGGCCATTCGCGACATCGGCCCGGGTCTCACCTTTACCGTAAGAATTGGGGAGGGGACGTTCGGCGATGCCGCATACGACGACTTCCTGCGCGAGTACGAGGGTCAGGCGTGCGCCAACGCCGACGTGGAGCACGATGACCCCTGCTGGTTCTTCTTCACCTCGGGCACGACGGGAAAATCTAAGGCGGCGGTGCTGACGCATGGCCAGATGGGGTTCATCACCACCAATCACCTCTGCGATCTCATGCCCGGCACGGATCAGGCGACCGATGCCAGTCTGGTCGTGGCACCGCTGTCCCACGGCTCGGGAATACACTACCTCACCCAACTGGCGCGTGGGGTCAAGACCGTGTTGCCCACGGCCAGTGGCTTCGATGGCGACGAGATCTGGCGTCTGATCGAGACGCATCGCATCACCAACCTGTTCACCGTGCCGACCATCGTCAAGATGCTGGTCGAGGATCCCGCCTGCGAGCGCTACGACCATTCATCGCTGCGCTACGTCATCTATGCCGGCGCGCCGATGTATCGCGCCGATCAGAAACGGGCGCTCGAGCGGCTCGGCAAGGTGCTGGTGCAGTATTACGGCCTGGGCGAGGTCACTGGAAACATCACCGTGCTGCCACCGAGCCTCCATAGCGCCGATGACGGCGGCTTCAAGATCGGCACCTGCGGCTACGACAGAACCGCCATGCAGGTTTCCGTGCAGGATGACGAAGGGCGTGAACTGCCACCCCATGAAACGGGGGAGATCTGTGTCTGTGGCCTCGGTGTCTTCGCCGGCTACTACGCCAATCCGGAAGCCAATGCGAAGTCGTTCCGCCATGGCTGGTTCCGTACCGGCGACCTGGGGCATCTCGATGAAGAGGGATTTCTCTATATCACCGGGCGCGCTTCCGACATGTTCATTTCGGGGGGCTCCAACATCTATCCGCGGGAGATCGAGGAGAAGATGCTGACCCATCCCGGGATTCGGGAAGTGGCGATCGTCGGGATGCCGGACGAGCAGTGGGGGGAGGTCGGCGTCGCGGCGGTGGTGCCGTCCGAGGGTAGCCAACTGGACGTGGAAGCGCTGCAGGCTTGGGTCAAGGAGCGAGTCTCGAGCTACAAGGTGCCGCGCCGTTATCACCTCTTCGAGGCGTTGCCGAAATCCAACTACGGCAAGATCACCAAGAAGATCATCCGGCAAGCCATCGAGGATCGGGAGGCACGCTCATGAGCCCCACGCTGCAGTCCGGTTATCACCGGCCCCGCATGCTGCGCCATGTCGGTCGCTTCAGTCCGGTGCGGATCCAGAGCATGCACTATCAAAGCGGCCGTCATATCCGGCTGCTGCTCCAGCCTGGGCGCTCGCTCTACGACGCGCTGGTCCGGCCGTTGCAGGCCATCGGCGTCACCAGCGCATCGACCACCATCCTGGGTGGCCACTTCGATCATCTCGAGTACTGCGTCGCGCCTCCCGACCCGAGCGGCAAGGCCGTCATCGCCTACTCCAGCCCCATCGACGCGGGGGCGTCGTTCATGGTGTTCGGCAATGCCACCCTGGGCAAGGACATGGAAGGGCGGCCCCTGGTCCATTGCCACGCTTCCGTTCGCGTCGAGGACGGCAGCGTCAAGGGCGGCCATATCGTGCCTCAGGCATCGATCATCGGCGCCACGCCGATTTCCGTGCTGGTCACGGCGCTCGAAGGGTTCGAGCTGCGCCAGGCGTTCGACGACGAGACCAACATTCCCTTGTTGAAGCCGTTCAAGGAGTCGTGACATGTCGACTACGGAGACGACGCGAGTCGTGATCACAGAGTCGGGGCGGATGGGGCGCGTGGCCTACGCCCGCATTGCGCCGAACGAGGACCTCGTCCAGGGCGTCGAGAAAATGTGCCTGGCCGAAGGGTTCCGGAACGCCTTCGTGCGAGGCGGGCTGGGGAGTCTGGTCGACGCCAGCCTGGGCACGCGCGATGGTGGCTATCAGCAAGTATCCGGTCCGGCGGTGGAGGTGGTCAGTATCGCCGGTGAGGTCCGCTCCGGAGCCGACGGCGTTCCCGTCGCCTCGCTGGCGGGTATCGTCGCGGACACCGACGGCAACGTCTACGGCGGGCCCTTCCTGGCCGGCTGGAATCCCGTCTGCATGACCTTCGAGGTGACGCTGGAGGAGTGGATACCCGACGGTGAAGAGCCGGCTTGAGTGTCAGGGGCGGGTCGCGAATCGAAAGCTCACGAGGATGGCGCTATGCAAGACGCAGTGGTGGTGACCGGAGGGGCCTCCGGTATCGGTTTGGCCGTGGCAAGAACGTTGAAGACGCGGGGATTGGCGGTATGCCTCATCGATCGCTCCGAAGCCGGCCTGGCGGAAGCCTGCGCCGGGCTGGACGCACCATCGTGCGATGGCGTCGCGTGCGACGTCACCGACGAGGCGGCCATCGAAGCGGCCATCGCGGCCTTGTCCGAGCGCTACCGACTGGTCGGCGTCGTCAATTGCGCCGGTATCGGCATCGACAAGTCGACCATCGAAACGGGCGTCGAGGAGTTCCGCAGGATACTCGACGTCAACGTGGTCGGATCCTTCGTGGTATCGCGCGAGCTGGCCCGCTACTGGACGACGCGAGGGCTCGCCGGGAGCATCGTCAATATTTCGTCGGTCTCGGGCCTCTGCGGCAACAAGGGGCGCAGCGCCTATGGCGCCTCCAAGGCCGGGCAGGATGCGCTGACCCGCGTGATGGCGTGCGAATTGGGCTCGCGGGGGATCCGCGTCAACTCCGTGGCCCCCGGGCCGATAGACACCCCGCTGGCGCGCGCCATCCATACCGACGAAGTGCGCGACCAGTGGCATCAGCGCGTCTCCCTGAATCGATACGGCCAGCCCGATGAAGTCGCCAATGCGGTGGCGTTCCTGCTCTCCGACGAGGCTTCCTACGTCACTGGGCAGGTCCTGGCCGTCGATGGCGGGTTCGTCACCGCGGGGTTAAGAGCCTAGCTGTACCGAAGCCGGGCCGGTTCCAGCACCGCCGCCGGCTCTCCTTTCCTGGACATGGGGTGACGGCCCTTCATCACGACATCACTCCTGCAGCGTCGCCTCGACCAGCTTCCGCATCGCCTGCTGGAGCGGTTCGACGGCGGGGCAGTCGGCGACGCCGTGGCGCTGGGCGATCCACGCCGGGTCGTTGTAGCCGAGCCAGGTCTGGCCATCCGCATCCTGCCAGACCAGCGCCTTCATTGGCAGGTCGATCCCGGCGGTCGGAGCGCACTGCATCAGCGGCGTGCCACCCTTGGGATCGCCGAAGATGATCACTTCGTTGGGCAGCAGCGCCATGCTGCGAGACATCGCGCCCTGGCGGTGATCGACCCGGGCGAATACGGTCATGCCGCTGGTGCGCGCCTGTTCGGCGAAGCGGATGGCGGTTTCGTGCACGCCGGCGTCGCTCCTGGCGACGATCATGCCGGGAACGGATGGCGTCGTCTCCTGTGCGGATTCGGCAGGCGGTGTCGACTGCGCCGATACGCCGGCGGTGAAACCCAGCAGGCCGGCGGTGATCAGCGCGAGGCGCAGTTGGCGGAAGAACGGTCGGGGCATGTGTCGTCTCCGGGTCGAGGATGTCGTTCGGTGGTGTCGCTCGAGAATGTCGCTCGAGCATGCGTGTTCAGCGTGTCGATCAGTGATGCGCCACACCCTGGTCCCCGGTCAGCGCCGCTTCGGCCAGATCGACCTCGCGGACCAGCTTGCGCAGAACATTGTCGTTGATACGGTCGCGCTGGCGCAGCTTGTAGTACTGGCGCCGCTCGGCGCGCAGCGCCTCCAGGCGGGTGTCGCGCTCCAACTGGCGGGAGGTGGCGAGCTGCGGCGTGGCGGTGTCGGCGGAGTGCAGGTTCAGACGCTCCCGGTAGTAGCTCATCAACTGGGAGCTGATGTCGTTGAACGCCATGATCGTCTCGTCGTTGGTCTTGTTGCGGGCGAACTCGCCGGTGCGATCGTGATGGTAGCGTTCGATGCGGTAGATGGCGGCCTCGGCACCGGCGATGCGCGCCTTGCGCTCCTCCTCGAATTCATGGGTGTCGTTGGGGAGTTTGAGGTTTCGCAGTACCAGCGGCAAGCCGATGCTGCCGGTGATCAGCGTGAACAGGATCACGCCGGTCGCCAGGAAGATCATCAACTCCCGCGCCGGGAAGTCGGTGCCGTCGTTCATCAGGTGCGGCAGTGACAGCGCCGCCGCCAGGGTGATCGTGCCGCGGATACCGGCCAGCGTCGCCGCCAGCATCAGCTTCACCGGAATCTGCCCGGTGCTTGCCGGCGGGGGGAGGCGCGGCTGACGCTTGATGAAGCCCATCACTCTCGACAGCCCCCGCCCGATGGCGCTGGCGAGCCAGATCCAGATGAAGCGCGAGGCGAGCAGGGCGATCGAGATCGCCGCCACGTAGCCCAGCAGGCGCAGGAATTCGTAGTCGCCGATATCGTGCAGCGAATGGTCCAGCGCCCCGCTGATGATCGCCGGCAGCTGGAACCCCAGCAGCAAAAAGACCAGCGCGTTGAGGACGAATTCGAGCATCTCCCACACCGCCTGGGTCTGCATGCGGGTGTGGAGCTGGCCGACGCGCTTGATGTCGGCACGATTCATCACCATGCCCGCGGCCACGGCGGAGAGGATGCCGGACATGCCGAGATGTTCGGCCAGCAGGTAGGCGGCGAAGGGGAGCAGCAGCACCAGCAGGATGACCTGGACCGTGGTGGCCTCGCCCAGATGGCGTTCGATCAGCCGCGTGCGCAGGACATTGAAGCCGAAGGCCAGCAGCCCGCCCACCACCAGGCCGCCGATCGAGATCAGCAGGAAGCTCCCGGCCGCGTCGGTCAGCGAGAAGGTGCCGGTCAGCGCCGCCGCGACGGCGAACTTGAACGCCACCAGGCCGGAGGCGTCGTTCATCAACGACTCCCCCTCGAGGATTCGCATCAAGCGCGGCGGCACCGGCAGGCGGCCGGAGATCGACGATACCGCCACCGCATCGGTGGGGGAGAGGATCGCCGCCAGGGCAAAGCAGATCGCCAGCGGCAGCGCCGGGAACAGGAGATGGATGAAGTAGCCGACCCCGACCACCGTGAACAGCACCAGCCCCAGCGCCAGGGCCAGGATCGGCCCGCGCAGGATCATGAACTCGCGCTGGGGGAAGCGCCGGGCATCGGAAAACAGCAGTGGCGCGATGAACAGCAGCAGGAATATCTCCGGCTCGAGCTCGACGTGCAGGCCCGACGCCGGCCATGCCAGCAGGGCGCCGAGAAATATCTGTACCAGCGGTGTCGGGAGGGCGGGAACGAACCGGGTAACGACCCCGGTCGCCGAGGCGACCAGCAGCAGAATCAGAACCAGAAATAGCGTATTCATCGACCCCGATCGACCGGTAGAAATTCGTCAGCCGAAGAGCTTAGCGGAAGTCGAATGCTTTAGGGCGCCGTGCGACAAAATTTTCTGGCGATGCATTGGGCGGGATCGGGATGAGCTGTCTATGCTGTTGTCGATGGGCGGCCCTGGGGTCCTGACAACGCCGGCTGCCCGATCACTCCGTGACGAAACGCTTGTCCCGCTGGCTCGCGACGCAGCCGGCGATCATCGACGATGTACGCGCTCCCGTGATCCTGTCTCCCAGGTCATCGCTTCGTTGCGCGGCATCATCGCTCGAGACGACGAGCCGCGGCGAGGCGCAGTGACGCGCCTGACACCCGCGGCTCTCCAAATTCAGATGAGGAGCCGGCATGATGGACGATTCCGCGCATTCCCCCCACCCCTCCGACGAGACCGTCAGGCTCGATTTCACGCTCAATGGCGAGCCCCGCACGATCGAGGTCGCGCCCAATGCGGTACTGCTCGATGTGCTGCGCGAGCAGCTCGGGCTCGGCGGCACCAAGAAGGGCTGCGATCACGGCCAGTGCGGCGCCTGCACCGTGCATGTCGATGGCCAGGCGATGAACTCGTGTCTGCGCCTCGCCGTGATGTGTGAAGGCCAGCAGGTGACCACGGTGGAAGGGCTCGCCCGCGACGGCGAACTCCATCCCGTGCAGCAGAATTTCCTCGAGTGCGACGCCTACCAGTGCGGTTACTGCACGCCGGGGCAGATGATGTCCGCCACCGCCTTGCTCGCGGACGAGCGCATCGGCACCGACGACGCCTCCGTGAAAGAGGCGATGAGCGGCAATATCTGCCGCTGCGGGGCCTACAAGAACATCGTCGAAGCGATCCAGAAATCTCGCGCGCAGTTGGGCCACGATGCCGCGCGCAAGGAGGGAGCGGCATGAGAACCTTCGCCTACTCCCGCGCCGATAGCGTCGATCATGCCGCTCATAGAACGATGCCCGACGCGGCCTTCGTCGCCGGTGGCACCACGCTGCTGGACCTGATCAAGCTCGACGTACTGAAGCCGGAAAACGTGGTCGACATCAACGCGCTGCCGCTCAAGCGGGTCGAGCGGCTCGACGACGGCCGGCTCAGGATCGGGGCGCTGGTCACCAATACCGACCTGGCCCACCATCCCGAGGTCAAGTCGCACTATCCGGTGCTCTCCGAAGCGCTGCTGGCGGGGGCCTCGACCCAGCTGCGCAACATGGCGACCACCGCCGGCAACGTGATGCAGCGCACCCGCTGCCCCTACTATCGCGACCCGGCGGCCAGGTGCAATCGGCGCGAGCCGGGCAGCGGCTGCGACGCCATGGACGGCATCAACCGCATGCATGCCGTGCTCGGCGGCAGCGACGCCTGTATCGCCGTGCATCCGTCGGACATGTGCGTCGGTATCGCCGCCATCGGCGCAACGTTGACGCTGCAGGGGCCCGACGGTGAACGGGAGGTCGACTTCGCCGACTTCCACCGCCTGCCGGGCGACACGCCGCACATCGAGCATGATCTGGCAAATGGTGAACTGATCACCGCGATCACCCTGGACGCACCGCTGGAAAACGCCCGTTCGCACTACCTGAAGCTGCGTGACCGCGCTTCCTACGAGTTCGCGCTTGCCTCCTGCGCCGCCCAGGTGGTGCTCGACGGCGACACGATTCGGGAAGCGCGCCTCGCGCTCGGCGGGGTCGCTACCAAACCGTGGCGCTGCAGCGATGCCGAGGCGGCGCTGGTCGGCCAGAGCGCCGACAAGGCGAGCTTCGAGCGCGCCGCCGACATCGCCCTGAAGGATGCCCAGGCGCGTGAGCACAACGGCTACAAGATTCCCCTGGCGCGTCAGGCGATCGTGCGCGCGCTGCGCAACGCGGCCCGTGGCGAGACGCCGGCGAGCGAGACACAGGAGAGCCAGGCATGAACGACATGACCCAACCCGACTTCGACAAGCCCCGCGTCGTCGGCCAGCGCACCCCGCGCATCGACGGCGAATTCAAGCTCACCGGCCGCGCCGGCTACACCGGCGAACTCCACGTCGACGGCATGCTCTACGGCTACCCGGTGCCGGCCACCATCGCCAACGGCGTGCTCGAATCCCTCGATCTCGACGCCGCCCGCGCGATGCCGGGCGTGGTGGACATCTTCCACCATGGCCACTTCGAGGCGCTGCACCGCTCGCCCAACTCCATGGCCCATGGCGACATGGTCAACGAGGTGCGCCTGCCGTTCGAGGATGAGCGCATCTACTACCACGGCCAGTACGTGGCACTGGTCGTCGCCGAGACCTTCGAGCAGGCGCGGGCCGCGGCCCAGCGCGTGGTTGCCCGTTATCGGGAAGAGCGCGGCGCCGTCGTCGGGCTGCTGCAGACCGATGCCGAGGGCACGCTGCAGGAGAGTGCCGGCAGCTCCCGGGGCGACCCGGAAGCGGCATTCGGCGGCGCCGAGGTCAAGGTCGACTCGACCTACCACATCGCCGCCGAAAGCCACCTGCAGATGGAGATGCACGCCACCCTCGCCGAGTGGCGCGACGCGGGCAAGCGCCTGGTGGTGCACGAATCGACCCAGGGCGTCTTCTTCCAGCGCAACGCCATGGCGCGGGTCTTCGGGCTCGCCCAGGAGAACCTCGAGGTGATCTCCCACTACATCGGCTCCGGATTCGGCAACAAGCTGTTCATGTGGCCCCACTCGGTCGCCACCGCCGTGGCGGCGCGGATGACCGGCCGCCCGGTGAAGGTCGTGCTGCCGCGCCAGCAGGACATGACCGGCGGTGGCAATCGGCCCGCCTCGCGTCAGCGCATCCGCCTGGGTGCCGATCGCAGCGGCAAGCTCACCTCGGTGATCCACGACAGCACCACCGAGACCTCGCTGGTGCACCAGTACGTCGATACCTGCGGCAGCGCCACGCCGAGCTTCTACGCCTGCGACAACGTCTCGACCAGCCAGCGCGTGCTCGAGGTGAATCACGGCACGCCGTGCCCGATGCGAGCACCGGGCGAGGTCTCGGGCATCTTCGCGCTGGAGACCGCCATGGACGAGCTGGCGGTGGAGCTGGGGATGGATCCGGTGGAGCTGCGGTTGAAGAACAACGCCGAGCAGGACCCGGCGAGCGGTCTACCGTGGTCGAGCAAGCATCTCGACGAGTGCCTGACCAGCGCCGCCAGGCGCTTCGGCTGGGAGCAGCGCAACCCGGCCATCGGCTCGATGCGCGACGGTGACGAGATCATCGGCTACGGCATGGCCTCCTGCACCTGGTCCGCCGGGCGTCAGCCCTGCGAGGCGCGGGTCGAGCTGCGCGCCGACGGCTCGCTGTTCGCCGCCTGCGGCACCCAGGACATCGGTACCGGTACCTACACCATCGTCGCCCAGGCCGTCGCCGAACTCACCGGCGCCGAGCTCTCGCGAATCGAGGTCAAGCTGGGCGAGACCAGCCTGCCGGCGGGGCCGCTCTCCGGTGGCTCCATGGCGACGGCGACGGTGCTGCCCGCCGTGGCGGCGGCGGCGCGCGACGCGCTGGATGCGCTCAAGGAAGTGGCAGTCGGCAGCGGCGGGGCATTCGAAGGCAGCGACGCCGATTCGCTCTCCGCACAAGCGGGTGGACTCACCGACGGCAAGCGCCGCGTGAGCTTCGAGGAGATCCTCGGGACCAGCAAGCTTTCGAGCGTCAACGGTCAGGGCAGCGCCGCCCCCGGCAGCGAGCGCAGCGAGTACGCTTTCCGCTCCTTCGGCGCCCACTTCGTCGAGGTCCGTATCGATCCGGAAATCTCTCGAGTGCGCGTGGCGCGGGTGGTCTCCTCGATCGACATCGGCCGGGCGATCAACCCGCCGACGGCGCGCAACCAGGTCGAGGGCGGCATCGTCATGGGGGTCGGCATGGGCCTGCTCGAGAAGCTCGACTACGACCCGCGGGATGCGCGTCTCATCAACGCCAACGTGGCCGACTACATCGTCCCGACGCACGCCGATGCGCCGGAGATCGACGTCGAGCTGCTCGACTACCCGGACTTCAAGCACAACGAGTTCGGCGGTCGTGGCGTTGGCGAGATCGGGTTGACCGGCGTTGCGCCGGCGATCTCCAACGCGCTCTACCACGCCACCGGCAAGCGCCATCGTGACTTGCCGATCACCATCGAGGCGCTACTGGCCTCGTCGTGAGGGGCGGCCCTGGACGCCATGCAGGAAAAGGTCGACACAGCGTGTCACCCGATCCTCGATCGCCGCCCGGGAGGGCGGCGACTCCAGTTGCAGTACGCGAATGAGATGCCACTCGCCCAGCAACATGCCGAGAAAGGCGCCGGCGAGTTCGACGGTATCGCACGCCGGCATCAGTTGCCTCTGCACCTGGCGCTCGAAGTAGTCCGCCAGGGCGAGCCGGACACGACCGGGGCCGCCATCGAAGAACAGCCGGGCCAGTTGCGACTGGCGGGGGCTCTCGGCTACCACTTCGCGGTAGATGCCCAGGGTTTCCTCGTCCATGACCTTGACCAGCAGCTCGATGCCGAGACGCTGCAGCGCCGCCTCGATGGTCAGTTCGTCGACACCGTCGTCGGTCAGCGTGCCGTAGATATGATGGGAACGGCGTTCGATCATGGCCTGGAACAGGCCTTCCTTGTTGCCGAAGTGGCGATAGAGAGTGGAGAGCGAGCCGCCGGCGCGACCGACGATGTCGTTGACGCTGACCTGCCCGTAGCCGCGCTCGAGAAACAGTTGCTGTGCCGCGTCGAGCAGTGCGTCCCGACGCTGACGGCCCCGCTCGGTCGTCGGGGGGGAATCTTTGGGAAGTGACGGCGACATGGCTTTCTCTCGTGTCGGCAACGCCGGATTTTTCGATACGACGCGGTGGCGTTTTCAATAAGATAGTGTAGTCTACACTACACATTGAATGGGCGCGCACTTCTGGCAGGAAAATAGGCTCGGCATGAAGATCAAAAAGAAACTCTACACGGCAGTCGTGATACTGGTCGCGCTGGCGGTGGCGCTCGTCTTCGCGTGGCACTGGTGGCAGACCGGACGCTTCTTCATCGAGACCGACAACGCCTACGTGCACACCGATAGCGTCGCGGTGCGTGCGGAGATCAGCGCGCGCGTGACCGAAGTGGCGGTGGACGACAACCAGCGGGTGAAGCAGGGCGACCTGCTGGTTCAGCTCGACGATCGGGATACTCGCAGCCAGTTGGCCCAGGCCCAGGCGCAACTGGCCGTCAGCTCGGCCAACGTGACCCAGGCGCAGCGTCAGGTCGAGCTCGATCGGGCCAGTATCGACGAAGCCCAGGCCCAGGTGACCGCAGCCCAGTCCGACGTCGCCCAGGCGCGCCAGCATCTCGAACGCTCGCAGTCGCTGGCGGCGAACAACTACGCCTCGCGCCAGCAGTTGCAGGACGATCAGGCGTCGCTGCGGGTCGCCCAGGCGACGCTGGCGGCGCGCCAGGCGAGCGTCGAGTCGGCCAAACGGCGGCTGTCGGCCGACCAGGCCTCCATCGACAGCACCAAGGCCAACCGGGACGCCGCCGAAGCGGACATCGAATACAACCAGAGCCAGCTCGCCAAGACGCATATCGTCGCCCGGCGCGACGGCGTCATCGGCAATCTGACCGTCGAGCCCGGCGATCTCGCCCAGCCGTCGCTCACCCTGATGCAACTGGTCCCGGTCTCCAGCGCCTACGTGGTCGCCAACTACAAGGAGACCGAGATCGAGCGCATGCGCGTGGGCCAGCCGGTGACCCTGGCGGTGGATGCCTACCCGGATATCGACTTCACCGGCAAGGTCGACAGCGTGGCGCCGGCCACCGGCACCCAGTTCAGCCTGCTGCCCCAGGACAACGCCACCGGCAACTTCAACAAGATCGTCCAGCGCGTGCCGGTCAAGATCCGGGTCACCGGGCCCAAGGATCAGCTTTGGCGGCTGCAGTCCGGTCTCTCGGTGGTGCCTTCGGTGGATACCCGCGAGGTCGATGGCCAGGCGATCTACTTCGATCCCGGCCCCGACCTGGACGACGGGCCGCAGTCGTGACGCTGCCACGTGAGTGCATGGCATGAGTGAAGTGGCGGCACCAGGCGGCGCCGGCCCCCAGGAGATGCCGTCCTGGCACTACCGCTTCGGTTTCATCGCGGCGGTGTTCGGCATGTTCATGGCGATCCTGGACATCCAGATCGTCGCCAGCTCGCTGAACGAGATCCAGGCCGGCGTCTCGGCCTCGAGCGACGAGATATCCTGGATCCAGACCTCCTACCTGGTCGCCGAGATCATCATGATCCCGCTCTCCGGCGTGCTGATGCGCTGGCTGTCGACGCGGGTGGCTTTCGTCATCTCCTGTGCCGGTTTCACTTTGGCCAGCCTCGGCTGTGCGCTGGCCAACAGTATCGAACAGCTGATCGTGCTGCGCGCCATCCAGGGCTTCATGGGGGGCGCGATGATCCCGATCACCCAGGCGATCAGCTTCTCGCTGTTCCCGCGTCGCGCCATGGGGGCCGTCCAGGGTGTGATCGGCATGGTAGTGACCATGGCGCCGTCGATCGGGCCCACCGTGGGGGGCTATGTCACCGAACTGTTCAGCTGGCACTGGCTGTTCCTGGCCAACGTGGTGCCGGGAATCCTGGTCACGCTGGCGGCGTGGCGCTTCCTCGATATCGACGAAGGCGATGCGAGCGTGGCCAAGCGGCTCGACTTTCGCGGCCTGATCCTGATCGCGCTGTTTCTCGGCAGCCTCGAGTTCGTGCTCGAGGAGGGGCCCGGTGACGACTGGTTCGCCAGCGAGCTGATCGTGTGGATGACGCTGCTCTGCGTCGCTTCCTGCATCGGCTTCTTCTGGCGGGTTTTCACCTACCATTCGCCGATCGTGGATCTCCACGCCTTCCGCAATCTCAATTTCTCGATCGGCACGGGACTCGTGTTCGTGGTGGGGATCGCGATGTACGGCCTGGTCTACCTGATGCCGCTGTTCCTGGGCGGGGTCAGAGGGTACTCGAGCCTGCAGATCGGCGAGGTGATGTTCGTCACCGGCGTGGCGATGTTCTTCACCGCCCCGATCGTGGGGCGTCTGACCAACTCGGTGGACCTGCGGGTACTGCTGTTCTTCGGCCTGACGCTGATCGGCATCGGGACGGCGATGAACAACAACCTGACCAGCGAGTCGGGCTTCTGGGAGTTCTTCTGGCCGCAGATCGTGCGCGGCGTTGGCATGATCCTGTGCATCATCCCGGCTTCGCGGATCGCGCTGGGCACGCTGCCGCCGCAGGAGCTGGGCAACGCCGCCGGACTCTTCAGCGTGATGCGCAACCTCGGCGGCGCGGTGGGCCTGGCGATGCTCGACACCGTGCGCGACTGGCGCGAGGACTATCACTGGAACCAGCTGATCCCTGCGCTCAACGAGGGGCGAGTTGTGGTTCAGCAGCAGATCGAAAACTACCAGGCGATGCTGATCGGCCATGTCGCCGATCCTTACCACAGCGCGGTGGCTCTGCTCGGTCAGCGCTTCGGCATCCAGGCCCAGGTGCTCGCCTACAACGACATCTTCCTGTGGCTGGGCTGCATCTACCTGCTGTGCGTGCCGCTGGTGTTCCTGCTCAAGAAGATCGAGCATTGAGCCGGCTGCGCCGGAGCCGCACCTGAGCTTCGCTCGGAGCTGTAAGCGAAAAGCTGGAAGAGCGGCACTTCGTGCCTGGAAGAGGAAAGTCGGAAGAAAAAGCCAGATCAAAGACGAAAACCGGTTGCTTTGTTTTATGGTGATGGTTTGGTCTTCCGTCTTCCGTCTTCCGTCTTCCGTCTTCCGTCTTCCGTCTTCCGTCTTCCGTCTTCCGTCTGTAATCTGGCTCTCCTGCTGACCCGCCTCAGCGTTTCGTTCGATGGTTCAGGATGGTTTGCCGCTATGAAAACGCCCCAGTCCAACAAGCCCGGCGCCGATGAGCCGACCCGCACCGTGCTGCGCCTGATCGGCAGCTTTGCCGCGCCGGTGGCGATCTACCTGGTGGCATGGGAGCTGGTGGCGCGGCTGATCCTCCCAGGCGTGGCCGAAGGCGGGCGCGAGTTCGTGATCAACCTGTTCAGCGTGTTGATCCCGTTCGTCGGCGTGCTGGCCAGCGTCTACCTGGCCGGCACCAGGGCCGGTCGGCTGTTGGGTGGCGGCGTGATGACGGTGTTCTTCCTCTATCTCTACGTCTCCTCCGGTGTCGTGTTCAGCTGGCTGCCGGTGGCGCTGACCCTGGGCGGGGTCGTCCTCGCGGTGGCCGTCGCCCGTTACTGCCCCACGATGAAACCCGATCTGGGCGACGCCTTCGGCTAGACTGCGCTGATGGCCGCTTCGAATGATCACTCCCCGCTCGGCGACTGGCTGACCGGTCGCAGCGACGACCTCCGGCGCCGTCGCTGGCGAGGCGTGCTGTGGATCGCCGGCGCCGCGCCGCAGGCGGTGCGCAAGGCACTGGCCTGGATCGCGGCGGGGCGCTGGCAGTCCCCGCTGTGGATCGGNCCCGAGCCGGCNTCCTCCGGNCACGCTTCGCCGTTACCGGAGGGCGTGCCGCGGCTGANCGCCTCGCGCGCCCGCNGCCAGTTGGGCAGCGAGCACGATCTGGTGATCTTCGANGCGGTTTCCNCCGCGGCGGGNTTCGATCCGGATGCCTTCGGCGCCATCAGCGGGACCCTCCTGGCCGGGGGCTGGCTGGTGCTGTTGACGCCGGGACACTGGCAGCGACCGACCGACGCGCAGTGGCCGCCCGACGCCGACTACCAGCGCCTCGCGCATTGGCCCCACCCCGTGGAGACCCTCTCGGCACGATACCTCCAGCGTCTGGGCGCAAGGCTGCGCGATGACGCTCGACTCGTGGCATGGCCGGCCGAGGCCGGCTTGCCGGGCCCTTCGCCGGGGATGGCCGGTTCGCCGGCCGCTGGCGTCGATGACCACTCCCCGGCGGACACCTGCGATGACAGCGACTGCCTGACCCGGGACCAGGCCGAAGCGGTTTCACGACTGACGCGAATGCGGCGGCGTCGGCCAGTGGTGTTGGTGGCCGATCGCGGCCGTGGCAAAAGCGCGGCGTTGGGCATCGCGGCCGCGCGTCGGCTGATGCGCGGCGAGCGGCGGCTCTGGATCGCGGCATCGAGTTCGATCGCCGTGGAGGCGGTGTTCGAACGCCTCCAGCGGTTACTGCCCGGCGGCGAGCGTGAGGCGGGGCGTTTCGAGGTCCGCCTCGACGGTCGGGACTGTCGGGTCGAGTGGCTGGCGCCGGAGCAGGTCGTTCCCGCGCTGGCGGCGTTCGACATCGACACGCAGTCGCCGCCGACGCTGTTCGTCGACGAGGCGGCCGCGATTCCCGCCGCGCGCCTGGTCGACTGGTTGCGTCGCTTCCCGCGGATCGCCTTCGCCACCACGGTGCATGGCTACGAAGGTACCGGCCGCGGATTCGAGGTTCGCCTGCGCGATGCGCTGGATCGGCTGACGCCGGAGTGGCGGCGGCTACAGCTGGATACTCCCATTCGCTGGGCGGCCGGTGACCCGCTGGAAGCGTTGACCCGCGACCTGCTGTGCCTGGATGCCGAGATCGTCGCCGCCGAGTCCGTCGCCGCTGTCGCGCGTCCGATGCCGGTCGTCTATGCCTGGCTGGACCGGGCGGCCCTGGCCCGTGACGACGGCTTGCTGAGATCGATTTTCGGGCTGCTGGTGCAGGCCCACTACCGCACGTCGCCGAGCGATCTGCGACATCTACTGGACGGTCCCGACGTCCACCTGCTGGCGGCTTTCGTCGGCGACATGGTCGTCGGCATCTGCGTGGTGCAGCAGGAGGGGGGCTTCGACGCCGAACTGGCCAACGCCATCTACCATGGGCAGCGGCGTCCGCGGGGTCATCTGCTGGCGCAGTCGCTGGCCACCCACGGCGGTTACCGGGAGGCCGCGCTCGCCAACTGGTGGCGCATCATGCGGATCGCCGTTCACCCGCTGGCCAGGCGCGAGGGAACCGGCTCGGCGATGATCGAGCGGGTCGCCACGGCGGCACGGGAGCGCGCTGTCGATCAGTTGGGCGTGAGCTTCGGTGCTGAGCCGTCGTTGACCCGATTCTGGCGTCGGCAGGGGTTTCGCTCGCTGCGGATCGGGCTGACCCGAGAGGCGTCCAGCGGCGAACCGGCGCAGATGATGGCGCTGGCGCTGACGGATGAATCGGCGCGGCTCCTCGACCGGATGCATGACGATTTCGTGCGCCACCTGCCGGATCTGCTGGCAGCCGAACTGCGGGACATCGACGCCCCCGTCGTGGCGGCCTGGCTGCACGAGGGGGCAGCGCCGGCCCTGTCCGCAGATCTCCACCAGCGGCTGGCCTGGTTCGCTGCCGGTGGCGGCGAGCTGGCACCGGTCCGGCCCTGGTTGCGGGAGGCCTGGCTCGGCTGGTGGCGGCAACAGCCGCTGGCCGCGGTCGATCGCTCGCTGGCGTGCGAGGAGAGCGGGTCCCAGACGCCCGGCGACCTGACGCGATCGGCGCGGGTGGCCGTCCCGGCGCTGTTCCAGTATCGCGACGAGGCGCTGTTGCGGCAGGGGCGGCGCGAACGTCTGGTAACCGCACGCGAGCTGGCGGCGGACTTGCTGGCGTGGCACCACGACCGTCGCGATGCCGACGGCACCGCACCGGTGCCTGGCTGAGGGGCGCGAGCATTCGGCACATATGGTCAAGCCGCAGTCAGGCGAGTAAGGTATTCGCACCTCAAAACGAGCCGCGGTCCGCTGGCGGCTCGGGTTTCATTCATCACTCTTTCGACACCCGTTGCGGCGAGCTGCTCGCCGCGCGACGAGGCTGGAATCGACCATGAACGATCATCTACTGCAACTCTCCCCCGAGCCCGTGTGGCGTCATTTTCGTACGCTCTGCAATACGCCGCGCTCCTCTGGCCACGAAGCGAAGTTGATCGACATCCTGCAGCGCTGGGCCGACGACAACGGCTTGACCCACGATCGCGACAGCTACGGCAACCTGCGGATCCGCAAGGCGGCGAGCCCGGGCTGCGAGGCGGTGCCCGGGGTGATCCTGCAGGGCCATCTCGACATGGTCACGCAGGCCAACAGCGACCACCCCCACGATTTCCTCAACGACCCGCTCGACACCTATGTCGAGGATGGCTGGCTCCACGCCCGCGATACCACGCTGGGTGCCGACAACGGTCTCGGTGTCGCGGCGGCGCTGGCGATTCTCGAGGCGGACGACATCGACCACGGCCCGATCGAGGCGCTGTTCACGCTGGAGGAGGAGACCTCGTTGCAGGGCGCACTGTCGCTGGACGAGAACTGGCTGGAGGGGCGCTACCTGCTCAACCTCGACTCCGAGGATCGCGGCGAAGTCTATATCGGCTGCGCCGGCGGTGCCGATGTCGTGGTCGACGCCGACTTGCCGATGCGCGGCTGCGACGAGGAGGAGGTGATGCGTCGTATCTCCCTGACCGGCCTGGTCGGCGGGCACTCCGGCGCCGATATCCACAAGGAGCGGGGCAACGCCAACCAGTTGCTGGTGAGGGCGCTGCGAGGACTGGGCGAGTTCGAGATTCGGCTGGTGGACTACCAGGGGGGCACGCTGCGCAATGCGCTGCCTCGTGAGGCCTTCGCCACCATCGTGGTGGACGAACATCATCTGCCGGCGGTGGAGCAGGCGCTCGCCGACCTGCAGGCGCTCTACCGCGAGGAGCTGGCCGGCGTCGACGACGACGTGACGCTCTCGCTGTCGCCGGCGGCGGTCTCCTGCGAGGACGTAGACGCGCTGACCGACACCGCCACCCAGTTGCTGGTTTCCGCCCTCCACGCCGCGCCTTACGGTGTCGAGCGCATGAGCGTCGAGGTGCCGGGCGTGGTGGAGACCTCCAACAACCTGGGGGTGGTATCGCTGGAGAAGGGGCGCTTCCATCTCTGCGCGCTGGTGCGATCGCTGCGAGACAGCGCGACACGCAACCTGGCGGACCGTTTCACGGCGTTGTTCGGCCTGATCGGCGCCCAGACGCGGGTCGAGAACGTCTACCCTGGCTGGACGCCCAGCGCCGACAGCACGCTGCTGACCCGCTTTCGCCGGCTCCACCAGGAGCAGCTGGGCAGCGACCCCGCGGTGAAGGTGATCCACGCCGGTCTCGAGTGCGGCATCATCGGTGGCAAGTACCCGCAGTTGGAGATGATCTCCTTCGGCCCGGTGATTCGCGGCGCCCACTCGCCCACCGAGCGTACCGAGCTTTCATCCGTCGAAGAGTTCTGGAAGGTGCTCAAGGCCTTGGTCGCCGACATCGCCTCCGGCAAGGCCGCCTGAAACCGGCCTGAAAACGGATAGGGCGAGTGGTTCTCTCGAAAGCAGTGCGTTCCCGCCGGAACGCCATCGAGAAAACCGCTCGCCATGGTGAAGCTCCACTCCCCGAGCGTTCTCCTGCCAAAGCGCTGCCCGTGCCGAGCCGAATGGGCGACCAGCACACTTTCAAACCCGCCAACGCAGCATCCCGCCAATGCTCGGCGCCGCCGACAATGGCCTGACTCCAACTCATGCTCTCAAAGGCATTGCCCTCAAGATGCTCCCCAGCTCAAGTAGTTTTGCATGACACAGCGGCCAACGGGTACTGCGCAAGAGGCCGCGCAGCATGAGTATCTTTACGCCAATCCGCATCGATCCATTGCCATGAATCAGACGGCCAGCACGGGGCCGGATCTCTCTTTTACGAACGGCGGCAATACAGGTAGCAAAAGAGCGATAAAACGCCTTATTGCTGCTGCTGGCGGTGCGTGTCCTCGCGTACCGCCTCGCAGCCCTCTTCCGAGATATAGCCTTTCGCCAGCGCATGCTCGGCGATGCTGACGCTGTCCCGGGCGAGGATCAGTTCGCAACCGGCGTGCTTGACCTCATTGGCCAGGGCCTCGATCGCGGCGTCCCGCTCCGGATCGTCGTCCACCTTGCGGATGTAGATGGCGCGGACGCGGTCGGGGTGCATTTTGACGATCTCGGTATAGACCTCCGGATCGCGCTGGCCGCTATCGCCGATGAGGATGAAGGGGAGCGTGTCGTAGAGCGACAGCATGTTGCAGATGACGTCGGACTTGTGGTCCTCGGCCTTGCGCGGCCAAGGCCGCTTGAGCGTCATGCCCCACTCGCGCAGGAACAGAATCGGCCCGACCGGGATACGGTTCATGTTGAAGAACATCTCGAGGACTTCGTAGATGCTCCAGGGCCCCCGCGAGACATAGAGCATGGGGCGTTTGCGATTGCCCTCGGCACCGCCGTAGAGCGCGCGATAGAGCGCCGCGACACCGGGAAAGGCGGTGCGCCGGTCGGCCTTTTCCATGAACAGGCGGTAGAGCATCTTCAACTTGTTGGCGACGCCGGTGTACATCACCGTGTCGTCGATATCGCTGATCACGATCAGGTCGGTACTCGCCGGCGGTATGTAGATCTCGGTCTCGGTGCTGATGGCGTCGTCCTCCGAGAGGACCTCCAGCTTGACCGAGTGCCAGATCGCGTCGGCGGGCAGGGTGTGGGTAATATCGATATGGGCGTGGAAATAGCCGTCGCGATCGGTGGTGACGGTGGCGTGGGTCGCGCCGAGCCGGATATCGACCCGCGCATCCCTGACACCATGCCTGACCAGGCGACGCGTGACGTCGACCAGGTCGCGCGCCGTCCCGCCTTTCTCCCACTTCATCAAGCGCCCGGGCTGGCGAAACACGCGGCCCATGATGAAGGCTTCCGTATGCGAACCGTAGCCGCGATAGGGGTGGACGATCACCCCGCCCTCGCCCTTGTCGCCTCCGCGCATGGGCCGGATGAACAGCCGAACCAGCTTCTTGGTGAAGTGGACGAGCTTGGTCACGAACAGCCGAGGGAGCGATCCGGCGCCGGTGGTTTCGGAGGCAGTGTCGGAAGAGTGGGGCACGATGGCTGGCAATCCTAGGTTTGATTAACGATGAGTATGGGAATTCGCGGGTTATCGTGCAAAGTCTCGGCCCGTTGCGTCTATTCCTCGAGCGCTTCCAGCGCTGTCAATCGATGCCGCTCCGAAGCGATTTCGGCATCGAGTCTCTTGAGTTTGCGCCGGTGTTTGGCGATATCCTCCCGGTCGTCCTCCCGTGTCGCTTCGTCGAGCGCTTCACGCTGCTCCTGACGTTCCTCTTCGAGATCCGCAAGCGTTTGGCGGCTGTCGCCGATCAAGGAAGCCGTGGTGCAGTGATCTTCGACCGCGTTCAGCGCGCGACGCAGCCCTGCGGCACGGTGAGACTGATGGTTGGTATCGGCTTGCGCGAGCTGCTGCTCGAGATGCTTGCGCTTGGCCTCGCAGCCGATGTCGGAGGCCACGGCCTGCGAGGTCATCGGGATCGTGAGGATCAGGGCGACAGCGCAGCGGAAGATCGTCGGCCTCGAGGAGAAGTCGGTGTCGGCAAGCATGCGGGACTCCAGGTCAGGATCCGACGGGCAGTCGGAAGAGCGGGGCGTTGGCCCACGAAAAACGCCCACCATAGGGTGGGCGTCCGGACGGTCGTTGTCGAGCGTCGATCAGGCGTGCTGCTTGCTGTGCCGACCTTCGGCCAGCTCTTCCAGCAACTTGCCGTTGAAGTCGTCGAGATCCTTCGGCGTGCGGCTGGTGACCAGGCCGCTGTCGACCACGACCGACTCGTCGAACCACTGGGCGCCGGCATTTTTCAGATCCTGTGCGACCGAGGGCACCGAGGTCATCCTGCGGCCCTCGACGACGCCGGCGTTGATCAGGATCCACGGCGCGTGACAGATCGCGGCGACCGGCTTGCCGGCTTCGAAGAAGTGCCTGACGAACGCCAGGGCCTTGTCGTTGAGTCGCAGCGTATCGGGGTTGAACAGACCACCTGGCAGCACCAGGGCATGGTAGTCGGATTCGTTGACCTCATCGAGGCTCTTGTCCGCCTCGTAGGTGTCGCCCCAGTCCGTCTCGGCCCAGGCGCGAATGCCCTTGCCGTCCGGCGTGATGACGTGAGTCTCGACGCCCTGGCCTTGCAGCGCGGCACGAGGGGAGGAGAGTTCTGACTCCTCGAAGCCGTCGGCGGCGAGGATTGCGACACGTTTACCGTTGAGTTGCTGAGCCATCTTGACCTCCTGGTCTTGATATAGCGGCTTGATGTTTCGATGAATAGCAAGCCCACGGGCCATCCCGGTCCATGTCTCGGCTTACCTCGAAAGTTTGGGATAGTCTGGGCAAAGTTCAAGGAAAAACGCGCGTGGGACACGCCCGGTCCGGAGTTCGCGGCTTGCGCGCGGGCGCCGACTCGGGGATGGTGGCCGCCGCGGGGTGGCGAGCGGGCGCCGGGTCAAGAGGAAGCGATGCGATGAATGGCGGAGTGGGGGAATGGCTGTTGCAGTCGGCCGGCGGGCTCGTCCTGATCGGTGGCCTGGTGACGGTCCTGATCGGCGTCGTGGTGTGGCAGCGCCAGCGTTTCGCACGCGAGCGCGACAGCCTGCTGACGCGGCTCCAGGCCAGCGAGGCGCAGTGCCAGCGCCTGGAGCAGGAGCTGGCCCAGAGCGACGGTCAGCAGGACGATCTGCGCGAGCGCCAGGCGCAACTGCAGCAGCAGCTTGGCACCCGCGAGCAGCAACTGGAGGCCCTCAACGAACGCCTGGCGACACTGCGCGAGCAGTACGGCCGGCTCGAGACCCGCCACGAGCAGCAGCAGAACCAGCACGCGGAACAGCTCCAGCTGCTGGAGCAGGCGAAGACGCGGATGGGGCACGAGTTCGAATCGCTTGCCGGGCGCATCTTCGACGAGCGCCAGCGCACCTACAGCGCCCAGAGCCGGGACAGCCTGGAAGCCTTGCTGAAACCGTTTCGCGAGCAGGTCAGCGGCTTTCGTCAGCGTCTCGAGGAGCTTCACGGTCAGGAAGTGCGCGAACGCACCACGCTCAAGGTGCAGATCGATCAACTCGCCTCGCTCAACCGCCAGATCACCGAAGAGGCCGCCAATCTCACCCGTGCCCTCAAGGGCGACAAGAAGATGCAGGGCAACTGGGGCGAGATGATGCTGGAGTCGGTGCTGGAGCGCTCGGGCCTGCGCCGCGACATCGAATACCGGCGCGAAGTCTCGATCGACGGCGAGCAGGGTCGCCAACGCCCGGATGCGGTGATCTACCTGCCCGACGACAAGCACCTGATCGTCGATGCCAAGGTTTCGCTCAACGCCTACGTGCGCTACGTCAATGCCGATGACGACGCCGAGCGCGAGCAGGCGCTACGCGCGCACGTTCAAGCGGTGAGAAGCCATATCGACGCCCTCTCCGGGCGCGACTACCCGAGATTGCCGGGACTGCGTTCGCCCGATTTCGTATTCCTGTTCATGCCGGTCGAACCGGCCTTCGCGGTCGCCTTCCAGCATGACGAAAGCCTGTTTCAGGAGGCTTTCTCCCGCGACATCATCGTGGTCACGCCGACCACGCTGCTGGCCAGCCTGCGCACCGTGGCAAGCCTGTGGAATCTGGAGCGCCAGAACGAGAACGCGCGCCATATCGCCGAGCGTGCCGGCAAGCTGCTCGACAAATTCCAGGGCTTCGTCTCGAGCCTCGAGGATGTCGGCCGCCACCTGGGCCGGGCACAGGGCAGCTACGACCAGGCCATGGGGCGGCTATCAACCGGACAGGGCAGCCTGGTCGGCCAGGCGCTGGCGCTCAACAAGCTGGGCGTGCGGATGAAGCGCGACCTGCCGGCGCATCTGACCCGGGAGGCGGACGCCGACGAGGCGGCACTCGATCGAACCTCGGACGGCGCCGACGCTGAAGGTGGCGCGAGTCGCGTGGATGATGACGGCGAGAGCGATGCCGCGCCCGCTGCGCAACGCAGCCCAGACCAGGGCAGGCCGAGCTAGGCGGGCTCGGCGACGTCGTCGGCAGTCGACAGCGCCGCGCTGCTCAGCGCCAGGTCAGCTGCCAGTCCCTGGAGGCAGATCATGGCCATGACCTGATGGCGGGCGCCGACGCCGAGCGCCACCAGCCGCTTGGCGCGCTCGATCGCCGGAGCCTCGGGATCGATGTCACCGCGCCAGCGCACCACCAGGCTCTTCTCGGCCGCTTCGACGTAGTCGATGCGCTGCACCTCATCGGTGAGAAACCCGATCAACCCCTGGCCGCTGTCGGCGATCAGCACGTGTCGGGGTGGGCGCGACACGTCGCGGCCCAGCAGCCGGCGCAGATCGACCAGGGCGACGCTGCGCCCGTGACGGCGCCAGACGCCGACGAAGCAGCGCGGGTCGCCGCCGCTCCGGAGGTAGTAGACAGGGGCGGCGTCGACCGCGTAGAGCTGATCGAGCAGGGTGGTGTAGTCTCCCGCGCAAACGAAGTGCACCAACGCGAAGCGCCGCCGGGGCTGGCGCTCGGCGGCGCTGCCCGTCTGGGTACCGTCGAGCCGCGCGTGCAGGCGCGCCAGCGCACTCAGATTGAGCGCCGACAGCAGCACCCGGTGATCGAGCGCCAGGGCATCGCGCCCCGAGGGGCCGGCCACCAGTCCGGCCACGGTCTGGGGTTGGCCCGGGCCGGCGGGAGCCAGGGTGCCGTCGGCGCTGAGCGCGGTGACGTGTTCCAGGGCCAGTGCCAGGCGCCCCTCGGGGCCGTCGAGCACCACCATGTAACCGGGTCGCACACGCTGGGGCGCGCCCCCGATCAACTCACCGGGGTCGAACAGCGGCAGCCGCGCACCGCGCAGCGTGACGTTGCCGAGGTAGGCGTCGAGCTCGATCGGCGGCGGTTCGATCTGGGGGCAGTTGGCGACCTCGCCGACGATCGCGGTATCCAGCGCCAGCGCCTGGCCGCCACTCTCCACGATCAGCCAGTGTCGGGCGGTGAGCCGCGTCGGCGTGGCGTCACTGGTCAGCGTCGGGACATCGGCCGCTTGGCGCCCGGCCAGTTCCGGCGACGGCGTCACCGCGACCATCTCTTCCAGCGCGAACAGCGCATCCAGGTCGAGCAGATAAGCCGGGTGTGCCAGGCTCGGGTGATCGATCAGCGAAGGCGTCAGCGCCAGCGTGCTGCCGTCGCCGTGGCTCACCGCATGCCGCTGGTCAGGCCGCACCTCGATCACGTCGACGATCTGGGTCACGCACAGGCCGAAACGCGCCCCGCGATGCGCGACCACGGCGACGAAGCTGGCCTGGGGCCTGCCCTGGCTGTGAGTCCTGCTCTGGGCCTCGACGAGATGGGCCTCGTCGACATGGACTTCGTCACGGGCATCGAGAGTTGGCGCTGCCGGGGTGTCAGGATCGAGCTGCAATAGCCCCGCCAGGTCGACCAGCGGCAGCGGCTGACCGCGCAGCGACAGCGTACCCCGCGACCATGCCGGCGCCCGCGGGCGCGGCGGCGGCAGGCGCTCCAGGCGCACCACCTCTTGCAGATCGCGGGCGTCGAGGGCGACATCGCCGGCACCGACGCGCAGGATGCCGAAGACGCGTGCGCTCATGACCTCGCCCGCTCCTCGCCGCGGGTCGCCCGTGCCAGTTCACGGATCGCGCCGTCGACCCGGTTGGCGGTTTCGAGCTGGGCGCTGGCGGTGGTGGCGATCTCCTCGATCGAGTCGGTGGTCTGGGCCACGCCTTCGACGATGCGTGCGAATGAGTCGGTAGCGCGCTGGGTCACGGCGTTACCGCTGTCGATGCGCTTGAGCGACTCGCCCAGCAGGCGGTTGATCTGGCGCGTGGCGTCGGCGGACTTCTCGGCCAGCTTGCGCACCTCGTCGGCGACCACCGAGAAACCCAGCCCGTGCTCGCCGGCGCGGGCGGCCTCGATCGCGGCGTTGAACGCCAGCAGGTTGGTCTGGGAGGCGATCTCACCGATCACCTTGACGATGGCGTCGATATCCTCGGAAGACTTCTGGATCGCCGCCATCGCCTCGCGCGAATCGTTCAGCGACTGGGTGCCTCGGTTGGCCTCCTGCTGGGTCTCGCGGGCCAGCGAACGGGTCAGTTGGGTGTTCTCGGCGATCGAGGCGATGGAGGCGTTGAGCGCATGGATCGACTGGCTCATGGCTTCGGTCTGGGCCTGGATATGCTCCTCCAGCTCGACCTCGGCGGTGATGTCGGTGGCGAACTTGATCACCTTGTAGGGTTTGCCGTCGGCGTCGAAGATCGGGTTGTAGGTGGCCTGGATCCAGACCCGGCGGCCATGCTTGCCCAGACGCATGAAGCGGCCGTCGAACAGCTCGCCGCGGCTCAGCGCCAGCCAGAAGTCGCGGTACTCGCGGCTGACTATATGGTCGGGCTCGCAGAACATGCGGTGATGCTGACCCACGATCTCGTCGGCGTGGTAGCCCAGGGTATCGAGGAAGTTCTGGTTGGCGGCAAGGATATTGCCCTTGAGGTCGAACTCGATCACCGCCTGGGCGCGATCCATCGCCTTGACCTTGCCTTCGTACTCGGCGACTGCACGCTTCTGCAGGGTGATGTCCGAGGCCAGCTTGATCACCTTGTGCGGTTTGCCTCCGGCATCGAGCACCGGATTGTAGGTCGCCTGCAGCCAGATGTCCTCGCCCTGGCGGGTGACGCGCCTGAACTCGCCGCTGACGAACTCGCCGCGCCCCAGGCGCGTCCAGAACGCCTGATAGGCACGGCTCTGGGCGTAGCTCTCGTCACAGAACAGGCGGTGGTGCTGGCCGACCACCTCGTCGCGGCGATAGCCCATGGCCTCGAGGAAACGCGCATTGGCATCGAGCACATGGCCGTCGAGATCGAACTCGATCACCGCCTGGGAGCGGTTGACTGCCTGCCATAGCGCCTCCAACGGCGGGGCGGTGAGGGCGTCGGAGCTGTCGGTGGGGGTATCGAGGGGCATGTTGGGCCTCCGCAGGGCGGGAAGTAAGCCACGAGCCTTCTGAATCGCATGGCCCATGGTGGGTACCGCACAACATCGGCTGGGTGGGGTCGAAGTTTAATTAAACTCGACTATCGGTGGGATAGACCGTGCCTCAAAAGACGATGCCGCCCCGGAGGGCGGCATCGACGTCGGCAGCGGAGGCGAGATCGTAGGTTCAGCCGAGATAGGCGTTGAGCATCCACACGGTCTTCTCCTGCTCGCGAATATAGTCGCTGGCCAGGGAGGCGGTGCCTTCGTCGTCGGCATCGCTGGCCTGGGAGAGCAGCTCGCGCTGGAGCTCGATCAGGACCTGAAAACCCTTCACCAGACCCTGCACGCACTGCTTGCCGTCGGCGACCTGCTTGTCCTCCTGAATCTGCGACACCTTGGCATAGTCGCTATAGGCGTGCAGCGGCTGGTAGCCCAGGGTCAGGATGCGCTCGGCCACTTCGTCGACCTTGGTCAGCAGATCGGTGTAGATCTCCTCAAACTTGGCGTGGAGCTCGAAGAACTGCTCGCCCTTGACGTTCCAGTGGTAGCCTCGGGTGTTCATGTAGAACACCTGGTAGTTGGCAAGCAGTGTGTTGAGCTTCTCCGCGAGCTGCTCGGCACTGGAGGTATGCAGACCGATGGCATTGGTATCGATGTCGGACATGGTGTCTCTCCTGAAAGGTGATGGTGACAGTGTAACCGGGCGCTCCGCGGAGCCCCATCCAAGTCTCGATATGGCGTGGATAGCGTCGTCCTATCAGGACGTTAAGTGCGTTCCGTACCAAGGTATATCAGGGTCACATGACGACAATGCAAGCCTGGTGGGAGAGCGGCCGCCGGCGCGTCATCCCCTGGGGCCGGCCTGCCACAGCCTTGCCAGTGTCCGCGCGCGATCGCCCAGCAGTTCGCCGCAGCGCGCCAGCGCCTCGTCCAGCGTGATCGGGCCGTCGGCCAGCGCGAACGCCGCGGTGACGCCGTGCTCGAACGCGGCTTGCCACTGGTCGCCCAGCCGTCCGGCCAGCACGACGACGGGAACGCCGAAGCGTTCGGCACGACGGGCGATCCCGATCGGCGTCTTGCCCGACAGGCTCTGTCCATCGAGCTGTCCCTCACCGGTAATCACCCAGTCGGCGCCCGTCAGCAGGGTGTCGAACGCGACCTGATCCATCACCAGCTCGATGCCCGGGCGCAGCTCGGCGCCGAGAAAGGCGCGTGCCGCGAAGCCCATCCCGCCGGCGGCGCCAGCCCCCGGCAGTTCCCGGAAGTCCTCGCCCAGAATCCTGGCGGCATGATCGGCGAAATGCGACAGCGCCCGGTCCAGCCGGTCGACATCGGCCTCCGTCGCCCCCTTTTGCGGGCCGAACACGGCACTGGCGCCGCGGGGCCCGAGCAGCGGGTTGTCGACATCGACGGCAGTCTGAACCGCCAACGAGGCCAGCCGCGGATCGAGGCCATCGAGATCGAGTGTCGCCAGTTCGGCCAGCGCGGCACCGCCGGGAGGCAGGGAATTGCCTTCACCATCGAGCAGTCTCCCGCCGAGGGCAACCAGCATGCCGGCGCCGGCGTCGTTGGTGGCACTGCCGCCCAGGGTCAGTACCAGCGACTCCGCTCCGGCGTCCAGCGCTGCCACGATCAACTGGCCGACCCCGAAGGTCGAGCTGTGGAGCGCAGTACGCTCGTCACGCTTGAGCTGCTGCAGGCCACTGGCCTCCGCCAGCTCGACGAATGCGGTGCGCGAAGCCTCGTGCCAGCCCCAGGTCGCCGTGGTCTCGCGCCCCAGCGCGTCCCGCACGCTTGCCGTCCTTCGCTCCGCGTTCGTCGCCGCCAGCAGGGCATCCAGCGTGCCTTCGCCGCCATCGCCCATCGGACACTGGTGCAGGGTGGCGTCGGGCAGTTCCCGCTCGATGCCGGCGGCGATGGCGGCGGCGGCATCGCGGGCGGAAAGTGCATCCTTGAAGCTATCGGGGGCGATGACGATGTTCATGGCATCCTCGGCTGGGAGTGAATCGGGTCGGATCGTGGCTCTGCCCAGCATAACGTCGTTGCACGTCGGCAGCGACGGGCGGCGCTTCGTGGCCCAGGGCAGTGCGACGGAGCGGGAGGTCGGCCGCGCCGGAAGCAGCATGGAACGGCGAGCTCGAAACTGGCATGCTGAACACTGTTCGCAATCTCCTGCGAGGATGCCGTGATGAACGATCTGCGATATCGGATAGGCCGCTGGGCCGCAATGTGCGTCGGACTCGGCGTATTGAGCGGTTGCCAGGCCATGTCGGCGCCGGAACCCACCTCGGCGATGGGCGGCAACGCCTTGCCCGCCGACTGTCGCTGGCCGGCAGGCAGCGGCGATTCGCTGGCGCGTCTGCGGGCCACGCGGGACGCCCTGGAGAGCCAGGGCTACGCCATCCTGGATACCGACGCCTCGCTGGGGCTGGTGAGTGCCGAACGCAAGACCGCACAGCCCGGCCTGGGCGCCGTGAACAGCCCGTTCGGACGTAGCGGCTTCTGGGGCGGGTTCGGCCTGGGTGGCAGGAGCGGATATTCGCTGGGGGTGTTCCAGAACTTCGGCGGTGGCTACAACACCGATCCGGTGCAGATCGAGCGTGTCTCGGTGGTGACGCCGGACGCGACGACGCTGGTCGACCGCGATTCGGTGGTGGTCGATTACAACGGTTACCTGATCGACGCTCGCAGCTACAACCAGCCTTCGTTCTGCCAGCAGTTGCGTCAGGATATCGAATCTCGTCTGAACCAGCCCGCCTCCGGAGTGACGCCATGAGATATCGCGAGACGACACCAGCCGTGACATGGCGATCCGGGACGAGCAGGGTCGCCTGGCTGGGCCTGCTGGCCGGGCTGCTGCTGCTGACGGCCTGTGCGGTGTCGCCGCAGCCACAGCCGCGGAGTATCGCCGTCCAGGCCACGACGGAAGAGACGCTCAAGGCGACACTCGCGATGCTGGCCGAGCGCGGGTTCGTGATTCGCCATGGCGACGGCGACCTGGGCCAGATCGATGCCGTGCTGGCCTCTCGCTCGGGCTACGAAATTCACGCCCAGGTCACCAGCGGCGGCGAACGTCCCCCGGGGCTCGTGATGCAGAATGGCGATACCTACCTCACATTGAGCGGTCGACGCGGCGGCCAGCCCCTGGACGCGCTGGCGCTCGACCCCTTGTTCATCGACGTCCAGAACCGGCTGGGATTGCTGCCTTGAGAAGACTGTTTGTGTGGAGACACTGTGCGTGGCTGGGGTTGGCGATGGGCTTGCTGCTGGGGGCGCCTCCGGCGGCGTTGGCTCATCCCCACGGCTGGGTGGACATGAGCGTCGAGGGGGTCTTCGATGAGCAGGGCAGGCTGACCGCGCTTCGCCAGCGCTGGCGCATGGATCCGTTCTACAGCCAGGTGGTGATGGAGGAGATGGCGACCGTCAAGGATGGTACCAGCATGGCCCAGCGCCTCGACGCGCTGGGCGTGGAGATCCGCAACAATCTCGCCACCCAGCACAACCTGACCAACATCACGCTCGACGGTCAGCCCGTCGCTCAGGGGGAGGTCACCGACACCAACACCGACTATCGCGACGACCGGCTGGTGTACGAGTTCGTGCTGCCGCTGGCGACACCGCAACGGCTGGCCGGCCATACCCTGAGCTATCGGATCTTCGATCCCACCTACTACATCGAGATGGTGCACGAGGCCAACGAGGACGGCTCCCAGCCGCTGCCCGATGCCCTGAAGCTCGACCACCCGTCGGCAGGCTGCACCACCCGGATCGTCAAGGCGACCCCGGACCCGCAGAAGGTGATGGAGGCGGCCATGCTGGACAAGGGCGAGAGCGGCGAGCCCAACCTCGGGCGCTTCTTTGCCGAGACAGGAGAGATCGCGTGCCCGGGCTGAGAACGACGCTGAGATTCCTGGTGCCGCTGGCGCTGCTGATCGGCCTGGGTGGGGTCGGTTATGCATTGGGGTGGTGGCAGCAGGTCGCGGTGCAGATCGTCTTCTGGCAGGGCGAGTTCTATCACGCCCTGGTCGAGGCCGTCAGTGCGCTGAAGCGTACCCCCGACGTGACGACCTGGGGCGTGCTGCTCGGGGTGAGCTTCGGCTACGGCGTCTTCCATGCCGCGGGGCCGGGCCACGGCAAGGTGGTGCTGAGTACCTACCTGGCCTCGCAGGGGGGCGCCTGGCGTCGCGCGCTGGGCCTCTCCGTGCTGGCGGCGCTGCTGCAGGGCGTGATGGCGATCGCCATCATCGGTGTCCTGGTGTTCGGTCTGGGATGGTTGACCCGGCAGGCGATGGGCAGCATCGATCAGGCGGAGCTGGCGAGCTTCGCGATCGTTACCCTGGTCGGGCTGTGGCTCTGTATCCGGTCGCTGCGGCGCCTGTGGCGATCGCGCCATACCGCCAGCAACGCTGCCGCGACCACCGTGCCCCCGGCTTTCACGCCCGTCACGACCAGCCCGGTGTCGCCTCATTCGTCGCTGGGTCCGATGGTGCCATCGCAGCGACATACCCGCGACGCCCACTGCGGTTGCGGTCACGATCACCATATCGATCCCCGACAGGCGGGGGACTGGCGCGTGGCGCTGCTGACGGTACTGTCGATCGGCATCCGCCCCTGCAGCGGTGCGGTGCTGCTGCTGGGCGCGGCCTCACTGCTGGATCAGTTCGGCAAGGGCGTGGTCGCGGTCCTGGCGATGTCGCTGGGAACGGCGCTGACCGTCTCCTCGCTGGCCCTGCTCAGCGTGCTGGCGCGCGACTGGGTCAAGCGCCACCTCAAGCCCGCCAGGGGCGGCGGCCAGTGGCAGTCGTGGGTCGGCCTGGCAGGCGGGGCGCTGATACTGGTGCTGGGCCTGTCGCTGACGCTGGCCCAGTGGCAGCGGGGGCCGGCGGCCGGTCCGCCGATGCTTGGCGCGCCCACCGCGCAGCAGTCCGACCCTGCGCCGGGCCCGTTCGGCGCGGGACGCGGCTGATCCGCGCCTTGACGATGTGAACGCCTCCGCTCGATGTCAGGGCGACGACGTCGCCGCGCTCGCCAGTCGCGCGATCTCCGCACGGCGCTGCTCGAGGGCGTCGGCCGGATAGGCTTCGGCGCTGCCTTGGCCCCAGACCGGGCCGGGCCAGGCGGCATCGCCGGCGAAGCGCACGATGACGTGGAGGTGGAACTGCGGCACCACGTTGCCGAGCGTGGCGATGTTCAATTTGTCTCCTTCGTAGAATGCCATCATCGCCTGCCCCAGCCGCGTGGCTTCCTGCCACAGGCGCGCCTGCTCGTCGCCCGGCAGATCGTAGATCTCGACGACATCCGCGCGCTGCGGGATCAGGATGACCCAGGGGTAGCGGGCATCGCCGCTCAGGCGAACCTGACACAGAGGCAGGTCGACGACGTGAAAGCTGTCCTGTTGCAGGCGAGAATCGAGCGTGAAGTTGGGCATGACGCCTCCGGCGGTGAGGGGGAGAAGCGGATTGCAAGGCGTCACTCTACGTCGAGGCCGCGGGAGCGTCGAGTTGCGCCGCGAACGGGGGCAACGGTGGTAAGCTCTCGTTTTTGCCGCTTCGCTCATGGGTGGTCGGGCACGGCGGCGGCCCCGGAACGAGGGACATCGCGATGAAAACTGGATTGGGATGGCTGGCCGTCGGCTGCCTGGTATTGACGCTGAGCGCCTGCAATACGATGCACGGTCTGGGCAAGGACATCGAGCGCGGCGGCGAGAAGATCCAGAACGCCTCGCAATAGCGGTTTGGACGTTAAATCCGCGAGTTAGGCAAGATATCGTACGCGGCGCGCGTCTCTCTGCTATTTTGATGGCTGGCCGGCTAACAAACGGCCCGGATGGGCCACGCGTTCATCCGCCCAAAACGTTAAGGAGGACGACATCATGAAACGCCTAATTGCTTTCTCTCTGTTCGCACTGTTCAGCGCCGGTATCCTGGCAGGCTGCAACACGGTCGACGGCGCCGGCAAGGACGTCGAAGCCGGTGGCGAAGCCGTCCAGGACGCAGCCAGCTGATAGCCGAATGCCCGATCCTCGAGGATCGGGCATTTGTTTCTCCATCCCTCGCCCTTGAAGATTGCCCGCTTCATCTCTCTGCCGCGTGATATCGTCCTCTTGCTGCCCGGCACATTACTGCTCCCCGGCAAACGTCGATAGACCGGAGTCCGCCATGACATCTCCTCTCGGCACCGAATCCAGCCCGTCTGGACACGCAAGCGACCGCGAATCGCCGGCCAGCTACGACGATGCCAGCCCGCTCTCCCTCGATACGCTGCCTGGGCCGCAGGAGTCTCCCGTTTCCATCGTTTTCAACGACACCGCCTACGCCACCGTGCTGGCGACGCCGGATCAGCTCGAGGCGCTGGCGGTCGGTTTCGCGTTCAGCGAGGGGGTGATCGACCGATACGCCGATGTCGGAGCGATTGCTGTGGAGACCAGCCGGCACGGCTTTCGGGTGCGGCTGCAAGTGGCCGAGCGGATTGCCCGACGCGCCGGCAGCCAGGCGAGGGCGACCCTGTCGACCAGCGGCTGCGGTGCCTGTGGGGTGCAGGAGGAGTCGCAACTGCTGTTCGGCCTGACCCGGCTTCCTGTGGCGGCCTTGCCGCCCGTCGAGAGTCTCGGTTCGGGATTGGAGGCGCTGCGAACCGAGTCCTCGCCCGGCGTGCATCTGGCCCTGGGGCTTTCCGAGCCTGGCCGGATCGTCACCGTCGGCCGCGATATCGGGCGCCACAACGCGCTGGACAAGGTGATCGGCGAAAGCCTGATGGCCGGCCTCATGCCGGCGCTGGTGATGACCTCCAGTCGCTGCAGCCTCGAGCTCGTGCAGAAGAGCGTCCGGGCCAGGATTCCGGCGCTGGCGACGCTCTCCTATCCCTCGCGGCTCGCGGTGGAAGTCGCGCGAACCTGCAATCTGACCCTGATCAACTGCCATCGGGGCAGGCGGCTCGAACTGCTGAGCCGCGGCGACGGCTGAATCGGGCCCTCGACCTTATCTCCCTCTCAAGCCCGGCGCGTATTGGCCGATACGTTATCCCGTCCCGCGCGCCTGCCTGCTCCCGCAAGTTGTCGACAGCCGAAACGTTAGCGGCGTAATATACTTTTGTATTACGACCAACGTCTGAAACGAGCTCGTCGCGTCTCGAGTTCAGCAGGCGCTTTGCGCCGACACCGAATCCAGCATTTCATGCCGGCCCCACGCCGACCGTATTCGCTGCGCGCCGGCGGGCGGGCGTCCGCGATTTCCGGTCGTCACCGAACGTGTAAGGAAAAGCATGTCCCAGTTTCAACGAGAGTCCCGTCGCGAGTCCCCCGCCGAGGATGCCCCGAGCGCCGTGGCGGCCAAGGCACCCAGGATATTCGACTACCACAATCCGGCCGGCGGCTGGGGCGCGCTGAAGTCGGTGGGCAGGCACCTGCTGCACAGCCGCTCGCCGGCCCTCAATGCACGTTCGCTGTTCAAGCTCAACCAGCCCGACGGTTTCGACTGCCCCGGCTGCGCCTGGGGCGATCCCGAGCATGGCTCGTCGTTCGAGTTCTGCGAGAACGGTGTCAAGGCGGTGACCTGGGAAGCGACCGCCAAGCGCGTCACCCGGCAGTTTTTCGCCAGGTACAGCGTCAGCGAACTGAAGGGCTGGGACGACTATCGGCTCGAGGACCAGGGGCGCCTGGTCGAGCCGATGCGCTACAACGCCGAGACCGACCACTACGAGCCGATCGCCTGGGACGACGCGCTCGAGCTGATCGCCGCCGAGCTCAAGGCGCTGCCCACGCCGGACGACGCCATCTTTTACACCTCCGGCAAGGCGGGCAACGAGTCCGCCTACGTGTTCCAGCTGCTGGCGCGCCTTTACGGCACCAACAACCTGCCGGACTGCTCCAACATGTGTCACGAAGCCAGTGGCGTGGCGCTCAATGCGGCGCTGGGCACCGGCAAGGGCAGCGCGCGGCTCGAGGACTTCGAAAAGGCCGAG
>NZNW01000150.1 GCA_002695065.1 Salinicola sp. | reverse complement strand
AGGGTGTCACCGACTACCAGCAGCGTCTGATTTCACGGCTGGCTCCAGGACTGGATTTCGTCGAACTGCACCGGGAAATGCACCGCCATCTGGCCGAGCTGCTGGTCGAGACCGGACTGATCTCGATCAGCGCCGAAGCGGCCGTGGAGAGCGGCCTGACACGCGCCTTCTGCCCCCACGGGCTCGGGCACAGCCTGGGCATTCAGGTTCATGACGTGGGCGGCCGGCAGCGCGACGGACAGGGTACGCCGTTGCCGCCGCCGGCCGAAGATCCTGCCCTGCGCCTGACACGCACGCTTGACGTCGGCATGGTGGTTACCATAGAACCGGGTTTGTACGTGATTCCCATGTTGCTGGCGCCGTTTCGCCAGGGCGCGCAGCCTGAAACCGTCGACTGGGCGGCCGTCGACCGGCTTCAGGATCACGGTGGCATCCGGATCGAGGATAACGTGATCGTCACGGCAGAGGGTCACGACAATCTGACCCAGGGCAGACCGATCGCCGAGGATTGAATCCATTCATGGCAGGCACGATCGTATCGGCTGATTTTCGCGCGCCGCCGGGGCTGCGCAACGCGCACGTCCAGACACTGCTGCCGCGACTGCTGCCCGGCGGCTTTCTGGCGAAAGACACCGAGGTCGTGAACCTGCCGGATGGCGATTTCGTGGAGCTGGCCTGGGCCCGCCCGGCCCCGCCGCGCGCCGACGCGCCGATCTTCCTGCTATTCCATGGTCTGGAAGGTTCCTTCGATTCGCCCTACGCCCGCGAGCTGCTCCATGCCGCGGCGCGAATGGGATGGCGTGCCGTGCTGATGCATTTTCGTGGCTGCGGACAAACGCCGAACCGGTTGCCGCGAGCCTATCACTCGGGAGATACCGCCGATGCCTACTGGGTCATCGGTCAGCTGGCACAGCGTTATCCCGAGGCACTCATGGTGGCTGCGGGAGTGTCGCTGGGCGCGAACATGCTGCTGAAACTGGTGGCCGAACAGGGTGGCGACGGTCTGCCGCTGGAGGGTGCCATCGCGATCAACGCGCCGCTGGATCTCGCCGCGAGTGCCGATACGCTCAATCACGGGTTCTCACGGCTTTATCAGCGCTATCTGCTGCGCCAGCTCAAACGCAAGGTTCTGACCCGACTGCGGACGACCCCGTTGCCGTTGACGATCAGCGCGCAGCAGATTCGACAGTTGAACAGCTTCTGGGCCTATGACAACGACGTCACCGCCCCGCTGCACGGCTTTCGCTCTGCCAGCGATTACTATCGACGCGCCTCGGCGGGGCCGTTGCTGGGAGAAATCGAATTGCCGACGCTGATCCTGCATGCGAATGACGACCCGTTCATGCCGCCGGATCTGTTCGCCCGCCTGCCGGCACCCTCGCCGTCGGTGCGGGTGGAAATTGCCCGCCACGGCGGCCACGTCGGGTACGTGGAAAGACGCGGCGGGCGGCTGGGTTCCTGGCTGACCCGACGCATCGAAGCGCAGCTGCAGCAGTGGGCGCCGCGCAAGCTAAGCCAGACGGCTCCCTCCCCTCTGCTCGATCACTGAACCGATCGTCAAGCCAGGCAGCGAAGAGAGCCGCAGACTCAAGCGATGCCTGATCGGCGATCAGGCCGGTAGTGGACAGGTGACGCCTGTCCCCTTCAGACCACAGTAGCCATTGGGATTCTTGGCGAGATACTGCTGGTGATACTCTTCGGCGTAGTAGAACGTATCCAGCGGACGAATCTCGGTGGTGATCTCCCCCAGGCCTTGAGCTTGCAGCGCCGCCTGATACTCGTCCCGGCTCCGCTCGGCCACCGCTTGCTGCTTCTCGCTGGTGGTATAGATCGTCGAACGGTATTGCGTGCCCAGGTCGTTGCCTTGCCGCATTCCCTGGGTCGGATCATGAGCTTCCCAGAAGGTACCCAGCAGCGACTCGAGCGTGACACGGGCCGGATCGTAGACGACCAGCACGACTTCGGCGTGGCCCGTCCTGCCGGTACAGGTCTCTTCATAGGTCGGATTCGGCGTGATACCGCCGGCATAGCCCACGGCAGTGACGACGACGCCATCCTGCTCCCAGAACAGCCGCTCCGCCCCCCAGAAGCACCCCAGCCCCAATACGATCTGCTCGGTGCCAGCCGGGAAAGGCGGTTGCATCGCAGCGCCATTGATCAGGTGTTCACCGCTGATCTGAATGGGCGTATCGCGCCCCGGGAGTGCTGTCTCCGCAGTCGGTAGCGATTCGGAACGTCGTTTAAACATGGGTTACCTCCGGATGATCGAAGAGGCGCCCGGCATTGCCGGACGCCGATAATGTCGGGCGAGCCCCTCGGATGAGCGTCTCAGGTATCGCTGGCACGGCCAAGGCTGAAGGTGTAGATCAGATCGACGGCCTGCGCGGCGCCGGAAACGGCCTGCAGATAGAGATTCTGAATCAGGCGATAACGCAGGGTCAGCTCGGCGATGGGAGAGAATATGCCGACGCCGTAGCTCACCTTCAAGTCGTCGAAGACATAACCGCTGACCACCACCTGGCTGTCATCGCCCGATCCCGACGCATCGAGACTCAGATCCTGCACGCCGAACGCCTGGCCGACCTGCCCTACGGCACTGCCGGTCTGCGACAGCGAGAGCCCGATCAACGCCGAGGTCAAGGCGTCGTCTCCGCTGCCGGTATCCTCCGGCGCTCGGCCCCGAAGAATATAGGACAGGGCGCGGCTTTCCGTCATCGCGGGTTCGGAGAAGATCGTCAGACGCGGTGACGACGCCGAACCGGTCACCCGCAAGCCGGCAATCACGTCGTCTTCGGTGGTATCCGGATTGCGGATGGCCTCGAACTGCAGACTCGGCTGGGACGCCGGCCCGCTGAACAGTACCTGCCCTTGGCGAATGATCAGGTCCTGCCCGAACGAGGTATAGGTGCCGTCGACCAGATTGACGTCGCCATAGAGCTGGACCGGGCCGGTGCCCTGACGCACCTGCAGCTCGCCGGTGAGCCCGGCTTCGAGACCGTAGGCTTCCAGCTGCATGTCCGGCCCGAGATGCAGGTTGACGCGGACATCGAGCTGCATCCCCGCATCGGCCAGGGCCTGAGCCGTACCGGCACCCTCTTCGTTCTGCCGGGCCGCGGCTGCGGCCTGCTGCTGGCGATCCTCTTCCTCGGTGATGATGACGGTGTCGCTGCTGGGCGCCTGCGCCGACGAGGGAATCTGACCAATCTCCAGCCGCGCCCACGGAATGCTGACATCGCCGCGAACCTGGAGTCGCTGCGGCATGGCATGGATCTGCAGATCCGGGGCAACTCTCAGGCGACCGTAGGCCGGCATCGCCACCATCAGCGGCGATTCGGTGCCGTCGATATTGACGTTGGCTCGCCAGTTGGCCGGATCCTGCCAGTTGGCATCCCCCGAGAGATCGAGCCGGCCCTCGTCGCTCTGCACGAATCCCTGCAGTGTCGACGACTGGCCCTGCAGAGCCAGTGACAGCTGGGCGTCGGTGATCGCGACCGGCGACACGCCCCCCTTGACCTGCACGCCATCGAGGGTGATATCGCCATTCAGCGCCGGCATGGCAAGCGTGCCGCCGAGCGCCACATCGCCATTGATGGCGCCTTCCAGCTGGTCGATTCCCGCCACCAGGGGTCGATAGGGGCTGAAGCGGAGATCGCTCATCTGCAGACGCCCTTCCAGCGTGCCGTCGCCCGCGGGATCGTCGATCCGAGCCTGCAGCCGAATCCGGCCCGCGTCTTCCAGTTGCAGGTCGAGCTGGGTCCGGGCCCGCTGCTGATCGGCATCCAGCGACAGCGATATCGTCGCCGCCGGCACCTGCCACGGCGCGCCTCGCGCATCGACGCCGCTGACCGTCACATCACTCTCGATATCGGCGTTGGCAGCCCAGGCCTGACCGCCTCGCGACCAGTTGGCGACGATATCGCCGTTGGTCTGACCATCGATTTGCCACGCGTCGGGCATGAAGTCGTTGAGCAGCGCCATGGGAAGCTCGTCGATCGACAGCGCGGCTCGCCCCTGGGCTGCCGAGGCATTCATGCGTTCGGTCAGGCAGAGCGCCCCACCCTGCTGGCGATCAAGGCAGAACGGGGAAATCGTTGCGCTGGCATTGGCCAGATTGGCACTGAAGTTCAGCGAATCGCGCAGCTCGATATCGCCATAGTCGGTCGAGGCCGTCAGCCGGGAGAATACGCCCTGATAATGCTGGAAGGCACTATCGAGGCCGCCTTGAAGCCGAATGGACGCCTGCGAGACCGGAAGGCCCTCGCCACCGCTCACGTCGAGCGACAGCTGGTGCTGAGACAGGCGTCCGGCGAGATCGAGCTCGACGGATCGAATCTGCTGTCCCGCCGTCTGAATGCCGCTCGCTGTCAGATCCACGTCGAACTGCGGATCCTGCGTTCCCGTGGAGTCGGCTTTCAGCGCCAGCTGCTCGAGCCGGTTCTCGGCATAGCCGACACCGCGGCCCTGAAGATCGACCGCGATCTGCGGCCGCTCCAGCGTCCCGCGGCCCTGAAATCGGCCGCTCAGCGCCCCGGAGAGATCCGGCAGGATAGTACCCAGGGCGGGCGCATCGATACGACCCTCGATGTCGAGATTCCGGTCGACTCGCCCGCTGGCGGTGATCCGGTTGTCGCCCTGGCGGAAATCGAGCTCGCGGATATTCCACTGCATCTCGCTGTTGCCATCGACTTGCGCGTGCAAACTGAGTGCCCGCTGCTGAAGCCGACCGTCGATCGCCAGCCGAGGTACCGCAAGCTGCCAGCCGCCGTCGTCGCGCATCGCGAAAGCCGCCTGGGTCTGGCCATTCAGTTGCCCGGTGAGGGTCTGTGAAAAAGCGCCCAGCGGCAGTTGCTGAAAATCCAGATGCACGCTGGCGGACAATGCCGGCGCCCAGCGCACCGTGCCTTGGCTTTCGAGCTTGCCTCCCTGGCTTGCCACCTGCATCGGCTGCCAGGCGAAATGGTCGAGATCGCCCTTGCCAGCGAGTGTCAGCGTGGCGGGCGGCAACCCGGCGCCCTGTCCGGCCAGGTCGAGATCGGCGCGATAGTTCGCCAGCGTGCCGTCGACGTTCAGCGCCAGGTGGTCGAGCTGATATTGCGGCGCCGTCTGCTCGATGGCCTGCACGTCCTGCAGTTTTCGTGCCGCGAGGATGGCGGCCTCGTCGAGGCCATCGTCCAGGTCGGTGAAAGGCGCGAACGGACGCGACGCCAGCGGCCAACGCAGTTGATCCGCATTGAGGTTCACGGAGAACGGCAGCCCCGGTTCGAAGGCTTGAATCCGGGCATCGAGCGCTGCCTCGGCATTACCGGCCGTGCGCATCTGGATATCCAGATCGTCGAGCGTGCCCTTGGCATCGAGTGTCATCGTCTGGCCGTAGACCGGCGCTCGTGTGACACGCCCCCGCAGCGACAGCGAGAGCGGAACGTCGCCCTGCAGCTCGGCGCTGGCGGTGAGTTCGGCATCACCATCGGGCGCCTCCACCACTAGCCGGTGAATCTCGACCCGGCGATCGACCGCGGAAGCCGACAGCGCCAACCGGTCGAGACGTTGCGGGTTCGGCCCCTCGAGTCGCAGGTCGCTGATCGTCAGATCCGGTATCTCGACCTCCAGCGGCAACTGGATATCGGGCAGCCGGTCGCGGATCTCCCGCAGGCTCTGCTCGATGCTCTGGACCCGCGCGTCGCTCTGCCCGGCATCGCCGTCGGCCACGTTGGCAGCGGCTGCCAGGGTCAGCGGCGTCAGCGCGATGGCGACCGGGTCGTCGGGGACGGCGGCCAGCGCGGCGGAATCCGTGAGCGGAGCGGAGGTCTTGGCACCGCCCTCATCGGCGGGCGTGTTGATGGCGACCGACACATCGATGGCATCCGGGCTCAAGACCCCGCTCCCCAGGTCGGGCGCTGCCAGCGTCCGGCCCGGCGTGTCGGGAAGTGCGATGCGAGTCCGCTCCAGAGTCGTCGGCAGCAGTTTCAGGTGGTTGCCGGACATCTCGGCACCGGTCCGGAAATGATCCCAGTGCACGTTGGTGCCGTCGGCGAGATGAATGCCGACGTCGTCAAGACGAACCTGGCGAATCTCGATAGGCAGCGGAACGGCAATCGACGGCATGCCGCCGCCCTCTTCCTTTGCGGGCGTCGGCGGAGGCTGGGAATCGCTCTCGCCCAGTCGAATGCGGGCGCCGGTGATGCTCAGATCATCGAGACACACGCGGCCCCTGAGCAGGCAGTCGTCGGCCCAGGCAAGGTGGAAACTGTCCACGGCGAGATCCAGCGTCCCGGCGGACAGGCGTAGCCCCTCGATGGTCAGTTCATCGAGCGGTGCACCCTCGAAACGCTGCGCCTCGACCCAGCCGCGCGACTGGGCCTGCTCGAAAAGCCACTGGCTGCCCCAGGGCGACAGACCCAGCCCGGCGAGTGTCAGAATCAGGCCCAGCAGCCACAGGACCAGGAACAGCAGCAGCCGAATCAGAATTCCGGTCCGATGGAGAAATGGAGACGCCAAGAGTCCTCCTCGTCGTCAAACGGATGGGCGATATCGAAACGGATCGGCCCGACGGGTGAGATCCAGCGTACGCCGACGCCAGCGCCGGTCTTGAGTTCGTCCGGCCACCATTCATCGAACGCGTTGCCCGTATCGACGAATGTGGCGCTCCAGAAGTTGCCGGTCAGGTGGCGTTGATACTCGATGCTGCTGGTCAGCATGTGTTGACCACCGAGAAGCTCGCCGTCCTCGTTCTCGGGCGAAAGACTCTCGTAGGAGTATCCGCGAATGCTCTGGTCGCCCCCGGCGAAGAAGCGTAGCGATGGCGGTATCTTGTCGAAGGTGTTGGTGGCCATGGCGCCGCCGCCGATACGGCCGACGAAGCGGTTCTTGCTGCCGAGCATCCGAACCCATTGGGAGTTGAAGGTGGTGCGCACGAAGCGGGCATCCGATCCCCACGAAGGATCGGACCACTCCAGGGTCAACTCCTGCTTGTCGCCCCAGCTCGGGAAGATCGGGTTGCGTTTGCGCGTCCGCGACCAGCTGATGCCGGGATAGAGCAGCAGCACGGCATCGTCCTGATCGGCCTGGGTGAAATCCTCGTAGGTGGTCTGCCAGTAGAGATCCTGGATCCAGCCGTTGGAGAACTCCCAGTGGCGGGCCACCTGCACCGAGCTCTCGAAGCTCTTGGTGTCCTCGTTGTCGATATTCTTGAGGCCGTAGCGAACCCGGTAGCTGTCTCTCAGCGGATTTTCCAGCGGGATCCTGTACTCCCCCGAGAAGCGCTGCTCCGGGCCCGAGAGATAGAGCGAGTTGGTCAGGCTGTGCCCATAGCGATTGAGCCAGGGCATGGTCCAGGAAAACTGGGTCCGCGGACCCACGTCGGTGGCGTAGCCGACACCGACCTCGAACTGATGGCGATCGGCCGGGGTCAGTTCGACATCGACGGGTACCACCGTGGGCCGGCTATCGGTCAACTCCCGCGCCATGCTCAGACCCGGCCCGCCGAGCACGCTGGACGGGTCGGCGGTGGTATCGCGTCCGGTCGCTTCGCTCCACCACTGGCTGGGGGTGGCGGGCGCGGCCTCCTCGTTCACTCTCGGCCGCACCGCTACGCCGCCGAACCAGTCGGTTTGGCCGAGGTTCTGGTTGAGCGTGGCGAGATCGCCGGCGAGATACGGATCGCCAGGCTCGAAGGGAACCATGTTCTCCAGCCGGCGCGGCTCGATCTGGCTCCCCTGGAAATGCACGTGCCCGAACCGATAGCGCCGACCGCTGTCCAGATCGAGAAAGATGCGGGCGCTGTTCTCCCAGGGGCGCACTTCGATCCGTTGCTGGCGGAAGCGGGAGTTGAAGTATCCGCGCTCCAGCGCCAGGGTCGACATCTTGCCCTTGAAGCTGTCGTAACGGGAGTGCAACAGCGGGTCGCCGACCTTGAGCGGATTCGAACGCATCACCTGCTCGAAGGCTTCGTCATCCCTGGCGTCTCCCTCCAGCGAAACGTCGACCTGGGTGATCTTGGCACGCTCGCCCGGCTCGACATCGATCACGACCCGCCGATTGTCCGTGTCGGGGTAATGCGTATCCAGTCTGGCGTTGTAGTAGCCAAACGCCTGTAGCGCCTGCTCGGCACGATTCCTCACGACCCCGTCCAAGCGTTCCCGGGTAGCCTGGCTGTCGGGTTCGAGTTCGGACAGGATGTTGACCACATTTTCCGCCGGGGGGCCGCTCAATCCCTTGACCGTAACATCGAGCGCCCAGGCGTGCCCCGCGGCGGGCAGCGCCAGGCAAATGAGTCCCGTCCGTAGGACCTTGACTTGCCGCATGACATCAACCCCCGCCGCGTTGTAGGTCGGAAACGTCCGTGATCAAGGAAGCCACGCGGCTCGTCAATTGCGAGCGGCTTGCCTCGAGAGAGCCCAGCCTCTCCTTGAGTTCGCGAATCTGGGCGGCGCTCGCTCCCGAGGGCAGCGCATCGACACGCGACTGCAAGGACTCGAGACTCGCATTGAGAGCCATCTGGCCTTGCCGAAGTTCCGTCATCGAGCTGCGAATTTGATTCAAGGCGTCGGGTGATGGCACGTCTCTCTTGGCCAGGGTCTCGACGCGGGACTCGAGGTCGGCGACGGAAGCGCGCAGTTCTGCCGAGTCACTTCCCTCGACCCGTTGCGAAAGGGCTTGCTGAGACTGACGCAACTTGTCGAGCGAGGTCGTGAGCTGCTCCGATAGCGCCTGAGCGGCCTGCTGCTGCCGATCGAGGGAGTTCGCCACCGAGTCGAGGCGATCGTCCTGCTGCTTCTGGCCATCCTCGAGGGAGGTCAGCCTGGCGGCCAGGGCTCCGCGCTCGTCCTTTCCCGTGCTCTCGAGCGCATCGAGCGAGGATTGCAGCGTGCCGATCAGTGACTGCAGATTCTCGTCGGCATCCTGCAGCTTTTCGATCTGTCGAGTCGTCTGATCGTCAGGCCGGGAATCCGCCACTCGCGTTTCCAGGCTCCCCACCGCCGCCCGCGTGGCCTCCAACTGGTCACGCAGGCGATCGAACTCGGCGCGCAGGCTTTCACCGGAAGCATCCAGTGTCGAGCCGGTCGTATCGATACGCTGGTTGAGCCTGTCGATCTGGGCGCTCTGCGCCTCCAGCCGCTGAAAGAGCTGCCAGCCTCCCGCGCCCGCCCCGGCAAGCATCAGCAGGATGAGAAACCACAGCGGCCAGACTCTGGGCCGGCCGCGTCCGGGAGCCCCTTGGTGGCGAGACACTCCCGAGCGGCGTGTCGTCATGTCGTCTCGATCTGGAACGATGGTTGGGGATGCGCGATGCTCGTCGGATTGTGATGGCATTGCCGTCGTGTACCTTGCCAATAGTGATGCGAATACTGCGAGAGAACCGGAGGCTCGGCATCCGGTTCCTGGAGCCCGGAAGCCCGTCCCCACGCGCCAGTCATGGAAACCACTATGCCATGAAAAGCCGGCCTCGGGCGGCTGACGGGATCACGTTACGTGAAAGCCGGCATAAAACCCAGGCTTGGCAGCGGTCGGTTCGCATGATAGCGGCCGCGGCCCGATCACCATCGCCGGATTGGCGATGAAGGTCGCGTTCGCGGTAGCATGCCCGCCACCCGCGGAGCGTAATGTAGCCCTCTCTCCCCCTATCGTCGATGAGCCCGATGCCTGAATTCGCTACCCGATTCGAGTTGCCCGCCCTTCCGTTCGAACGCCATTCACTGGAGCCCGATGTATCCCGGGCCCAGGTCGACCTGCTTTACAGTCACTACCATCGCCGCCATATCGATACGCTCAACGCTCGAGGCGCAACGATACACGGGCACTCTCTGGCGAGTCTCGCCGAGCACGATGGAAACGCGATTCGCCGTTCTGCGCAGGAGGCCTGGAGCCTGGTCTTCTTCTGGCACGGACTCAGCGCCGGAAGCGTTGCGGTACCCGATGTCCTGGCACGACAAATCGACCAGGCGTTTGGCGGCATTGGAGCGCTACAGTATCGGTGGCGAGCTCACGTCAACGACGTCGCCGAGGGCTGGTCCTGGCTGGCTGTCGGCGCCAGTGGCGATCTGCAACTGCTGGCGTCGCCACCGGGGGAGCGCCCCGCGGAGGCGGCCCCGCTGCTGGCCATCGCGTTGGCCGAAGAGGCGTACCGAATCGACTATCGTGAGCGCCGCGGCGACTATTTCGACGCCTTGTGGCCCCACCTGAACTGGGACTACGCGAAACTCAACCTCGAAGTGGCCGATTGAACGCCGGCCCGGCACCGGCGTTCAAGGCGTTCTCCTGGATTCGGGTCTAGGCGCGGCGGCCGATGCCACGGTAGACGAACCCGCGGGAGGCAACGTAGGCCGGATCGTAGATGTTGCGACCATCCAGAACGAGCGGCGTCTTCAGCGCTTGCAGCAGCCGCCGCCAATCCGGATTCCAGTAACACTTCCACTCCGTGACCAGCATCAGGGCATCGGCCCCCTCGCAAGCGCTGTAGAAATCGCCCTCGCACAACACCAGTTGCGGATGGTCGGGGTAGAGTTCGCCCAGCGCATGCAGCGCCGCCGGATCATGGACCCTGACCGTGACACCCTGGGCCCACAGCGCTTCCAGCAACGTCAGGACCGGAGCGTGATCGATCCGTGCCGTCCCGGGCTTGAAGGCGGCCCCCCAGATGGCCACGGTGCGGCCTTCCAGTTCCCCTTTGAAGTGGTTCCAGAGCTTGCGGAACAGCGTCTCTTTCTTGCCTTCGTTGATGTCGAGGACGTGCTCCAGCAGATGGGACTCCCGCCCCGTCGAGTGCTGGACGTCGGCCAGACGCATCAGGTCCCGGGAGAAATTGGGCCCGCCGAAGCCGCAGCCAGGGTAGAGATACTCAAAGCCGATGCGGGTATCGGCCCCCATCCCCTGGCGAACGTACTCCACGTCCACGGCGAGCGAGTCGGCGAGGCCCGCCAACTCGTTCATGAAGCTGATCCGCGTCGCCAGCATGCCGTTGATGGCCAGCTTGGTCAGTTCGGCGGCACGCCTGGGCATCAACTGGAACACCTCATGGCGTCGATTGAAGGCCCGCAGCAGTTCGCGTATCTGCCGGGTGCCCCACTCGTCTTCACTACCCAACAGCCAGTGCGCCGGCCGGGTGAACGTTTCCCAGGCACGCCCTTCCTCGATTCGATCCGGCAGCGCCACGGCCACTTGACCGGCGTGCCCCAGCAGAGCCTCGAGCTTCTCCGTCTGGCCTACCGGGAACGTGGAATTGTTGACGATGATCAGCGGCGTGCTCTGACGTCCAGGAACCTGCCTGACGTAACTTTCCGCCGACTCCCGCTGATCTGGGGAGAGTGCCAGCCAATGGACGTCGGCGTCGGTATCGGTCGGCACCTCATCCACGATCGTCAACTGGCCGGAATCTTCACCGGCCAGAATCTGGTCCTTGAGCCCCGGCTCACTGATCAGCCAGTCGGCACTCGCCAGGCTCTCCCAACGAAAATCGGCATGTGGCATCCAGGTAACCTGATGCCCAACCGAGCACAATGCGGCGGCGGCGGTTGCCGCAGCCAGTTCGCTACCATGTACGACCACGCGCATCGACTTAATCCTCGGCCGCGTATTGCTGAATCAACTGACGGAAACCCTCGCCCAGGGTCGGATGCTTCCGCCCCAGGGCCAGCGTCGCCTCGAGGTAGCCGAGCTGGCTGCCACAGTCGTAGGTCTGCCCCTGCATGCGATAGGCCGCAGCACCGCTATTCTTGCGCAGCGTCTCGATCGCATCGGTCAGCTGAATCTCGTTACCTGCGCCGGGGGGCGTTTCGGCCAGAATCGGAAAAATCTCGCCCGGGAGCAGATAGCGGCCAATCACGGCCAGCGTGGAGGGCGCCTCCTCGACCTTGGGCTTCTCGACCATGCCGGTCAGCGGTGCGCTCTTGCCGGCGGCGGGCTCGTCGCCCTCGAGGGCGACGATGCCGTACTTGTATGTCAGTTCCCGGGGAACGGTTTCGACCATGATCTGGGCCTTGCCGGTATCGTCGAACGCCTTGATCATGCCGGTGAGATCGTTGCTGGACATGCCATCGTCATCGATGACCACATCGGGCAGTAGGACGGCGAACGGATCATTGCCGATGACCGGGCGGGCGCACAGGATGGCATGGCCGAGCCCCAGCGCCTCCGGCTGGCGTACGCTGATGATGTTGACGTCGTCCGGAATGATGTTGCGCAGCTCCTCGAGCAGTTCGTTCTTGCCCTTGGCCTCGAGCTGGGTCTCGAGCTCGAAATGCTTGTCGAAATGGTTCTCGATGGCGCTCTTCGAGGAGTGGGTGACCAGGACGATCTCCTTGATGCCCGCCTTTACCGCCTCGGTGACCACGTACTGAATCACCGGTTTGTCGACGATGGTGATCATCTCTTTGGGAATCGCCTTGGAAGCGGGCAAACAGCGGGTGCCGAATCCGGCGACGGGCAGTACGGCCTTGCGAATCATCTTTTAGGTCCTTCCCTTCCTGGGTATGAAATCAACGATTGCCGGTGTCCCGACTTCGTATCCTTCTGCTAGCTTAGCGGGCGAGAAGCCGAAAGCACAGTCGCAGAAAAGCGACAAGTCCAGGCGCTTGCCCGCCAACCCGCTTTTCGTCGACGTGGTCTCCAGGCAAGCTACCGTCCATAGTAGAATATCGCAAAGCGATGCACCGATGCGCGATACCGCGGCTTGGCCGATCGACTCGACGGTGCGCCGACATTCCCGGAAAGGAAATCCGTTCATGACATCATCACCTCACGACGACGCTTCTCTTCATCACAACGTCGATCATGCCGAAATCGCCAAGTTCGATGCGCTCGCCAGCCGCTGGTGGGATCGGGAAGGCGAGTTCAAACCGCTGCACGATATCAATCCGCTGCGTCTGGGCTTCATCGATTCCCATGTCTCCCTGGCCGGCAAATGCGTCCTCGATGTGGGGTGCGGTGGCGGAATCCTCAGCGAAGCGATGGCGATGCGCGGCGCCGAAGTCACGGGGATCGATCTGGGCGAGGCGCCCTTGGCGGTCGCCCGACTTCACCAGATGGAGAGTGGCGCGGAGGTCGACTACCGTTGCACCAGCGTGGAGGCGATGGCGGAGTCGCATGGCGGCGAGTTCGATGTCGTGACCTGCCTCGAGATGCTCGAGCACGTGCCGGACCCGGCTTCGGTCGTCGCGGCCTGCGCCAGACTGGTCAAACCCGGCGGCCACCTGTTCTTCTCGACGATCAATCGCAATCCGAAATCCTATGCCTTCGCGATCGTCGGCGCCGAGTACGTGCTGGGCCTGCTGCCGCGGGGCACCCACGAGTACCGCAAGCTGATCCGCCCTTCCGAGCTTTCCGGCTGGTGCCGGCAGCACGGCCTGCGGCTCCAGCATCAGACCGGGCTGACCTACAACCCCCTGTCCCGGCGCTACCGGTTGAATCCCAATGATGTTTCGGTCAACTACATGGTGCACGTGCGTCCGGAGTGGACCGGCGGCGGCGACGACACATGAACCATGCCCCCCTCCCAAAAGCGCTCTTGTTCGATCTCGACGGGACCCTGATCGATACCGCTCCCGACCTGGCCGAAGCCACCAATCGGTTGCGAGAGCATCACGGGCTGGCGAGACTTCCCTACGATGTCATCCGCGCGCAGGTCTCCAACGGGGGGAGCGCCCTGGTGACGCTGGCGCTGGAGTTCGCCAGCGACCACCCGCAGCACGCCGGCGCTCGTCAATACCTGCTGGATCGTTATGCGGAAGTCGTCGCCGACAATAGCCGGATCTACCCGGGGCTGGCAGATCTCATCGCGCGCTGGGAAGCCGAGGCGCGGGGCTGGGGGATCGTGACCAACAAGCCCAGGGCCTATGCGGAGCCACTGATCGAAGCCCTCTCATTGCGGCCCGGGGTGCTGGTCTGTGCCGATGATCTGCCTGTCAGGAAACCCGAGCCGGAACCGCTGTGGTTCGCCGCTCGTCGGCTGAACGTGGAACCGGGCCAGTGCTGGTATGTCGGGGACCATCGGCGCGACATGGAAGCGGCCGAACGAGCCGGCATGACGGCGATTGCCGTACGCTACGGCTACATCCCGGACGAAGAACCGCTCGATGAGTGGCCGGCGGACCACTGGTTCGAGACGTCGGAGTCTCTGGCCGACGCGCTGCTGGCGTCACTGGGGGCCCGCTAGACACTACTCAGGTTTTCGGGGGCTGGGCATCGAAGGCTTCGCCACTGATTCCCTCGCTCTCCGAACCCATCAGCCAAAGATAGGTTGGCATGATCTCTTCCGGTGTACGGAGCACCTGGGGGTCTTCGTCCGGGTAGGCTGCCCGACGCATGGCAGTGCGCGTGGCGCCGGGGTTGAGAGAGTTGAAGCGAATGCCGGAACCGTGATGCTCGTCGGCCAGAATCTGCATCAACCCCTCGGTGGCGAACTTCGAGGTCGAATAGGCCCCCCAGTTGGCTCGCCCTCGTCGCCCGACACTGGATGACGTGAACACGACGGACGAGTTGTCCGATTGACCCAGTAGCGGCAGCAGCGCCTGGGTCAGCCCCAGGGTCGCGGTGAAGTTGACCTGCATTACCTTGGCCCAGAGCTCCAGATCGTAGGACGCCACCGACACCCGATCACCGAGGATGCTGGCGTTGTGCAGCAATCCGTCCAGGCGCCCGAACTCCTTCTCCAGCTTGGTGGCCACCGCCAGGTGATCCTGGACGGTCGCACTTTCCAGATTGAGCGGGAATATCGCCGGCTGCGGCGCGCCCATTGCTTCGATGGCGTCATAGACCACCTCGAGCCGGCTGACACTGCGTCCCAGCAGAATGACCGTGGCGCCGTGGCGCGCATAGGTCATCGACGCGGACCTGCCAATGCCGGTGCTGGCACCGGACACCAGCACGATCTTTCCGGCAAGCAGGTCCGCGGGCACCTGATAGTCGATGTGGCAGGTCATAGGGGAGCGTCCTGAGTCATGGTGTCGGGGTATCGGTAAACGATCCGGTCAGCCCATCTGATTGAGGAAATCGCCCGCCATCTGCGCGGCGTTGCTGTCGGGATAATCGCTACGCACCTGCTGCAGCAATTGCCGACTGCCCTCGGTATCGCCCTGACGCGCCTTCAGCAGACCCAGCTTGTATAGTGCATCCGGCACCTTGTTGCTCTGGGGATAATCGCTGATGACGGTGTCGAACGCCTCGGCGGCCTGATCGAGCTGGGACTGCGCCGAGTAGAGTTCCCCCAGCCAGTAGTGAGCATTGGGTAACAGGCTGGACTGCGGGTAGTCGGCGATGAAGCGTTGGAAGGCGTCGATGGCGGCGCCGAACTGGCGTGACTGCACTTGCTGAAACGCTGCCTGATAGGCTTCCCGCCCGTCATCACCCGTCGCACTGGATGAGGTCGGACTGCCCGCGGCGCTACCGGCTTCGCCTTCGGCGCTCGCCGAGGCACTGCCGCCGGAGACGGCGTTCGCGGTGTCGCTGTCGACGTCGGATCCGTTCAGATCGTTGCTGGTGTCTCCAGCGCCGCCTGAATTCGCCCCGCCGCCGGAAATACGGTCATCGAGATCCAGATACTGTTGCTGGGTCTGCTGCTTGAGCTGATCCAACTGGTAGCGCAACTCCTCGACTTGGCCGCGAAGCTGCTGGATCTGCTGCTTGTTGTCCTGTAGCTGATTGAGGATCGTCAGGGTGCCGCCGCCGCTTTGGCGGGCTTCCGTCTGACTGTAGAAGCCGTTCGACTGACCGGTGAGGTCATCGATGGCCGGTTGCTGAGCCCATACGGACAGCGGGAGCACCAGGGCTCCCGCGCCGCACAGTCTTTTCAGACCGTGTTTCATGCTTTTCTCCGTCGCTGCTTAGTACGAGAATACGACGCGACGATTCTTGGCGTAAGCTTCTTCGGTGTGGCCCTGAACTGCCGGACGCTCTTCGCCGTAGCTGACGATCTGGATCTGTGACGGGGAGACACCCTGAACGGTCAGGTACTGCTCGACCGCCTGCGCACGACGCTCGCCGAGGCCCAGGTTGTACTCGCGAGTACCGCGCTCGTCAGCATAACCCTGAAGGGTCACGTTGGTGTTCGGGTTGGCCATCAGATACTGAGCGTGGCCGCGCAGTACCGATTCGAATTCGGGGCGAATTTCTTCGCTGTCGAATGCGAAATAGATGGTGTCGACGCTGGGACGCTGTTCATTGGCGCCCATCTGCGAGCCCGAGGTGCCCTGTCCGGAAGTCATGCCCTGTCCGGACGTGCCACCGGAAGTGCCATTCATGTCCCCTTCCTGGGTACCGCCACTGCTGGAACAGCCAGCCACTACGGCTAGCGACAGCGCGACTGCTAACGTCTTGGCGTAGGTCTTCATTTGCATTGTCATCTCCTTGCTCGGATGTCGAATGACACAATGACTGTAGTCGTTTAGTTCAAAAACGGCGACCACGCGGGTTCGCGTACGTCACCCTGCGCCGAAGGCAGTCGGAAAGACGCTCGTCCATCCGAAGAAACTGCCCCCAACACACCTTGCGCCCCTTGCTGGGTAGCGAAGATTACCATGGTGCCATTCGGCGCGACACTGGGCGATTCGTCCCAACGTGAATCCGTCAGGACCGTCACCCGACCGGTGTCGAGATCCTGCTTCGCCACGTGATAACCGCTGTCGTCACGAGTCACCATGAACAATGATTTTCCATCCGGTGCAAAACGTCCATCGGAATTGTAGTTGCCGGTAAAGGTCACCCGCTCGGCCTGGCCGCCCGTTGCCGACATGCGGTAGAGCTGCGGCGCTCCGCTGCGATCGGAGGTGAAAATCAGGGACTGGCCGTCCGGGGACCAGTCGGGCTCGGTCTCGATGGCGGGATTGGTGGTCAGTCGGGTCAACTGACGAGTTGCCAGGTTCATCACGTAGATCTCCGGCTGTCCATCCTTGGAGAGCGACATCGCTAGCTTGCGGCCATCCGGCGACCAGGCCGGCGCCCCATTGATGCCGCGGAAGGATGTCAGGCGGACCCGCTCTCCCGTGGAGGCATTCTGCACGTAGATGGCCGAGTTGCCGGATTCGAACGATACATAGGCGATCTTCTGACCATCCGGCGACCAGGCCGGTGACAGGATCGGATCGTCGGACGACAGAACCTGCTGGCCGTTGTGTCCATCGGCATCCGCCACGTAAAGCGCATATCGCGCGTTGTCGCCGGTACCGCTAGCCGAGACGTAGGCAATACGGGTGGAGAAAGCACCCCGGATCCCGGTGATCGCCTCGAAGATCTGGTCGCTGATGTAGTGGGCGCTGGCACGAAGATCGCCACTTGACGAGGTCAGCGTCTCGCCCAGCATGCGCTTGCCTCCCAGTACGTCCATCAGTTCATACTGGATACGATATTGGTCGCCCTGGGGCTCGATTTTCCCGACCACGAGATAGCGGGCGTCGACACGTTTCCAATCGTCGTAAAACACATCTTCACTGCTGCTCGGCAGTGACACGAGAGAACTGCGGCTCAGCGGCGAGAACTGGCCGCTATGCTCGAGGTCGTCGCTGACGATCTGCGCCACATCCTGCGGCAACCCGCCTTGCCCACTGAATTCAAACGGCACGATGGCGATGGGCGTGGCCTGATCGCTGCCGCGGGTGATTTCGATGGTCAGGTTCTGCGCCTGAGCCGTGGCCGCCAGACACCACAGCGACACCAGCCAACCAGCGGCCAGGGTTTTCCATCCTTGAGACATCCATCGTTTCATCACTGTATATCCCCGGGTGTGAATTTGAGATTGAAATCGCGGAACCGCCGCTGCAGCCCGGCATCCAGTTGCTGCAGTTCGCGGAACGGTGCCGCGGCTTCCACGGCCTGCGTGGCCGAGCGATCGAAGCTGGGGTTGCCGCTGCTACGGGTGATGCTGGCTGCCAGCAATTCACCCGAGGGCCCGAGCCTCACTCTGACTTGCGCCACCAAACCATTGTCCACGTTGGCCGGCAAGTGCCATCGGTCCTCGACGGCGCGCTTGACCAGATTGATGAAGCTGTTCGAGGCCTGATTGGACTGCTCCGCATTGGCGATTCGCTCCTGCTCGTTGGATATGGAATCGCTCAGTGCCTCGGCTGCCGCCTCCTTGNCTGGCCNCTTCGGCCTGNCGNTTCTTCTCCGCCTCGGCTTCAGCCTTCTTCNTGGCCTCTTCGGCCTGGCGCTTCTTCTCCGCCTCGGCTTCAGCCTTCTTCNTGGCCTCTTCGGCCTGGCGCTTNTTCTCCGCCTCGGCTTCGGCCTTCTTCGCCTCCTCCGCCTGGCGCTGCTTGGCCGCCTCGGCTTCGGCCTTCTTCGCCTCCTCCGCCTGGCGCTGCTTGGCCGCCTCGGCTTCGGCTTGCTGTTTCTCGCGCTCGGCCTGTCGCGCGGCCTCTGCCGCTTTCCGCTGCTCTTCAGCCTTGGCACGCTCGGCCGCCGCCTGTTCCGCTGCCTGCTGGCGACGCTCGGCTTCTGCCTGGGCTTGTTCCGCGGCGGCCTGCCGTTGAGCCTCCTGCTGCCGGGCCTGTTCCTGGGCTTGCTCCTCGGCAGCCTGCTGCGCGGCTTCCTGCGCCTGTTGTTCAGCTGCCTGCTGGGCGGCTTCCTCCGCTTGCCGCTGAGCGGCACGCGCCCGCGCTTCCTGGGCGTACTGTGCCTGGTCCGTTGCGGTCACATCACTGACCAGCGTGGCCTGCACCACCGAGGACGAGCTGGGCGTAGGCTCGCTATCCGGCAGACGCAGCATCGTCAACAGTAGTGCCACCACGTGAACGGCGATCGCCAGAACGACGGGCAAGCCGTAACCGACACGGCGGTTTCGCTTCGCCATGCTGACTCCTTACCCGTCGTTGCCTTGCGGCGGCTCGGAAATCAATCCGACATTCGCCACACCTGCCATCTGCAGCGTACTCATCAATGTCACGACCTGCCCATATGATGCATTCTTGTCACCACGCACCATGACCGGCGTGTTGGGCTTACGCTCCAGGATCGCCACCACCTGGTCGCCGACGGTCTGCAACGTGACTGCCTTGTCCTGCTCGCCCAGCGATATGAAGTATTCGCCCTGACTGTCCACGGAGACGATGATCGGCTCCTGCTCGTCGGTATCGATCGGCTCCGACGTGACCTGCGGCAGGTCGACCTGCACGCCTTGGGTCAGCATCGGGGCGGTGATCATGAAGATCACCAGCAGTACCAGCATGACGTCGATGAACGGTACGACGTTGATTTCGCCCATCGGCTTGCGCCGATGATGGCGGCTATAGGGTCCACCCATGTTGAACCTCCGCCTCAGGCCGCCGGGTTGCCACCGCGACCTTGCAGGTTACGGTGCAGAATCGAATGGAACTCTTCGGCGAAATCCTCGTACTCGCCGAGCAGACGGCTGGCGATGGATGACAACCGGTTGTAGAAGATCACCGCCGGAATCGCCGCGAACAGGCCCATGGCCGTCGCCACCAGGGCCTCCGCGATCCAGGGGGCCACGGTCGAGAGCGTCGCCTGCTGCGCCATCGACAGGCTCTGGAAGGAACCCATGATGCCCCAGACGGTACCGAACAGGCCGATATAGGGGCTGGCCGACGCCACCGTGGCCAGCAGGGTGAGCTTGTCGTTGAGGTTGTCCTCCTCACGCGATAGCGCCACCCGCTGGGAACGTTGTACACCGTCCAGCACGGCTTCGCTGCTGCGCGTCTTGGGCATCAGGCGATTGAACTCACGGAATCCCGCGCGAAACACATGTTCCGAACCTTGCGCTTCGTAGTTCTCCGGCACGTCACGATAGAGTTCATTGAGATCGACGCCTGACCAGAAACGCTCGTCGAACGCTTTCTGCGCCTTTCTGGCTCGACTCAACGCGAAGCTGCGTTGAAAGATGACGACCCATGAAGCGACCGAAGCGGCCAACAGCAGGAGCATGACCAGTTGGACCACCAGACTGGCGTTCATGATCAGATGGGGGATGGACATGGAGTCGTTCACGAAAATCCTCGAATCACTGGCTTGGAATGGCGGATGTCAGCGCCGCGTGTAGTTCGCTGGGCCAACGTCTCGGTTTCAGGCGTTGCGCGTCGACACACGCAATATCGACCGTCGCTTCGCATAATGTATCCCCGTCGTACCGGACTGCCTGCACGAATTTCAACGAGCAGGCGGAAAGGCGGCCGACGCCGGCTGTCACCTCCAGCCGGTCATCGAGCCGCGCAGGGCGTGCATAGCGGCACTGGAGCGAATGTACCACCAGTTGTACGCCCTGCTCGATCAGCCCACGTTGACCGAAGCCCAATGCGTTCAACCACTCGCTCCGCGCACGCTCCATGAATTTCAGGTAGTTAACGTAGTACACGATGCCACCAGCGTCGGTATCCTCGATATAGACCTTCACCGGCAGGATGAATTCACTCATTGCCGGAGCCGCCATGGTTTGGGGGTTCGCTCTGGGGCGCCTGCTCGCTGGGCGCGATACCGAAGTGGCTGTAGGCGGAGCGAGTGACGACGCGCCCACGGGCGGTGCGCATCATGAACCCCTGCTGGATCAGATAGGGCTCGATGACATCCTCGATCGTGTCGCGTTCCTCGCTGATGGCGGCCGCCAGGCTATCGACCCCGACCGGTCCGCCATCGAACTTCTCGATCATCGCCAACAGCAGCCGTCGGTCCATGTGATCGAGCCCATGGCTGTCGACGTTGAGCATGTTGAGTGCCTGATCGGCGATCGAGGCGTCGACGCTACCGTTGCCCTTGACCTCTGCGAAGTCGCGTACCCGCCGTAGCAGGCGATTGGCGATCCTTGGGGTCCCCCGGGCCCGGCGGGCAATTTCCCGGGCGCCGGCGACATCGGCCGGCACGTCGAGCAGGCGCGCCGAGCGTGTGACGATCTCTGTCAACTCGTCGATGGCATAGAACTCGAGCCGCTGGACGATCCCGAATCGGTCGCGTAGCGGTGAGGTCAGAAGGCCCGCACGCGTGGTGGCACCCACGAGCGTGAACCGGGGCAGGTCGAGCTTGATCGAACGCGCCGCCGGGCCGTCGCCGATCATGATATCGAGCTGGAAATCCTCCATGGCCGGGTAGAGAACCTCCTCCACCGCGGCCGGCAGACGGTGAATCTCGTCGATGAAGAGCACGTCCCCCGGTTGCAGATTGGTCAGCATCGCGGCCAGATCGCCAGCACGTTCCAGTACCGGACCGGAGGTGGACTTGATGTCCACTTCCATCTCGGCGGCGATGATATTGGCCAACGTCGTCTTTCCCAGTCCGGGCGGACCGAAAACCAGGGTGTGATCGAGGCTGTCCCCGCGCTTTCGCGCCGCGGAGATGAAGATGTCCAGCTGTTCGCGCACCCGGGGCTGGCCGATATAATCGTCGAGCCGGCGGGGACGGATGGCGTGGTCGACCTGCTGCTCGCCCTGCTGCGGTGGCGCTGCCACCAGGCGATCGGGTTCAATCATGGGTGCGTTATCCAGCCAACTGGCGTGACAGCGCTGCTTTGATCAGCGCCTCGGTCGGCAGATTCTTGTCCAGACCGGACAGCATGCGGGAAGCCTCTGGGGGCTTGTAACCCAAGGTCACCAATGCCGCCTCGGCATCCGCGTGGGGGTCGGACGACGGCCGCGCGGCGACATTGCCAGTCTCGAGTAGCGCTCCCTGCCCCTCCTGCCAATGCGGGAAGCGGTCGCGCATCTCGACGATCAGCCGGTCGGCCGTTTTCTTCCCGACGCCGGGCAATTTGGTCAACGCCTTGCTGTCGCCATCCATGACACAGCGGATGAAGGCATCGGTGTCCATGCCCGAGAGGATGGCCAGCGCCAGCTTGGGGCCGACGCCATTGACCTTGATCAGCGCCCGAAACAGCTGACGCTCTTCATCGCGGGCAAAGCCGTAAAGTAGGTGAGCGTCCTCCCGCACGCTGAGGTGCGTGTAGACGCGCACCTCTTCCCCTACGCCGGGCATCGAAACCAGCGTCGTCATCGACGTCTCGAGCTCGTAGCCCACACCGTGCACATCGATGACGATCCAGGGGGGGTGTTTCTCCAACAGCGTGCCGTGCAAACGTCCAATCATGCCATCCGTGTCCTTACTCTGACCGCGTCCACTATACGCATAGCCGATTCAACTGACTAGCCGCCGACACGCGGCTAACAATCCGGCTTGAAGTCCCGCCATCTCCCGCCTCGCGAGGGTTTTCCACGACGTTTGGGCGCGACGGTCAGCAACCCTTGTCGAGCGTAACCGTGGGTCAGTGCGATGGCCAATGCGTCGGCGGCATCGGTCGGCGGGGGCGCATCCAGGGAGAGCAGTGCCGTCACCATGTGCTGAATCTGCGCCTTCTCGGCGCCACCATTGCCGGTGATCGCCTGCTTGACCTGGCGAGCGGCGTACTCGTGGACCGGCAGGCCATGATTGGCCGCGCACACGATCGCGCTGCCTCGTGCCTGACCGAGCTTGAGCGCCGAGTCGGCGTTCTTGTCCATGAACACCCGCTCGATGGCAAACTCCGAAGGCCGGTACTCACCTATCAACTCGCTGATGCCGGCATAGATTCGCGCCAGCTTCTGGGCCAGGTCCTCTCCGTCGATGCGGATACAGCCACTGGCGACATAGCGCGGCTTGGCCGCGACATCGATGACGCCGTAGCCGGTGACTCGCGAACCGGGGTCGATGCCCAGCAGGATCAAGCGCCCGACTCCTCTGCCATGGCCCGCCAATCATGCCTCCTCATGGCAATGTCCGGGGTCCGCTCTTTGAACACATCTCGTGGACGTGGCCGGAGCGGCGTCGAGCCTGAAAGATACCGGCAAAACAACGCCGGCGCCCACCTGGGGCGCCGGCGTCCTGCCAGAACAGACGCGTCATTCGCCTGTGGACTCCGGCTGCGCCTTCTGACGCAGGCGGATATGCAAGTCGCGTAACTGCTGGTTGGTGACCTCGCCCGGGGCATCGGTCATCAGGTCCGCGGCGCTCTGGGTCTTGGGGAAGGCGATCACGTCGCGGATCGTGCGTGATCCGGTCATCAGCATCACCAGTCGATCGAGACCGAACGCCAAGCCACCATGGGGCGGTGCGCCGTACTGCAGCGCATCGAGCAGGAAGCCGAACTTCTCCTCCGCCTCATCCTTGCCGATGCCGAGCACCTCGAACACGGCACGCTGCATGGCCTGATCGTGGATACGGATCGAGCCGCCACCCAGTTCGGTGCCGTTCAGTACCATGTCGTAGGCGCGGGACAGCGCCGTCGCCGGCGATGACCGCAATGCTTCCGGCGAGCAGGATGGCGCCGTGAACGGATGGTGCAGCGCGGAGAGCCGACCGTTGTCGTCGGCTTCGAACATCGGGAAATCGACCACCCACAGCGGTGCCCACTTGGCGGTATAGAGATCGAGGTCCTCACCCAGTTTGACGCGCAGCGCGCCGATCGCCTCGTTGACGATACGCGCCTTGTCCGCACCGAAGAAGATGATGTCGCCATCCTCGGCACCGACGCGATCCAGTAGCTGCTCGACGATGCCTTCCATGAACTTGACGATGGGCGACTGCAGGCCTTCGAGTCCCTTGGCGCGTTCGTTGACCTTGATCCAGGCCAGGCCTTTCGCACCGTAGATGCCAACGAACTTGGTGTAGTCGTCGATCTCCTTGCGCGACAGCTTGGCGCCACCGCTCACCTTCAGCGCCGCGACGCGGCCGTCATCGGCCTTGGCCGGGCCGGAGAAGACCTTGAAGTCCACCGACTGCATCAGGTCGTCGACATCCACCAGTTCCAGCGGGATTCGCAGGTCCGGCTTGTCGGAACCGTAACGCTGCATCGCTTCGCTGTAGGGCATGCGTGGGAATGCCGGCAGCGCCACGTCGAGCACGTCCTGGAACAGCTGGCGCACCATCTGCTCGGTGGTCCCCATGATCTCCTGCTCGTCGATGAACGACGCCTCGATATCGATCTGGGTGAATTCCGGCTGACGATCCGCGCGCAGGTCCTCGTCACGGAAGCACTTGGCAATCTGATAGTAGCGGTCGAAGCCGGACACCATCAGCAGCTGCTTGAACAGCTGCGGAGACTGCGGCAGCGCGAAGAAGTGGCCATCGTGGGTCCGGCTGGGTACCAGATAGTCCCGCGCGCCTTCCGGCGTGGCGCGGGTCAGGATCGGCGTCTCGATGTCGAGGAAGCCCTGATCCTCGAGATAGGCACGCACGCTGTGGGTGATGCGCGAGCGCAGGCGCAGCTTCTCGATCATCTCCGGCCGGCGCAGGTCGATATAGCGGTACTTCAGCCGCACTTCCTCGCCGACCTTGCCATGCTCGTCGAGCTGGAAAGGTGGCGTGGCGGCGGTATTCAGTACCTCGACCTGCTTGGCCAGCACCTCGATCATGCCGGTGGGCATGTTGGGGTTCTGGGTGCCTTCGGGGCGCAGTCGAATACGACCGACGATACGCAGCACGTATTCGCTGCGCGAGCGGTCGGCATTGGCGAACGCCTCCGCGGTGTCGGGATCCACCACCACTTGAGCGACACCGTCTCGATCGCGCATGTCGAGGAAAATGACACCGCCATGGTCGCGGCGGCGATGGACCCACCCGCAGAGCGTGACTTCGTGATCGATCAATGACTCGTTCAATTGGCCGCAATAATGACTGCGCATGCTGGATCCTAAGATTATGAAGCTAAAAATGGTGAAGACGGTATTCAGGCCGACGCTTTGCTCTCGCCACTCGCCTTGCTGGCGCCATCCGACTTGCCGGCGCTGTCGCCGGCCGCGGCGGGTTTGGCGCCATCGCCAACGAGGTTCTTCTTGCTGCCCGATTTGAAATCGGTCTCGTACCAGCCGTCGCCGGCCAGCCGAAAGCCGGCCGCAGAGACCAGGCGGGACAGTTCGGCGCGCGCGCAGGCGGGGCAATCCGTCAACGGCGCGGCGCTGATCTTCTGGAGCTTTTCCAACCGATGACCGCAAGCCTTACACTCGTATTCATAGATGGGCATGATGTCGTCACTCTCTATGACTGCCAGGGTCGCCGGCCGGTAATCGAGCGGCTTGCTGGCAATATCCAGGCGCGCTTCTCCCGACGAGCGTCGCGCCATCCTTTAGTCGGTTTTTCAGTCGTTCTTCGGCATGACCGGTGGCCATACGGACCTTCCCAAGCCAAGCTCGAAAGCCGCATAGTATAGCGCGTAGCGGCCGGTCGCAGGCAATATTACCGGCTGACAATGCCGATGTCGTCGTCCACACGCCAGCGACCGCCAGGCGACGACCGTCGGGACGGAAAAGAGACAAGGAAAAGACGCATGAAAGCCGTACTTCTGGATGCCGCTTCCCTCGGCGACGACGTCGACCTCGCGCCGGTTCGCGCGCTCGTCGACGATCTCGTGACTCATCAGCTGACGGCCAAGGACGAGACGCTCGGCCGGCTCGAGGGGGCCACCATCGCGTTGACCAACAAGGTCGTCATCGATGCCGAGCTGATCGATGCGCTCCCCGATCTGAAGCTGATCTGCGTGCTGGCCACCGGCACCAACAACATCGACATGGCCGCGGCCGAACGTCGTGGCGTCCTGGTCCGCAACGTTGCGGCCTACGGCACGGCGAGCGTCGCCCAGCACACCTTGATGCTGATGCTGGCCCTGGCCGCACGACTGCCGCTGTATCAGACCGACGTGCGTGATGGTGCCTGGCAGAGAAGCGACATCTTCTGCCTGCTCGATCACCGCACGTTGCAGCTGGCGGGCAAGCACTTGGTGATCGTCGGCAGCGGCGTGCTGGGTACGGCGGTGGCCAAGCTGGGTGAAGCCTTCGGCATGCGTGTCACCTTCACCGCACGCCCTGGCAATGAGGCCGACGATTCGCGTCCACCGCTGGCGGCATTACTGGGTGAAGCGGATGTGCTGAGTCTGCACTGCCCACTGACGGAAGCGACTCGTGGTCTGGTCGACCGCGAGGCGCTGGCGACGATGAAGACGGATGCGCTGGTGATCAATTGTGCTCGCGGAGGAATCCTCGACGAGGACGCGGCGCTCGCCGCCCTCCGCGATGGGCGCCTGGGCGGGCTGGCTGTCGATAGCCTGCCCGTCGAGCCGCCACGGGAGGGACACCCCCTGCTCGATGCCCTGTCCGAGCCGCTCAACCTGATCGTGACGCCGCACAATGCCTGGGTCACGCCGGAAGCGCGCCAGCGCGTCGTCGACCTGACCGCGGACAACCTGCGCACCTGGCTGAACGAGGAGCGCGCCTGATGGCGAACGACACTCCGAGGATCTACAACTACGGCTCCATCAACATCGACCACGTCTACCGGGTTCCGCACCTGGTGCGCCCGGGCGAGACGCTCTCCAGTACCAGCCTGCATCGGGTACTAGGGGGCAAAGGTGCCAATCAGTCGCTGGCACTGGCGCGCGCCGGCGGGTGCGTGGTCCACTGGGGGCGCCTGAACGAGGGGGACCGGTGGGCGCTGGCGCCGTTGAGCCGCGCCGGCGTCGACGTCGCGGATATCGAGTTGACCGATGACGCCAGCGGCCATGCGCTGATCCAGGTCGACGACGCCGCCGAGAACGCGATCATTCTCTATCCGGGTGCCAACCACGGCTTTGACGACGGTCGCCTCGGCTCCCTGGTCGACTCGGCCGCCCCCGGCAGTTGGATCCTGCTCCAGAACGAGTGCAATGACGCCGGGAAGATGCTGCGCCTGGCGGCCGGCAAGGGTCTGTCGGTCGCATTCAACCCGGCCCCGCTCTCCGTGGAGATTGCCGACTTGCCGCTAGATCTGTGCCAGCTCCTGTTCCTCAATCGCGGCGAGGCGGCTGCGCTGGTCGGGCAGGAAGAGTCCGTCGATTCCGACACGCTGCTGGAGGCGCTGGCCACGCGCTTGCCGGAGGTGGAGGTCGTCTTGACCCTGGGTGGCCAGGGGGCCTGTCATCAGCATCGCGGTGAGCGTGTCATGTTGGCCGCCCACAAGGTGGAGGCCATCGACACCACGGCCGCCGGCGATACCTTCATCGGCTACTTCATGGCGGCACGGCAGCGCGGCGACGATGTCGAGCAGGCGCTGCGCCTGGCGACGACCGCCTCGGCGCTCTGTGTCCAGAAGGCTGGTGCCGAACCCAGCATTCCCGATGCGGATGCCGCCGAGAAGGCCGTGGCCACCCTGCCCGCTCTCCCGGTCGAGCGTTCGACCCTCTGAACATCACCCTGAACATAGCCCAGAACACAGCCCTGAACATCGTCACCAACGCCGTGCCGACGGCCGGCAGTTGGTGGCGCGCCACCCGAACCGATCCTAGGAATCCTCATGCCGACACCGATCATTTTCGACACCGACCCAGGGGTCGACGACGCCCAGGCCATCGCCATCGCGCTGGCCCACCCGGATATCGAGCTACTGGGCCTGACGACCACCTTCGGCAACGTCACGATCGAAGTCGCCACCCACAACGCGCTGCTGCTCGCGGAGCTCGCCGGTCAGTCGATTCCCGTTGCCCAGGGGGCCGCCGGTCCGCTGGTCAAGCCCAAGAACCCGCCGCCGGGACATATCCACGGCGACAACGGCTTGGGCAACATCGAGTTGCCGGAGGTCTCCACACAAGCCCTGAAGCAGAGTGCCGCCCAGTTCATCGTCGATCAGGTCAATGCCCGTCCGGGCGAAGTCGTGCTGGTCGCCGTCGGCCCGCTGGGCAATCTCGCCGCCGCATTGCAGCTCGATCCCGGCTTGGTCGACAAGGTCAAGCGAGTGGTGGTGATGGGCGGATCGATCCGTGAAGGCGGTAACGTGACCCCCGTGGCGGAAGCCAATATATTCAACGACCCACACGCCGCGGCCCGGGTATTGCAGGCCGACTGGCCGCTGACGCTGGTGGGGTTGGATGCCACGCACCGTTGCGTGCTGGACCCGCAGAGCATGGCGCGCATCGTCGAAGCCCAGGGCGCGCTGGGTAAGGTGTTGGGTGAGAGCTACGATTTCTATCGCGCCTTCTATCAGCAGGCGCTGGGCATCGATGGCTGTTGTCCCCATGACAGCTGTGCACTGGCATGGCTGATGCGCCCCGATCTGTTTAGCGTCGAGCGCGGCTATCTGAGCGTGGTCACCGACGGTCTGGCCGAGGGCCAGACCTTGATGGCACCGGAGCGACGCGAATTCGTCGACACCCGCTGGTCCCGAGGCAAGGTGGCGGAAGTCTGCATGAATGCCGACGGCCCCGCCGTGATCGAGTGGATCGTCGAGACACTCACGACACCCCCCTCTCCCTGATGTGATCTGGTCCGATCGCGAGGTGCAGCGCTCGGACCAGATGGTTGCCATCAGGCTTCAGCCTGTGGTGAAGCTCGCCGGCGCCGCGAACGTTGCGTCTTCCACCGCCACATCGGTGACGTCGGCGGCCGGCGACCCTTCCCAGAGCTGATCGATCAGTTCGGCGATGGCGATGGCTTCGCCGTGGGCGGTTACCTCGACACGCCCGTCCTCGAGATTGATCGCATGACCGGTAATGCCCCAGCGCTCCGCGTGACGGCGTACATGTTCACGGTAGCTGACGCCCTGGACTCTCCCGCTCACCCAGGCCCTTATCGTCCGATGGGTCATGAGATGCCTCCTCCTTTGTGATCACTTCATGGCGCACTGCCACGGCCGTGTTGCGAGGAATGATGCTGCCGCCCTTGGCCAGGACATGGGTTCGGGTGAACGCTGCGCCGAACAGCAGGATCAGCGATGAGTAATATACCCAGAGCAGGACCAGCACGACCGAGCCCGCCGCCCCGTAAGTCGAAGCGGTGGCCGTGTGCGCCAGATAGGCCGCGATCGCGTTGCGCCCGATGATGAACAGCACTGCCGTCACCAGAGCACCCAGCAGCACGTCGCGATAGGAGAGCACGACATCCGGCAGCACCTTGAAGATGGCGGCAAAGAACAGCGTTATGACCACGATGGACAGCGCGAACTGAGCGATCTCGAGCAGGAACACGCTGCCCGGGACCCAGTCCCCGGCGTAGCTGAACGTCGCCTGCACGATGACACCCAATATCAACGACACGAGCAGCACGAACCCTATCGCCAGCACGACGGCCATCGACAGCAGACGTTTCTTGGCAAATAGAAGGATACTGTTGCGATCCGGGTTGGGCGCGACCCCCCAGATGGTATTAAGTGAAAACTGCATTTGACCGAACACCGTCGTCGCGCCAATGAGCAGCGTGACGAAGCCCGCCACCGTGGGCAGGATGCCCGAGGCCTGGATGCTCGATTGCGCGACGGCGCTCTCGATCGCGCTGGCCGCCGAGGGGCCGAGCGTGTCCTGCAGGCGGTTCACGATCTCGCCCCGGGCGGCATCCTCGCCCAGCCATAACCCCACCACCGTGACCGCGATGATGACGGTTGGTGCCAGCGAAAAAAGCGTATAGAACGCCAGCGAACCGGCGTAACTGAAGGCGTTGCGGTCGAGCCACAACTTGACTGAATCGCGAACGACGGCGAACCAGTATCGGCAGAAAGAGACGGCGTTGGAGTAGAGGGCTATCAAGTTGAATTCCCTATTGTCTGCTGTCACCGCGGGCGGTAAAGACGAACCTTGGATGATCGACCTGTTACGACACACCCAGTCTAGACGAGATTTCCGCGCTTCCCGCGCCAGCCGCGGAACGTCGTCCGTGCCGAGCGCGACTCATGCACGCAGGAAATCGCTGGGAAGCTTCATCATGCGGCGCCACAGTTTCTCGACACCGGGCTTGTGAACCAGCGAGCATCGATACAGGCGAATTTCCAACGGGATGTCCCAGTCGCTCCCCGCGGCGCGCACCAGCTTTCCGTTCGCCAGTTCGTCGCGGATGCAGAAATCGGGAATCCAGGCCAGCCCGACCCCTTGCAAGGCCATGCCCTTGAGCCCTTCCGCCATCGCCGTTTCGTAGACGGTCTTGAGGCGCATGCGCCCTGGCTCGTTCTTGAGCAGCATGCGGACACTGCGGCCGAGGAAGGCACCCTGGGTGTAGGACAAGAACGGAATCGGCCCGTCGCCATCGAATGAAAATCTCGGCTCGCCGGCGGCATCCGGAACGCTGACGGGAATCATCTTGACCTGCCCGATGGAGAACGAGGGAAAGATTTCGGCGTCCAGCTGCATGGTGGCGTAGGGGTCGTGGTAGGCCAGCATCAGGTCGCAGTTGCCCTCCCGAAGGACGTGGATGGCATCGCCGACGTTCATGGCCACCAACCGGGTGGGCAGCTCGCCGACGCCTTTCTGCAGGCGCGATATCCAGGGCGGATAGAAGGCCAGCGCCAGCGAGTGGGCGGCGACGATGTCCAGGGCTTCGTTGTCCATCGCGAGACCGCGGAGATGGGCCAGGCTGTCGTTGAGCTGCTCGACGATATTCCTGGCGGTCACCAGGAAGAGCTGCCCTTCCGGCGTCAGGCTGACCGGCGTGGTCGAGCGGTCCACCAGGGTGGCGCCGACGGCTTGTTCCAACGAACGAATGCGCCGACTGAACGCGGGCTGCGTGACATGTCGCTGGCGCGCCGAAGCCGAGAAGCTCCTCGTGTTGGACAAGGCCACGAAGTCCTCGAGCCATTTGGTTTCTAGATTCAATGGGGGCCTCCCGGCAACCCTTCATGCATTGATGACGTCGAGCGCCACGCCAGTGGCATCGCTACTGCACGGGCGACAGCAGGTACGTGGCCCGTGACACCAGCTTGCGCCATAGCGGCCGCTCCTCGAGTTCGCGCCGGCTGACCTGTCGGCTATTGGCGAAATCCTGCTCGAGCATCTCGAAAACGGAGGCGGCAAAGACCTTGTCGGGAACGTACGCGGTGACTTCGAAGTTGAGCCGAAAAGAACGGTTGTCGAGATTGACCGTCCCCACCATCGAGGTGTGATCGTCCACCAACAGGACTTTCTGATGCAAGAATCCAGGCTGATAACGGTATATCTTGACCCCATTGCGGATCATCTCCGGCAAGAACGCGAAGGCGGAGAGAAAGACCAGCAGATGATCCGGACGCTCGGGAATCAGTACCCGGACATCGACGCCTCTGAGCGCCGCCAGTGTCAGCGCGTCCTGGACGCCGTGATCGGGAACGAAATAGGGGCTGGTGACCCACAGACGGTGGCGGGCGCCGTGAATGGCGTGTTGAACCAGAAGGCTGGCCGTTTCGCGCCCGTCTGCCGGGCCGGAAGGTACGATCGCCACATGTTGGGACGCATCGGGAATCTGCGTGGGCTTCCAGCCGAGAGCCAGGATGTCGCCGGTCGCCCAGTACCAGTCTTCCCAGAAGGCTTCCTGAAGCGCCAGCACGCTCGGTCCCTGGAGCTTGAGATGCGTGTCCCGCCATCGTCCGTAACGTTCGACTCGCCCCAGATACTCATCGGCGACATTGAGCCCACCGGTCCAGCCCACGCGGCCATCCACCACCACGATCTTGCGATGATTGCGGAAGTTGATCTGGAACCGGTGGCGCCAGCCGCGTGACGAATTGAAGGCCGAGACCCGGACCCCCGCCTCCTCCAGATCTCTCAGATAGCCGCCGGACAAACCGCGACTGCCGATCTCGTCGTAGAGGAAATAGACGTTGACGCCGTGCTCCGCCTGGTGGATCAGCTTGCGCTTGAAGGCCAGGCCGATCTCGTCGGCGCGCACGATGAAGAACTGGACGAGGATATACTCTTCGGCACGATCGATGCCTTCGAACAGGCTGTCGAAGGTGGCATCGCCATCGATCAGCAGCTCCGCCCGGTTGCCTCGGGTCATCGGCATGCGGGCCAGCTCCTCGACCGCACGAATACGTCCGCTGACCGCTTCCGGCCGCGAAATGAACGACTCCATGTTCGGCCGATAGCGCTGAAGAACCTGGCGCAGCACGGTGTCCCGCTCACCCCGCGCCGAGACATAGCCGTAGAACCTGGGCCGGCCGAATGTCCAGAAAATCGGCACGGCGATATAGGGAAAGCTGATCAGCGTCACGATCCAGGCGACGGCCCCCTGGGAGGTGCGGCTGGACATCAGCGCCATGATCGCCGTGGCGATCCCGGCAACGTGGGAGACGAACAACAGCCAGCCGATCAATACGGTCATGTCCGGCATCTTCCGCTACGCTGCATCACCATCCTCTCCGCCAAAAATCGTTAGTCGAACCAACATCATACCGAAAAAAAGAGAGAGCCCCACAGGGACTCTCTCCTTGACGCGATCTCTTCGTTGAATGGCCCGGCGCCGCGGGCCCGAGCTCCATCGACCGCCACCTGGCCGCTTAGACCCGCTCGGCGATGATCTCCTTCCACCTGGCGGGGCCCGTCTGGTGAACCGACGTACCCAGATGGTCCACGGCCACCGTGACGGGCATGTCCTCGACCTCGAACTCGTAGATCGCCTCCATGCCCAGGTCGTCGAACGCGATCACCTCCGCCTTCTTGATCGCTTGCGCCACCAGATAGGCCGCGCCGCCGACGGCCATCAGATAGACCGCCTGGTTGTCGCGAATGGCTTCGATCGCCAGTGGGCCGCGCTCGGCCTTGCCGACCATGCCCAACAGGCCGGTCTCCTCGAGCAGCGTCCGCGTGAACTTGTCCATGCGCGTCGCCGTGGTGGGGCCCGCCGGTCCGACCACTTCGTCGCCGACCGGATCGACCGGCCCGACGTAATAGATGAAGCGATTCTTCAGATCCACCGGCAGGCTCTCGCCCCTGGCCAGCATATCGATCATCCGCTTGTGGGCGGCGTCCCGCCCGGTCAGCAGCTTGCCGGAGAGCAGCACGGTATCGCCGGGCTGCCACTCGCGCACGGCTTCCGGGGTGATCTCGTCGAGATTGACGCGGCGCACGCCCTCGCCCACTTCCCAGGTGATCTCCGGCCAGTCGTCGAGCCTGGGTGCCGGCAGCTGCGCCGCACCGCTGCCATCGAGGCTGAAATGCACATGGCGGGTGGCAGCGCAGTTGGGAATGATCGCCACCGGCTTGTTGGCCGCATGAGTGGGATAATCCTTGACCTTGATGTCGAGCACCGTGGTCAATCCGCCCAACCCCTGCGCGCCGATGCCGCTCCGGTTGACCTCGTCGAACAGCTCCAGCCGCAGCTCTTCGGCACGATTGCTGGCACCGCGGGCCTGGAGCGCCTGAATGTCGATGGGGTCGAGCAGCGCTTCCTTGGCCAGTTCCATGGCCTTTTCCGCGGTACCTCCGATGCCGATCCCCAGCATACCGGGGGGGCACCAGCCGGCGCCCATCTTGGGCAGCTGTTCCAGCACCCAATCGACCACGCTGTCCGACGGGTTGAGCATGGCAAACTTGGACTTGGCCTCGCTCCCCCCGCCCTTGGCCGCCACGTGAATCTCGACCGTGTCACCCGGCACCAGCTTGTGGTGGATCACTGCCGGGGTGTTGTCACCGGTGTTCCGACGCTTGCCGTCGGGGTCGGCCAGCACCGAAGCGCGCAGGACGTTGTCGGGCAGCAGGTAGGCGCGGCGCACGCCTTCGTTGACCATGTCGTCGAGGCTCATGTCGGCTTCCCAGCGCACGTTCATGCCGACGTGAACGAAGACCGTGACGATACCGGTGTCCTGACAGATCGGCCGATGGCCGGTGGCGCACATCCTGGAATTGATCAGAATCTGTGCGATGGCATCCCGCGCGGCAGGGTTCTCTTCCCGCTGGTAGGCCGCGTGCATGGCATCAATGAAATCCTTGGGATGGTAATAGGAGATGTATTGCAGCGCGTCGGCCACGCTCTGAATGAGATCCTCTTGGCGGATCACGGTCATCATCGGTCTCCTGCTGGTCACGGTGACTGCCCGGCGGATCGATCGTCCGCGGGTCGGTAACTTCAAGGCCGCCAATCATACCCTAGGGAACCGAAATTGGCAGTTTGCCGATGGATTTGGTAAACCGAAGATAACGGTATAAACCGTGTCCTGCCGCTACCCGAACGATGGTGCTTCCTGTCACTCCGGCTGGCAGTGGGGGCAACGATAAAGGCGGCGAGAGGCGACGGCTTCGCGAACGATGGCCGAACCGCAGGCATGGCAAGGCAGGCCCTCGCGATCGAACACGGCGAACCGCCACTGCCCGCGTCGCTTCCCTGCCAGCTGCAGCCGCTTGCGCCATGCGGGACGGTTGGTCACGCCGGCTTCCCGGTAGGCCTGCCGAATCGTGGCCAGGATGACGCACGCCAGTTTCCGGCGCTGCGAGCTCGTCAGATCCCTGGGGCGTTTTCTCGGCGGTAGCCCGGCGTAGAACAGGATCTCCGAGCGCAGATAGTTGCCGATACCGGCATAGAACCCCTGATCCAGCAGCAACCCGCCGAGCCCACGGCCCGCGAAGCGGGAGTCCGACAGTCGCGCCTCGATATCCCCCGCCGAGACATCATGCGTCAACAGATCCGGCCCCAGGCGAGCCAGGAATGGCTGCTGCCGAACGGTCTCGGTCGTCCACAGCGAGATATCCGAGGCGCTGTAAAGGCTGGCCGCATGCGTCTCGGTGGCCAACCGGGCACGCAGCACCCGCCCCGTCACCGGTGGCTTGTCGCTGCGATGAACGCGCCATACGCCATAGAGCTGGTTGTGGGAGTAGAGCACGTGCCCGTCGCTGAAGGCGATCAGCAGCGCCTTGCCCCAGCAATCGACGGCCGTGACCCGGCTTCGGCTCAGGCGCCCCGCCATCGACTCGATCTCGGCAAAGGCGAACCAGGCCTGAACCAACGGTCTGCCGACCAGCACCCTGCCCAGCCGATCCGCAACGCGACGTATTTCCGGTCCTTCCGGCATTCGAGCGTTTCCCGACCTCGCCTATCCCAGCTCCAGCAACCTGACCTTGAGCGTCTGCAACTGGTCGCGCAGCTTCGCGGCCTGCTCGAATTCGAGATTCTGGGCAGCCTCGTGCATGCGATCCTCCAGCTTGCCGATCTCCTTGGTCAGCTGCGGCGCGTTCATCTGGCTCAAGGCCTCGCGGGTGTAGTCGCCCGGGGCTTCCGCCACCAGCTGCTCGGTGCGCTTACGCCCACTCTTGCGGCTTCCCGGCGCTTGCGCCCCTTCCATGATGTCGGCCACGGACTTGGTCACGGTCATCGGCGTGATGCCATGACGTTCATTGTGCGCGATCTGCTTGTTGCGGCGTCTTTCGGTCTCGTCCATCGCCCGGCGCATGGAATCGGTGATTCGATCCCCGTAGAGGATGGCCTTGCCGTGGGCGTTACGCGCGGCCCGTCCGATCGTCTGGATCAACGAGCGTTCGGCACGCAGGAAGCCCTCCTTGTCGGCGTCGAGAATGGCGACCAGCGATACCTCGGGGATGTCGAGCCCCTCACGCAGCAGGTTGATGCCGACCAGCACATCGAACTTGCCCAGGCGAAGATCGCGAATGATCTCGACCCGTTCCACCGTGTCGATATCCGAATGGAGGTAGCGAACCCGAATGTCGTGTTCGTCGAAATACTCGGTCAGATCCTCGGCCATGCGCTTGGTCAGGGTGGTCACCAGCACCCGCTCGCCGACATCGACACGCAACCGGATCTCGGAGAGCAGGTCATCGACCTGGGTCGTGGCCGGACGCACCTCGATCTGCGGATCGACCAGCCCGGTGGGACGCACGACCTGCTCGACGACCTGGCCCGCGTGCTCCGCCTCGTACGGCCCCGGCGTGGCCGAGACGAACACCGTCTGCGGTACGATGCCCTCCCACTCCTCGAACGTCATCGGCCGGTTGTCCAGCGCCGACGGCAGACGAAAGCCGTACTCGACCAGCGTCTCCTTGCGCGACCGGTCGCCGCGGTACATGCCGCCGACCTGCGGCACGCTGACGTGGGACTCGTCGATGAACAGCAGCGCGTCGTCCGGCAGGTAGTCGAAGAACGTCGGCGGCGCCTGCCCCGGCGCGCGCCCGGAAAGATAGCGGGAGTAGTTCTCGATGCCGTTGCAGTAACCCAGCTCCAGCATCATCTCGATATCGTAGAGCGTGCGCTGCTCGAGCCGCTGGGCCTCGACCAGGCGCTCGTGCTTGCGCAGGTACTCGAGCCGGTCCGCCAGCTCCTGCTTGATCGAGTCGATCGCGCCGAGGATGGTATCCCGTGGCGTGACATAGTGGCTCTTGGGGTAGATGGTCATCCGTGGCACCTGACCTCGCACCTCCCCGGTCAGCGGATCGAACAGCCGGATCGAGTCGATCTCGTCGTCGAACAGCTCGACCCGCACGCCTTCGTCCTCGGCATCTGCCGGGAAGACATCGATGACGTCGCCGCGAACCCGGTACGTGCCACGGCGGAAGTCGGCATCGTTGCGCGTGTACTGGAGCTCCGCCAGCCGGCGCAGGAAGCTGCGCTGGTCGATCTGCTCGCCGCGATTGAAGTGCAGGCGCATCTTCATGTACTGCTCGGGATCGCCCAGGCCGTAGATCGCGGAAACCGATACCACGATCAACGCGTCGCGACGCTCCAGCAGCGCCTTGGTCGCGGAGAGCCGCATCTGCTCGATATGGTCGTTGATCGAAGCGTCCTTCTCGATGAACGTATCCGACGACGGCACATAGGCTTCCGGCTGGTAGTAGTCGTAGTACGATACGAAATACTCGACCGCGTTGTCCGGGAAGAAGCTCTTGAACTCGCCGTAGAGCTGGGCCGCCAGGGTCTTGTTCGGCGCCAGCACGATGGTCGGGCGCTGCAGCGTCTCGACGACATTGGCCATGGTGAAGGTCTTGCCCGACCCGGTGACGCCGAGCAGCGTCTGATGCGACAGACCGGCACCCAGGCCGCGGACCAGCCCCTCGATGGCGGCCGGCTGGTCTCCCGCCGGACGATACTTGGATTGAATCTTGAAAGGTTTGTTCATGGTGACTAATTAGGGTCCAAACTATCGTCATTCAAGGGCGGGATGGTGATTTCGAGTGCCAGCGCTCGGGGACGAGCCGCGATCACCGTGCGGTAAATCCCGATTTCAGCGCCTCCACCGCCGCGATCAAGGCGTCGCGACTGACACGCCCTTCTACCTCGGCCCACTCCCGGCCGATATCGACGCTTTCGACGCCATCCACCATCATCAGGGCGGTCGTGACGCGATTGAGGTCTTCCGGCGTCGATACGCCGCTCAGCGTGAGATTGATATGTGACATGCGAGGCTCTCCACAACGGTCTTCCACGACGATTTCAGGCAGACAGCATAGACTAGCATGTCGTTTGCGCGACCTGGCGTTGCAATACCCGGACATCGCCGCCATCTTGAGGCCAGACGCCACACTCAGGTACCCCTCCACGCCGGTACCGACAACCAGTTCACAGGAGGAATCGGATGGACGATTGGCTGGCACATCTCACGGCCCTGGGCGGGCGCCAGTCGGGTGATCGCGACTGGGCCTTTCCGAACGGCGATAACGGTTCCGCCAGTGACGCTGAACATCTGGTACCGCTGACCCACCTGAGCATCCTCGAGTGCGACGGCCCCGATGCGGCTCGCTTCCTGCAGGGCCAGACGAGCGCCAACGTCGAACATGCGGATGGCGACTTCGCGCCCTTGACCGCCTTCTGCACGCCGAAGGGGCGCATGATCGCCAATGCCGAAGTGCTCAGGGTAGCCGCCGAACGCTACTGGCTGCTGCTGCACGCCTCTCTGGCCGCTTCGCTGGCGACCCAGCTTGGGAAATACGCCCCTTTCTACAAGGTGAAGCTGAGCCATCGCGAGGACCTGGCCCTGATCGGCATGATCGGGAGCCCGGCGTCGTGGGCGAGCGCGGCCGGCGTGACCGACCTGCCCCGTCTCGACTGGCACATGACCCAGCAAGACGGCACCGTTGCCCTGCGTCAGCCCGCCGATCGACCCCGCGTGATGCTGATCCTGCCGGCGTCCGAGGCCGCGGCAAGGTGGGAGTCGTTGAGCCGCTCTGCCGGCGTCGCGGATACGGCCCTGTGGCGGCGTGCGGATATCGATGCCGGCATCGCCTGGCTCACCGCCGATCACAGCGACGCCTTCCTGCCGCAGATGATCAACTGGGAAGCCTTGGGCGGCATCAGCTTTCGCAAGGGCTGCTACACCGGACAGGAAGTAGTGGCGCGGGCGCATTTCCGGGGTCAGGTCAAACGGCGCCTGCGGATCGCCTCCGTCGAAGGCACCTCGCCCCCCGCTATCGGCGATGAGATCCGCAATGCCGAGGCCAAGCGCGTGGGCGAGATATTCCAGGCGGTGAACGGCGACACTCCAGAGGAGTGCCCCGCCCTGGCCGTGCTCAACACCAGCCAGGACGAGGAGTCGGAACTGTTCGTCGGCGGGCGCAGACTGGTGCTGCGCGATCTGCCCTATCCGCTCGAACGTCTCGATCCCGAGTCCGTCGTCGACGGGAACGTGACCGCCTGACGACCTCAGCGTCCACTCAGGGCGACGCCACTTCCAGGCGGAAGAGCCGGTGGGTATTGTCCCAGGCGCTGGCAGCGACCGAGCCGGGGTCCTGGTCCCGCAACAGCGCGACACGAGCCAGGGTCTCGTCGAGATGGGCGGGCTCGTTGCGCTGCCCCTGGCGCCCGGCCAGCGGCATGTCGGGGCTGTCGGTCTCGAGCACGAAGCCGTCGTCGGGAATTGCCCGCACCGCCCGGTGCAGGCGTTTGGCGCGCTCGTAGGTGATCGCGCCGCCCAAGCCGAGCAGATAGCCGAGATCCAGGAAACGCCGGGCCTGTTGCGGGCTGCCGCCGAAGGCGTGAATCAATCCACGCGCCGGGAGATCGAGCTGTTTCAGTCGCTTGGCCACCTGATCGTCGGCGTGGACGCAGTGGATGATGACCGGGAGTCGATACCGTTTCGCCAGTTGGAGCTGGGCCTCGAACAGCTCCCACTGACGCTCCAGCGTCGCCCCGAATCTCGCGTCGATCCCGCACTCGCCGATGCCGACGAGCCGGTCACCATGCGACACGGCCTGCTCCAGCGCTTCCAGGTCACCAGCGCCATGTCGAGCGATGAAATAGGGGTGCAGGCCCAGGGCCACGACCACGTCGGCGCGCTTCCCCAGGGTCAGCACCGCCTTCCAGCGCTCGCGCGTCGTTCCCGGCACCATGAAACGCGAAACGCCGACCGCGTGGGCTCGTTGGAAAACGGCTTCGCGATCGGCGTCGAAACTGTCGAAATCGAGGTGACAGTGGGCGTCGAACAGCATGGCTCAGGTCGCGGCTGTCCCTTGCGGCTCGAGGTCCGACACCGGCAGGTCGGCCGTGCAGTGGCCGCACTTGGTGGCCTTGACCGGAATCGTCATGAAGCAGTGCGGGCAGGCCTTGTCCGTCGGCGCCTTGGGAGCGACGGCCTCCTCGCGCTTCATGCGGTTGATGCTGCGCACCAGCAGAAACACGACGAAGGCCACGATGACGAAGCTGATCACGGCGTTGAGGAACAGGCCGTAATCCAGGGTGACGGCGCCGGCTTCCTGGGCGGCGGCGAGCGAGGCGTAGGGCCCCGCCGTGCCGCCCTCCTTGAGCACGATGAAGAAGTTGGCAAAGTCGACGCCACCGATCAGCAGCCCCAGGATCGGGTTCATCACGTTCTTGACCAGGCTCTGCACGATCAGCGTGAACGCACCGCCAATGATGATACCCACCGCCATATCGACGACGTTGCCCTTGACGGCAAACTCTCGGAACTCCTTCAGGAATTTGGAAGCCATCGACATTCTCCTTTTTGGTCGATCGCACGGCACTCGGAGGGGACCGGCCCCCACCGGGCCGCGACGCTAGTCAGCATGGCCCAACCGCCAGGGGGCGGCAAGATGAAATCGCCTCCCCTCGGCACGGCCGTGTCTCAGTGCTCGCGGGTGGCCCGGAACTCGATCTCCGGCCAGCGCTCCTGGGTCATCTGCAGATTGACCCGGGTCGGCGCCAGGTAGGTCAGGTAGTCTCCGCCATCCAGGGCCAGATTGGCGCTGCCCTTGCGCTTGAACTCATCGAGCTTCTTCGCGTCCGCGCAGTAGACCCAGCGTGCCGTATTGACGTTGACGGGCTCGTAGAGGCAGTCGACCTTGTACTCCTCCTTGAGGCGGTGCGCGACGACATCGAACTGCAGCGTACCGACCGCGCCGACGATCAGATCGTTATTGTCCAGCGGCAGGAAGACCTGGGTCGCGCCCTCCTCCGAAAGCTGCTGGAGCCCCTTCTGCAGCGCCTTCATCTTCAAGGGGTCGCGCAGTCTCACCCGGCGAAACAGCTCCGGGGCGAAGTGCGGAATACCGAGGAAGCGCATGTCCTCGCCAGCGGTAAAGGTGTCGCCGATCTGGATCGTGCCGTGATTGTGCAGCCCGATGATGTCGCCCGGCCACGCCTCCTCGACATGCGAGCGATCGGAGGCCATGAAGGTCAGCGCGTCGGCGATCTTGACCTCCTTGCCGATCCGGACGTGGCGCATCTTCATGTTGCGTTCGTACTTGCCGGAACAGATCCGCAGAAACGCCACCCGGTCCCGGTGCTTGGGATCCATGTTGGCCTGGATCTTGAACACGAATCCGGAGAAGCGACCATCGTCGGCGACCACTTCCCGCGTATCGGTCTCCCGGACCTGGGGTGTGGGCGCGAACTCGACGAAGCCGTTGAGCATCTCGCGAACGCCGAAGTTGCCCATCGCCGTCCCGAAGTAGACCGGCGACAGCTCGCCGCGGCGATAGGCCTCCAGGTCGAACGGATGGGACGCGCCCCGCACCAGTTCGACCTCCATCCGCAGCTCTTCCGCCGCGCTCTCGCCAAGCACCCGGTCGACTTCGGCGCTGTCCAGCCCTTCGATGCGCTTGTCTTCCGGAATCCGGTTGCCCTGCCCCTGGGTGTAGAGGTGGATCACGTCGTCGTAGAGGTGGTAGACCCCTTTGAACTGTCGGCCCATGCCGATCGGCCAGGTCATCGGCGCGCACTGGATATTGAGAACGGTCTCGATCTCGTCCATCACCTCGATGGGATCACGGGTCTCGCGATCCATCTTGTTGATGAAGGTCAGGATAGGCGTGGTGCGCAGCCGACAGACGTCCATCAGCTTGATGGTGCGGTCCTCGACACCCTTGGCCGCATCGATGACCATCAGCGCCGAATCCACGGCAGTCAGCGTGCGATAGGTGTCCTCGGAGAAATCCTCGTGCCCGGGGGTGTCGAGCAGATTGACGATGCGCCCGTTGTAGGGGAACTGCATCACCGAGGTGGTGACGGAGATGCCGCGCTCCTGCTCCATCTTCATCCAGTCGGAGGTGGCGTGGCGCTCCGCCCGCTTGCTCTTGACCGAGCCGGCCAACTGAATGGCGTTGCCGAACAGCAGCATTTTCTCGGTAATCGTCGTCTTCCCCGCGTCGGGGTGACTGATGATGGCGAAAGTGCGGCGTAGGGCCGCTTCCTGGGCGAGCTGAGCATCTGACATGAAAGGCTTCACTGACTGGGGCGACTCTCACGGGACATGGAGGCATGACCGGGAGTTCGCGGGGAATCGAAGATGGCGGCGATTGTACGCGCTGATCCCGCAGAGTTGTAGCCGCCTGGCCTGCCTGACGGCTCCGGCCGGACCTGCGACAAATGGACACTGGCCTCTCCACCCCGACGGTGGCGTCCGGGCTCACGCCGCTTCCCGGCATTGCGTTAACATGGCAACGACGCGGGCGGCGATGTCGAGTCAGCCGCCGCGTCGCTGCTGGACACCCTTGACGCCGTCACCCGACTCGATCCCGGAGAGATCATGCTGCAACCGCTCCCGCTCTCGACGCCGAACCGCAACCTGGTTCGCTTGACGATCGTCCGCGGTATCACCTGGACCGGCTTTCTCGCCGCGATCATCTTCGGGATCGAGGTGCTGGGGTTCCAGCTGCACGTTCTCCCGGTCATCAGCGTCATCGTCGCCATGGGCCTGTTCAACGTGGCGACCTGGTGGCGACTGGGCCGGCCCCGCGCGGTCACCGACACCGAATACCTGCTCCACTGGCTGGTCGACATCGCCGGACTGAGCCTGCTGTTCTACTACACCGGGGGCTCGACCAATCCCTTCATCACCTACCTGCTGGTGCCGCTGGGGATCGCCGCCGCCACGCTGCCGTGGTCATACGCCTGGGTCATCGCGATAGCGGCAACCGCCAGCTACACCACCATGATGCTGTTCTATCAGCCGGTGCCGCAGCTGACCAACAGTACCGTCGTCTTCGGCGTCCAGTTGCATACGCTGGGGATGTGGCTGAACTTCATTCTCTCCGGCAGCCTGCTGACCTTCTTCATCTTCAAGATGGCGCATACCTTGCGTCGGCGTGACATGACCCTGTCGCGCACCCGCGAGGCGGCGCTGCGCAACGAGCAGATTCTGGCCGTGGCGACCCAGGCCGCCGGCACGGCGCATGAGCTCGGCACGCCGCTGTCGACGATGGCGGTCCTACTCAAGGAGATGCGCCACGAAGCCAGCCGGCAACCCGCCCTGGTGGAGGACATCGACCTGTTGCGTCACCAGGTCGACACCTGCAAGCAGCGCCTGCAGACGCTCGTCGCCAATGCGGATCGGCGACGCCTGGAAAAGCCCGAGACGCTTCGCGCCACTCCCTGGCTCGAGAACCTGATCCAGCGCTGGCTGGTGCTGCGCCCCGATGTCAACCACCGCCTGGAAGTGCTCGGCAAGCGTGGCCAGCCCACCATCGCCGTCGACGCCACCCTGGAGCAGGCGATGATCAATCTGCTCAACAACGCCGCCGATGCCAGCCCCGATGCCATTGTCACCAGCCTCGACTGGGACGCCGACGAGGTCGTCATCGACATTCGCGACCACGGCCCGGGCGTGCCGATGTCGATCGCGGACCAGTTGGGTGACACCTTCATCTCGACCAAGAGCAAGGGCATGGGAATCGGACTGTTTTTGACCCACGCCACCGTCAACCGCTTTGGTGGCGGCGTGAGCCTCTACAACCACGAGGAGGGCGGCACGCTGACGGAGGTCAAGCTCCCCCGCATCAAGATCGGCGAGAGCGTGTAGGGCTACTGTCAATCATCCGCCAAGGAGAACCACCGATGAGTGATCCGGAACGTTTACTGATCGTCGACGACGACGAACAACTCTGTTTCGTCATGGAGCGCGCCATGCGGCGCCGGGGCTACGACGTGGTCGTCGCCCATACCCATGACCAGGCCCTGGCGGCGGCGAGAGAGGCACCGCCCGCCCTGGCGACGCTGGATCTGAAGCTGGAGTCGGACTCCGGCCTCAAGCTGCTGCCCGCGCTGCTGGAAGTGGCGCCCGAGTGTCGCGTCGTGGTGTTGACGGGCTACTCGAGCATCGCCACCGCCGTGGAGGCGATGAAGCTCGGTGCCGTCAACTACCTGTGCAAGCCAGCCGACGCCGATGAGATCCTGCTGTCGCTGGAGCGCGAGAGCGGCGACGTCGACGTGGAGATCGCCGACAACCCGCCCTCGGTGAACCGGGTCACCTGGGAGCACATCCAGAAAGTGCTGCATGAACACGACGGCAATATCTCGGCAACGGCCCGGGCCCTGGGCATGCATCGGCGAACCCTGCAGCGTAAACTCCAGAAGCGCCCGGTGCGGCACTAGGGCCTGTTCAGACGATACGCCTCGGCCCCGGCAGCGCGCTGTACTCAGCGGAGCGGGGCCCGCGGTGTCGAATCGGTTTCCGCCGTCACGAAGACATCTTTCTCGTTCGTCCCGACGATTCCGCCGATCGCCGGGACCACGTCATTTCCCCGACAGGAGTTCAACGTGGACCACCCCCAACGCCTAGACCAGGTGATCCGTATCGCCCGCCAGGCCGGCGACATGATCGTCCAGGCTCGTCAGAAGCAAAACTTCTCCCACCAGTACAAGGGGGGTGACGAGCTGGTGACCGAGATAGATGTCGCTGTCGATCGCATGATCGGCGACGAGCTGGAGACCCTGTTTCCGGGCGAGGCAAGGCTAACCGAGGAGCTGACCCCGGACCGCAGCCAGCTCGAACGGAGCGGCCCGCTCTGGGTCGTGGACCCCATCGACGGTACGGTCAATTTCGCCTATGGCCATGCCCACGTCGCGGTGTCGATCGCCCTGGCGTTCGACGGAGAGGTTCAACTCGGCGTGGTGCATGCCCCTTTTCTCGGCGAGACCTTTACCGCGGTACGCGACCGGGGAGCGCAACTCAATGGCGAGCCGATGGTATGCAGCCGGTCGGAAACGCTGGAGAGAAGCCTGGTCGCGACGGGGTTCCCCTATGCTCGCGACAGACGCGGCCCACTGATCAAGCGCCTGAACCATGTCGTCCACGCCTGCCGCGACGTGCGTCGCAATGGCTCCGCCGCACTCGATCTCTGCCATGTCGGCTGCGGTCAGCTCGATGCCTACTACGAGAGCGTGTCGCCGTGGGATTTCGCCGCCGGACTGCTGATCGCCCGGGAAGCCGGCGCCGCGACGAGTCACCTCTACGAGTGCCCCGAGAACCTGCCGGTGGAGCTCTATGGCGAAAACCTGCTGGTCACCGCACCCGGTATCCACCGGGCCCTGGGAGATCTCCTGCGGGATGCCGACGCCGGACGACGCCTGGAGCCATAGCGGCTTGCAATGATGGACGTAGAGAGACTCTATTGGGCCGCATGGGTTTAATACGAAAGAATAACCCCAATCTCTATTTTCAGGTTTCGAACCATCCCATCCCCCTTTCACAAATAACAGGAGACTCACCGATGCTGACTGTCATTTTCGGCCGTCCCGGCTGCCCTTTCTGTGTTCGCGCCAAGGATCTGTCGGAGAAACTCAAGGAAGCGCGGGACGATTTCGATTTCCGCTATATCGATATCCATGCGGAAGGCATCACCAAAGCCGACATGGAGAAGACCATCGGCAAACCGGTAGAGACCGTGCCGCAGATCTTCGTCGACCAGACCCACATTGGCGGCTTCACGGAGTTCGACCAGTACGTGCGGGACAAGGCGTTGATGCCCGAAAACGCCTGACGGGGCACGGCGCCCGACGCCGCGACCGAGGTTTCAGAAGCCGGCATTCGCCGGCTTTTGTCGTTTCGGCCCGCGACAGGATCGCGACAGGCATGCCCCCCGCAGCGGCGGTGCAGGCTCACACCGGCTGCAGACCAGACTCTTCTTGGACGGCTTCCAGCTCTCCTTCCAGATTCAACTCGTACTGGTAGGGGCCATGCCGCGGATCCAGCTCGTTGATGTAGTGCGTCGATTCCACCATCGGCACCAGTGGCGTGTAGGGCTCCTGCTCTTCCGGCGCCTTGACCGGCTCGCGTCGCCACAGCCGGTAGGCGATGAACAGCGCCAGCCCCAGCGCGGCCGCGCCGAGAAACAGCCAGAGGCCATCCGGCCCAACGCTGTGCATCAGTAGAGAAGCGCTGAAGGGCCCGACGATGGAGCCCACGCCGTAGCACATCAGGACTTTCGCGTTGGCCTGGATGGTCTCTTCCGGCTCCAGCCAGTCATGGGTGTGGGCCAGGCTCAGCGAGTAGAGGGTATGCAGCATCGCGGTGTGGAAGCTCGCGACGAAAACCAGCAGCCAGTAACTCGACCTGGCGGCAAACACGATCAGCACGCCGGATATCGTCATCACCAGTGCCATGCAGAGGATGACCTTGCGACGATCGAAGCGGTCCGAGACCCTTCCCAGCGTCCACTGGGCGATGAGCGCCACCAGCGTGGTGATCGACATGAACTTCGCGGTCTGGGCCGTCGTGAGCCCGATCTCCTGGCCATAGTATGGGGTCATCGCAAAGAAGGCCTGCACCATGAGTCCCGCCACGAAAGCCCCCACCAGCCCCACCGGTGCGCGCGTCAGCAGGGTACGCAGCGAGATCTTGGCGGATACGTCGTGACTGCTGCGCAGCGGGCCCTGGATGCGATGGATCGAAAGCGGCACCAGTGACAACGCGAACAGAACGCCGGCCACCGAGAACAGTACGAAAGTCCCCGGATCCGCCATGTTGAGCATCCACTGGCCGCCCGCCAGGGACAGGGTCGAGATCACCAGATACCAGCCCAGCACCCGGCCGCGATTCTCGTTGGTCGACTCGCCCGAGACCCAGGACTCCATCACCATCAACAACCCCGCCGTCGCCGCGCCGCCAAACAGCCGCCAGACCAACCACGCCCAGGGATTGACCCATAGCCCGTGGAGCATCGCCGTCGCCGCCAGCAACGCACCGCAGGCGGCGAAGACGCGGATATGGCCGACACTGCGTATGCGCTTCTCCAGCCAGTAGCTCCCCGCGACGAAGCCCAGCGAGAAGCAGGACATGAGCAGACCCGCCATCTGGGAGGGAAACGCTTCCAGCGACATGCGGACGCCGAGCAGCGTCATGATCAGCCCATGCCCAAGCAGGAAGCTGATTTCACACAGGAACAGGATCGGCAGGGTCGCGGGTAGTGAACGCAACGAGGTTCTCCATTCAGCGGCGGTTGGCGAAAAGTTCCACGCATCGTCGTCGATTCGAATCGATGGACGCCGAATGTGGATATCGGAAGACAAAGGCGGCGGCAGTCTATCAAGTCGGAGCGCCTCTTGCCGAGTTCACGCCCCACCCTCCGGGGCTGCCGGGAACCGACACGAATTATTCACATCTTCTGTGGATAACGCTGTGCATTTCCGGTGGCCGATAGCGGCAGTCGCCGACCCTGTCCATGCCGGTCTTAGATTGGTTAGTTTTTCGGCAATGACGGATCTCAGTCTTTCGACACGCATCCGACTGATGCGGCGCGCACGCCACGCGGCGCCTGGATCCCCGCCGAAGCGCTGTGCAGCCTGGCGACATTCCAGTAACATCGAGCCAAGTCATTGATGGAGAATGGCATGTCGACCCTGAAAGGGTGTGTCAGCGTCCTGCTGCTGGTCCTCAATACGCTCTTCTGGGGCATGCCTCTGGTGGCGTTGACGATACTGAAACTGGTCACGCCCACCCGGCGATGGCGCCTTCGGGTGCTCGGCGGTCTTCACTGGATCGCCCTCGCCTGGGTGAAGACCAACAACGCCTGGATCCGCTGCTGGATTTGCCCGAGGATCCACGCCGACCTCCCTGCCTCGCTCTCGCCGCGTCGATGGTGGTTGGTCATGGCCAACCACCAGAGCTGGACCGATATCATCGCCCTGCTCTATGTGCTGACGGGTCGTGTCTCGATGCCGAAGTTCTTTCTCAAGCGAGAACTCATTCTGGTGCCGATCGTCGGACTGGCGTGGTGGGCCCTGGAATTTCCGTTCATGCGTCGTTACAGCCGCGAGAAGCTGGCTCGGAACCCCAAACTTGCCGAACGAGATCGTCAGGCGACCCGGCGCATGTGCGACCACGCCCGCGAAATGCCGATGACGATCTACAACTTCGTCGAGGGAACGCGGTGCACACCGGAGAAGCAGCGCCGGCAGGAGAGCCCCTACCAACATCTCCTGCGACCCAAGGCCGGGGGCGTCGCCCAGGTGATCGGGCTGCTGGGACCACGCCTGGACGGTATCATCGACGTGACCCTGCACTACCGCCGGGGCACGCCCAACTTCTGGGATTTCCTCTGCGGACGCGAGGCCGACGTGGCGATCGTCGCGAGATGCCTCGACAGGCCGGAGTGGATGCTGGACGGGCGCTACGACGATGCCCAATACAAGGAACGTTTCTACACATGGTTGAACGCATTGTGGCAGGAAAAAGACGCGGCGCTCTCCTCCTACTCCTGGGATTGACGCTCTTGCTCGCGGGCTGCGCGAGCGGCGGCGGCGGTCATGCCAGCATCGCCGACGGCGGGGGCTGGGTGACCGTGCAGCGTGGCGATACGTTGGGCAGGATCGCCAGCCAGGCGGGCATACCGCTACTCAGGCTCCAGCGCTTCAATCCTGGCGTGGACTCCCGCCGCCTGGCAGTTGGCCAACGTCTGCTGCTGCCCTCCCGGCAGGAGCGCGCACCCGGTGGCGGCCCATACCGCTACCAGGTAAGACGGGGGGACTCCCTCTATTCGATCGCCCGCCACTTCGGCGCCAACCCGCAGCGCGTCCAGGCCGCGAATACGGGCATCGATCCGTCGCAGCTGGCCGTCGGCCAGTTGATCCAGGTTCCGCTGGCGGGCGGTTCGTCGGGTGGCCGGGCATCATCGCCGGCACCGGCGGCATCCCGGTCACTGCCCGATCCCGGCCCGCTGCCCTCGTCGGCAAGCCGATGGCGCTGGCCATTGGATGACTACACCGTCGAGCGCCGGTTCGGGCGGGACGCCCATGGCACGCTGCAGCCCATGATGCTGTCGACATCCTCGCCCGCCACCGCCAGGGCAACCACGTCGGGCAAGGTGAGATTCGCCAGCGGCATGCGCCAGTTGGGACAGGTCGTCATACTCCACCACGCCGACAACATGCAGAGCGTCTACGCGTTCTGCGACAAGCTGATGGTGTCGGAGGGGCAATCCGTCTCCGCCGGCACCCCGCTGTGCGAAATCGGTAAGGAGAGCGGCAGCAGTCGTTATCATCTGCTTTTCGACCTCCGCCACGGCGGCAAGCCCGTGGATCCCGCGCGCGTGCTACGCTAATCAACGATGTCATCAGTTCGTCATCATCGTGACGCATTGACGTCATCGGCACCCCCCAGTATCGGAGACCGGTTCGAACACGGTTGGCGACAAGGCGGGATTGGTAGAGAGCTTCGCTGGCGTGGAAGGAGTGAGAGAGATGCGTGTAGCCCTGGTCAGTGAAACTTGGGCGCCGGAGGTCAATGGCGTGGCTCATACCCTGAGCCAGCTCGCCAACCATCTGGCATCCAAGGGAGTCCTGCTTCAACTGATTCGTCCCACCCCGGCGAATGGCGCACGCGACGCCCTGGCAGAACGGGATGTCCACGTCAGGGGGATCGCCCTTCCGATATACGCCGACGTGCATATCGGCTTGCCCTGCCGCCGACGTCTGATCCGGCTATGGCGCCACGAGCGCCCCGATGCCATCTATATCGCAACCGAAGGTCCGCTCGGCTGGTCGGCGTTGAACGCGGCTAGACACTTGGGGATCCCCGTGGTCAGCGGCTTTCACACCAACTTCGATCAATATGCCAGCAACTATCACCTCGGCTGGAGCATCCCCATCGCTCGCCGGGGATTGCGATATTTCCACAACCGCTGCGAGGCGACGCTGGTCCCCACCGCAGCGCAACAGCGAATGCTGGAAGGCAGCGGCTACCGCCGCGTCTCGGTCCTCGCCCGGGGCGTCGATGCCCAGCGCTATCGCCCCTCCCGTCGGGACGTCGAACTGAGACGCCAGTGGGGGACCGGCCCCCACCAGCCGGTGGCACTCTATGTCGGACGACTCGCCAGCGAAAAGAACATCGACCTGCTGGCCGAGACGATGGCGGCCATGCAGCGCGCCAATCCCTCGCTGGTCCAGGTGCTGGTGGGGGACGGCCCCGCTCGCAAGACGATCGCCCGGCGCCTGCCGGAAGCCATATTCACGGGTTTCGAGACCGGCGAAGCACTGGCCCGACACTATGCCAGCGCGGACATGTTCATCTTTCCCTCGCTGTCGGAGACATTCGGCAATGTGGTCCCGGAGGCCATGGCCAGCGGGTTGGCCGTGGTGGCTTTCGATCACGCGGCAGCGGGGGAGTTGATCACCGACAACGTCAACGGCCGCCTGGTGCCGCCGGGAGATTCCCAGGGCTTCGTCCAGGCCGCCAGCGAGCTGTGCCGACAGCCCGCGCTATATGCCCGGTTGGGCCGTCAGGCACACCAGCGCGTCTCCAGCCTGAGCTGGAGCCACATTGGCGATCGCTTTCTTGCGCAGCTGATTCAAGTCCAGGGGACCCAACATGCCGCCACGCACTCAACGTCTCACGTTTGAACGACTGGACCGCTTCGAAAGTCGGCTCAGCCACCGTCTGGCGGAACTGTCTCGCCACGCCCCGACACTCTGGCTTTTTCGCTGCGTCAGCAGATTGGGGGACTGGCCTGCCTGGGCGTTTCTGGCATTGCTGCAACCCCTGCTGCACGGTTATCAGGGCTGGTTGCTCGCCATTCAGTGGGGCCTGACGGCCAGTGTCGCCGCCCTGCTCTACCGTCTGCTCAAGACTCGCCTCTGCCGCGAGCGCCCCTACATCACCTTCACCACGATCCGCTGCACGATGCCCCCCGTGGACCGCTACAGTTTCCCCAGCGGCCACACCCTGCACGCGGTCATGTTCACCAGCCTGACAGCCGCGAGCAGTCCGCAGTTGCTACCCGTGGTCCTGCCTCTCGCCGGCCTGATCGCCATCTCCCGGGTGGTGCTGGGGCTTCATTACGTCAGTGACGTGATCGTGGGAGCGCTGATCGGCGCCGGTCTCGCCTGGTGCAGCAGCCTGCTGGCGCTGATGGTCTGGAGCTGAAGCGTCGTCTGCATGCCCCACAGTACCCGCTGGCAATCCATCGCCGCCTCCCCGGCGCTGATGCTGCTTCCCGATTTCGTTGCCGCCGCCGAAGCCTCCGCCATTCAACGGGTGCTCGAGCAGGAGATCCCATGGTCTTCGCCGACGCTGTCGCTCTACGGCAAACGACATGTCATTCCCCGCTCCCAATGCTGGATGGGGGATGACGGCGCGAGCTATCGCTACTCCGGCCGGACTCTCGAACCCCGGCCTTGGCATCCGCTGGTAGAGGATTTGCGAGACCGAGTGCGAAGTGCGCTGCAGGCAGTCGATCTACCTCACGCCGATTTCAACAGCGTCCTGCTGAACCGCTACGAGAGCGGCGAGCAAAGAATGGGGTGGCACAGCGACGACGAGCCCGAGCTGGGTGAAAATCCCGTCGTCGCCTCGCTTTCGATGGGCAGTGAGCGCCCTCTTCGCTTTCGGGAGAAAACGGGTAGGCCACGTCACGCCTTCAACGTCTGGCTACCGCACGGCAGCCTCCTGCTGATGGGTCCCGGTGCTCAATCCCGATGGCAACATGCGCTGGCACCGCGTTCGATCGACGGCGTTCGCATCAACCTGACCTTTCGTCGAATCCTCTAGGGCTTCTCTGGAGTACTGCGCAGGGGTGCTGAAACCAAAAATGCCTCCCTGTTCGGGAGGCATGAAAGATAACGGTATAAACTTGAGAGACACCGCCTTTTAAGCGAATCAGCCGCGATAATAGTTGGCTGGCACGAAAGGCATCGGACTGATCACCATCGGCAGTCGCTTGCCGCGGACATCGGCGTAGAGCGTAGTGCCTTTCTCGGCGGCTTCCACCACGACGTAGGCCATGGCGACGGGCGCGCCAACGCTGGGCCCGAAACTGCCCGAGGTGACTTGCCCAACCATCCGGTCGTCCGCGTCGAACAGTTCGACCCCCTCCCGGACCGGCGCTCTGCCTTCTCCAAGCAAGCCGACACGGCGACGGCGATGATCCTTGGCCTGCAGTTGATGCAGGACCCTGTCCGCCCCCGGGAAGCCAGCTTCCCGCTCTCCCCCGACGCGCCGGGATTTGCCCACCGCCCAGGAGAGGCTCGCCTCGACAGGCGTGGTGGTGGTGTCGATATCGTGCCCGTAGAGGCAGAGCCCCGCCTCGAGGCGCAGCGAATCCCGTGCCCCCAGACCGATCGGCTCGACCTCGGGCTGATCGACAAACCAGCGTGCCAGCGCTTCGCTCGCCTCGGACGGCACCGATATCTCGAACCCGTCTTCGCCGGTATACCCGCTTCTGCTTACCCAGATCTCGCTGCCCATGACCTCGAACCGCCCGTGCTGCATGAAGACCAGATCGCAAGCCGCCGGACAGAGGCGCTGCATGACGATGGCGGCATCGGGCCCCTGCAGTGCCAGCAGCCCCCGGTCCAGAACCTCGACATCGTGATCCGCGCCGAGCCCGATGCGCATCAAGGCGAGGTCCTGATCCTTGCACGCGGCGTTCACCACCACGTAGAGCCAGTCGCCCTGATTGACGATCATCAGGTCGTCCAGGATGCCACCTTCGCTGTTGGTAAACAGCGCGTAGCGCTGCCCTCCCTCCGGCAGCCCGACGACATCGGCGGTAACCAGGGTCTCCATCGCCTTCGCGGGAGTGGGCCCGGTCACCGCCACCTGGCCCATGTGGGAGACATCGAACAGCCCACAGGCCCGGCGCGTGTGTTCGTGCTCCTTCTTGACACCCAGGGGATACTGCACGGGCATGCTGTATCCGGCGAAAGGCACCATCTTGCCACCGAGCTCTTGATGCAGCGCGAACAGCGGGGTCTGTTTCATGTCGGACATGGATGTCTCCAGATCAGGGCGGATAGAAAAACGTTACGCTTTGGGGTCGTGATCTTCCAGCGCTTCTCCCGGCAGGACCGTCTTGCCGGCGAAGTGATCCCGGGTCAGCTTGAATACCACCGGCGACAGCAGCGCCAGGGCGATCAGGTTGGGGATGGCCATCATCGCATTGAAGGTGTCCGCCACCAGCCAGATGAAGTCCAGCTTCGCCATGGCGCCCACCGGCACCGCCAGCACGAACAGTATGCGATAGAGCAGAATCGTCCGATCGCCGAACAGATACTGGAAGCACTTCTCGCCGTAGAACGACCAGCCCAGAATCGTGGTGAAGGCGAATATCGACAGCGCGATCGCAACGATATGCTGTCCGATACCGGGCAAGGCGCTGTCGAAGGAGAGCGAGGTCAACGCCGCGCCACTCTCGCCATCGAGCCAGTGGGTCGAGGTCAGGATCACCAGCGCGGTCATGGTGCAGACCACCAGCGTGTCGATGAAGGTGCCCAGCATGGCGATCAGACCCTGGCGGACCGGATTGCGCGTCTGCGCCGCGGCGTGGGCGATGGGCGCACTGCCCAGGCCGGCTTCGTTGGAGAAGATCCCACGAGCGACGCCAAAACGGATCGCCGCCGCCACCGCCGCGCCGGCGAAGCCACCGCTGGCGGCAATCGGCTGGAAGGCGTGGGAGAAGATCGTGCCCAATGCGTTACCGATCTGGTCGGCGTTCAGCACCAGGACCACCACGCCGGCTGCAAAATAGGCAACGGCCATCAACGGCACCAGCTTCCCGGCGACGCGGGAGATACGCTTGATCCCCCCCAGAATCACCGCGCCGGCCAGCACCATGATGATCACGCCGGTCAGCCAGGCCGGTACCCCGAACGAGGTCGTCAATGCATCCGCAACGGAATTGGATTGAACGGTATTGCCGATGCCGAAGGCCGCCACCGCACCAAAGAACGCGAACAGTCCGCCCAACCAGGCCCACCGCTTGCCGAGTCCGTTACGGATGTAATACATCGGGCCGCCGACATGATTGCCGGTGGAATCGGTCTCGCGATACCGGACGGCCAGCACGGCTTCGGCGAACTTGGTCGCCATCCCCACCAGGGCCGTCAGCCACATCCAGAACACCGCCCCCGGGCCACCGAGCGCAATGGCGGTGGCGACGCCCGCGATATTGCCGGTACCGATGGTCGCGGAGAGCGCAGTCATCAGCGCGTTGAACGGTGATATCTCGCCCTCGTCACGACTGTCGGCTTCACTGCGACGCCCACGCCACAGCAGGCTGAAACCGAGCCCCAACTTGCGGATGGGCATCAATTTGAGCCCTACCTGCAGATAGATACCGACCCCAAACAGCAGAATCAGCATCAATGGCCCCCAGACGACACCATTGATGGCACTGAACACCGCATTAAGTTGATCCACGTCGACCTCCATTATCACGTTGTTGTTGCTGTCGAACGGGCCCGAACGGCCAGCCGTCGCCACGATCGATCATTGACAAGTCAAAGCGTGGCAACAATAGAGGATTCAACTACGCGTTAACAATTATTCCAAAGCATTCATCCAGAAACCGTCGCCACAGCTTCCGTGGCGGGGCGTTACACCTTAGCGAAAAGCCTTTGGTGTTTCCAATAGGAAACTTTTCTCCCTCCGGCCATCATGGATGTCCGTGCCTAGCGCAGCGGTGCCCCGTACCAGCGGCCGGCCATGAAACGACCGGCGCCGACGGCGCGTACGCCGCGGCTCGGCGAAGATCGCCCGCTTAAACTGGACGTTTTGTGGATCTGGGCTCAACCTAGTAGCGCGATCCGCGCAAAGCTGCGCCGGAGACGCTCGAGACTATGCCAATCGATCTCGCATTCGTGCATAATGCTCGCCAAAATTCCCCGTATCGAAAACTGTTTCGTATAGGAAACTCCCATGAGCGATATCCCCAACAACCTGCTGTACACCGATAGCCACGAATGGGTGCTGGATAACGGCGATGGCACCGTGACCGTCGGTATCACGGATCATGCGCAGGAAGCCCTCGGTGACGTGGTCTTCGTTGAACTTCCGGAACCCGGGCGGGAGCTGGACGCCGGCGACGAGTTTGGCGTCATCGAGTCGGTAAAGGCCGCGTCCGACCTCTACTCCCCCCTGGCGGGAGAGATCGTCGAAGTCAACGAGTCGCTGGAGGATGCGCCGGAAACCGTCAACGATTCCCCCTACGGCGACGGCTGGATTCTCAAGCTGCAATTGACCGACCAGGGCGACCTGGAATCGCTGATGTCGGCGGAAGCCTATCGCGAACTGGTTGCCGCCGAGGAAGATCAGGACGACTGATCGCCGCCTCATCCTTACCAGCTCGGCCGTTCGCCGCCACCAACGTCGAACGGCCGCCCTTTTCCGCCAACCTCGCCGGATAGATCATGCCCACCGAGACTCGCCCCCTGACTGACCTGGCCAATCACGCAGATTTCATTCAGCGTCACAACGGCCCGAATCCTCTCGATGTCGTCGAGATGCTCAAAGCACTCGACATGCCATCGCTGGAGACGCTGATCGACCGCACCATTCCCAAGGGAATCCGGCTCGACGGCGAACTGGATCTGGACGGCCCGCGCGGCGAATCGGAGGCGTTGGATTATCTGCGGGGTCTGGCTCGCCAGAACAAGGTTTTCAAGAGTTACATCGGTCAGGGGTACTACCCGACGCACCTGCCGGCTGTCATTCAGCGCAACGTGCTGGAAAATCCCGGTTGGTACACGGCCTATACGCCGTACCAGCCCGAGATTGCCCAAGGTCGCCTGGAGGGGCTGCTCAATTTCCAGCAGATGGTGATGGATCTGACCGGCATGGCGATCGCCAACGCATCGCTACTCGATGAGGCCACGGCGGCGGCGGAAGCCATGGCGCTCTGCCGGCGCGCCAACAAGAAGCAGAAGAGCCAGCGTTTCTTCGTCTCCGACAGCGTGCTGCCCCAGACCCTGGATGTGCTCCGCACCCGGGCGGCCTATCTCGGATTCGAACTGGTCGTGGCACCCGCGAGCCAGCTTGCACAGGAGGACGTCTTCGGTGCGCTGCTGCAGTACCCCGGTGTCGACGGTGAGGTCGGCGATATCGAAAACATCGTCGCCGAGGCACGCTCGCGCCAGGTCATGACCTGCGTCGCGGCGGACCTGATGAGCCTGGTCATGCTGAAGGAGCCCGGCGCCATGGGCGTGGATATCGTGCTGGGCAACTCGCAGCGTTTCGGTGTCCCGATGGGCTATGGCGGCCCCCACGCGGCGTTCTTCGCCGCCAGCGAGGGCCTCAAGCGCTCTTTGCCCGGCCGGGTGATCGGCGTTTCCAAGGACAGCCGCGGACGCCCGGCGCTGCGCATGGCGATGCAGACCCGCGAGCAGCACATCCGTCGCGAGAAGGCGACCTCCAACATCTGCACCGCGCAGGCGCTACTGGCGAATATCGCCGGCTTCTATGCGACCTATCATGGTGCCGAGGGGCTGCAGACCATCGCCGGCCGCATTCACCGCCTCACGACCCTGCTCGCGCTGGGCCTGAAGCAGCATGGAATCGCACTCAAGCACGACAGCTGGTTCGACACGCTGACGCTGTCCGGTGTCGACAGCCACCGGATCCAGGGCCGCGCGCTGACCCGCGAGATCAACCTGCGCTATCCCACCGACGGTGAAGTCGGGGTCAGCCTCAACGAGACCACCACCGCCGCCGATCTGGCGGAACTCTTCGATGTGCTGATCGGCGAGGAGCACGGCCTCTCCGTCAGCGAGCTCGACCATCAGGCCGTGGAACGAAGCGCCAGCGGAATCCCCGCTGCCTACCGCCGCCAGAGCGACTTTCTACAACATCCCAACTTCCAGCGTTTCCGCAGCGAGACCGAGATGCTGCGCTACCTCAAGCGCCTGGAAAACCGCGATCTCTCGCTGGCCCACGCGATGATTCCGCTGGGTTCCTGCACCATGAAGCTGAACGCCACCAGCGAGATGATACCGATCACCTGGCCCGAATTTGCCAACATCCATCCTTTCGCCCCCGCGGCGCAAGCGACCGGCTACCGTCAGATGATCACCGAGCTGAGCGATTTCCTGATCGAGATCACCGGCTACGACAGCATATCGATGCAGCCGAACTCCGGCGCCCAGGGCGAATACGCGGGCCTGGTCGCGATTCGGCGGTATCAGGCCGCCGTGAGCGAGGGCCACCGCGATATCTGCCTGATCCCGAGCTCAGCGCACGGCACCAACCCTGCCTCAGCGGCCATGGCCCAGATGAAGGTGGTCGTCGTCGAGTGCGATCGCGATGGCAATATCGACATGGCGGACCTCGAAGCCAAGGCGACGAAACACAGCGCCAATCTGTCGGCGATCATGCTCACCTACCCATCGACCCACGGCGTGTTCGAGGAGAACATTCGTGACGCCTGCCGGGTCGTCCACGACAACGGCGGGCAGGTCTACATCGACGGGGCCAACATGAACGCCCAGGTCGGGCTCTGCCGTCCCGGTGACTACGGCGGTGACGTCTCGCACCTCAACCTGCACAAGACCTTCTGCATTCCTCATGGCGGCGGCGGCCCCGGCATGGGTCCGATCGGCGTCAAGGCACACCTGGCGCCCCACCTGCCCAATCATGTCATGACCCCGCAGGAAGGCATCGAGACGGGTTCCAGCGCGGTGTCGGCGGCAGCCTTCGGCAGCGCCTCGATCCTGCCGATCTCATGGGCCTACATCAAGATGATGGGGGCTCGCGGCCTGCGCGAAGCGACCGAGCTGGCCATTCTCAATGCCAACTACATCGCCAAGCGCCTGGAAGCGCACTACCCGGTTCTCTACCAGGGTGCCAACGGCACGGTGGCGCACGAGTGCATTCTCGATGTGCGACCGCTCAAGGCCGCCTCCGGCATCAGCGAGGAAGACATTGCCAAGCGCCTGATGGACTACGGCTTCCACGCCCCGACGATGTCGTTCCCGGTGGCGGGTACGCTGATGGTGGAGCCCACCGAATCCGAGTCGCGCTATGAGATCGATCGCTTCTGCGACGCGATGATCGCGATTCGTGAAGAGATCGCCAGGGTCGAATCCGGCGAATGGCCGAAGGACGCCAACCCTCTGGTATTGGCACCGCACACCATGGCGGACGTCACCGAGGAGAACTGGAATCGCCCCTACTCCCGGGAGCGGGCGGCGTTCCCGACCGATGCCGTGCGCGAAGCCAAATATTGGCCGGCGGTTAATCGGGTCGACAACGTCTTCGGTGACCGCAACCTGATCTGCAGCTGCCCACCGATCGAGGCCTATCGAGAGGCTCTCTGAAGCGTGGAGAGGACCCGACGACAACGGCCGCTCATCGAGCGGCCGTTGTCGTTCCGGAATGGACAGATATGGTTCAGTGAGACTGATTTTAACGCCGTATGGACAAGCACGGGCAGTTTTCAGACGGCCCCTAGTTGGGTTCCATGGCGGGCAGTTCACTATAGCCATAAAGCGAATTGAGCCGCTGCTGGCGAAAGGACTCCAGCAACTGGCGGTAACGCTTGGGCAGTTCGACGTCCGTTCGCGATACCAGATGCAACGTTTCATAGACCGGTTTCGACAGCGTGACCTCCTTGACCTGGCGCTGCCATGGAGAGGTTTCCAGCACCGGGCGCGACACCACCGTGAATCCCAGCCCCCTGGCCACCGCGTCCAGAACCTGCCCCACTTCATTGGTGAAACCCTGGCGCGGGAAATGGCTCATGCTGCGGAATTCGCTGCCGAAGTTGCTCTTCAGCAGGAGGCTCGCGTTGGTATTGCCGTCGTTGTAGTTGACGAACCCCAGCGCGAGCAGTTCACCGAGACTGGTGCCGGCGAAGTCGGCCGGTAC